>RHFB01000070.1 GCA_003724285.1 Nitrosopumilus sp. H13 | reverse complement strand
GTTAGATCTCAAGGGAGTCCTTTAGCCCCTTGTACCTGTTTCTTATCGTCACCTCTGTCACGTTTGCAGCATCTGCAATGTCGCGCTGCGTCTTGTCCTCGCTGTGCTTTACACACGCAAGGTATAGCGCGGCTGCAGCAAGACCCATCGGATCCTTGCCTGCAGACGCCTCTTGTTCTTGCGCCAGCTTTAGCACCTTTACTGCGTGCCTCTTTGTCTTTTCTGCGACGCCGATTCTGCTGGCAATCCGGGCGATGCACTGGATCGAGTCAATTACCGGCATCTTGAGATCAAGCTCCTTTACCAGCAGCCGGTAGCACCTTGCAATGTCCTTTCTCTTTATGTTGGCTGCCTGCTCTATATCCTTGAGGTTTCTCGGAGTCTCCGTGTCCCGGCATGCCGCATACAGGGCAGACGCCATGAGCGCGGAGATGGAGCGGCCGCGAACCAGCCCCTTGTCGAGCGCCTTGCGGTACAGATAGGCGGCCTTTTCTATTACAGAGTCGGATATGGCCAGCTTGTCCTTTAGCCTGTTTAGCTCGCTAAATGCCTGCCTAAAGTTCCTGTCTACCGGCTCGTGCACCTGGCTTCTCGAGTCCCATGTCCTGAGCCTCTCGATGGTGCTCTTCATGGTGGATGTAAGAGGCCTCCCCGAGGCGTCCTTGTTTATCGGATTGATTATCGTAGCAAGGCCCATGTCGTGCATGGTCAGCGAGGTGGGCGCCCCCGCCCTTGCCCTGTCCCCGTGCTCGTCCTGGGAGAAGGACCTCCATTCGGGTCCTGCCTCTTGCAGTTTTTCAGTGATTACAAACCCGCACTTTGAGCAGAACATCTCGCCGGACTCGTTGTCAGTAACTAGCTTGCCGTGTGCGCACCTGGGACACATCTCCTTTGTACTGCCAACCATTATGATTCTAGAGTCCTACGCAAGTTGGTATTTATGAATCAACAAGTTCCGGCCCTGCAAGCAGACACGGGCGCGGTCAGGGTGTGGCACTATGGGCCGATCCTCTGCCTGATCTTCTCCACGTATCTTTCGTGGTACTCGTTGAAGAGCCTTATCTTGTCTTGCGCCAGCGCCATGGCCCCGGGCCTGTTGTTGATGCGCGCGGCGCGCCCCCTCTGCTGCTCTAGCAGGCATCCGGGATCTGCGGCAGAGTCCAGCTCCCCAAGGAGTATTGAAAGCTCTTTTTCCAGAATGTCCCGGGTCTCTGGCGCCGGAGGGCTGGCCCCGATGATCTCCTTTGCGGTGATTCTTCCAAACACCTCGCTGTCCAGATCAAGCATGCCATCCACTGGCATACCGCTCTATTTTTAGCTGCTCACTGCGCCGGCCACGTGCTTTCCCCCCAGCAGGGCCGCAATCGACAGCCCCACGTTTGCCATAACGGTGACTGCCAGCGCCCCATAGCGGCCTCCTTCAAGCAGGTCAGAAGAGTCAAGCGCAAAGGCAGACATTGTGGTAAGCGAGCCGCAGAATCCCACGGCCGCAAAGAGCGAGTATCTTCCGTCAAGGTTCCACTGCTGTGAGAGCACCACGAACATGCCCAGAATGAATGCGCCTACCACATTGACTGCTAGGACGCCGACTGGTATCGTGCCAAGCAGCAGGGGCGGCTCTGTTATCTTGTATCTGAGAAGCGCGCCGAGGACAGAGCCGGCCGCAAGAAAGACAAGCTCCAGTCCCTTCATCGGTTCTTTGCGCCGCCGGGCGCTATTTATGCGCGCCTCGGATGCAGTAATCATGATTTTTATATGCACCGCGCTCCCGCTGACGCATGAACCTCAAGCTCAGGTGCCGGGACTATGGCTTTGAGTGCGACTTTGTACTCGACGAGGCAAAGTCTGCAGGGCTGATAGGCAGGCTGAGGGATCACTTTGAAGAAGAGCACGGGATAGACTATACTGCAGAGGTAGTAACCCGGATGATTACAAACAGAGGACACACCCTCGAGTCCATAAAGTAGGCTGTCTGGGATCAAAGACCCGGCACTGCCCACAAGGCATCTATTTGTAAAAGTCCGGCTCTTGTTCCTTTTTCTGCTTTGGAAGATCGTCCATTATTGCCTGGACCACCTCGCTGTGGTTGTATGTAAGGTGCCGCAGAAACTTTGCCGACTCGTCTGCCCTAGTCTTTTCATCTGCAAAGAGCATCTCCGGACTGCTCAGCCCTGCCATGATCGTGTTGCACTCCTGGCAGGGGTCAAAGTCAAGATACAGCTTCACGGGTTCTCTCACATTCCTCCGTATTTATTTGATGGACTGTGTGAGCGGGGCCTCCTTTCTTGCAGGCCTCACCCTGTCTGCCGCATCTGCCAAGTCCTGTTCCGTGATGCGTATGCCAGACATGCCGCCAGAGCCGGACGCTACGTGCCTTTTGAGGGCAGCCGTTGCGGCCCTGTTTGCGACAGCGGCCAGCTCCGCCCCGCTAAAGCCCTCCGTGGCATCTACGAGCCTTCCAAGATCCACCCCGTCTGCAAGCGGCTTTTTCCTCGTGTGAATCTCCAGTATGCGCCTCCTGCTTTTTGCATCGGGGTTTGGCACCTCTATGATCCTGTCAAACCGGCCGGGCCTCAGCAGGGCCTCGTCCACTATATCCAGACGGTTGGTGGCCCCCACTATGACCACTCCGTGGAGCTCCTCAAGGCCGTCAATCTCTGTAAGTATCTGCGAGACGACGTTTTCTGTGACGTGCGAGTCAGAGCCTGCAGAGCCCCTGCGCGGAACCAGCGCATCGATCTCGTCTAGAAATATTATGCACGGCGCCGCCTGGCGCGCCTTTCTAAAGACCTCCCGGACTCCCTTTTCTGACTCGCCGACCCATTTTGAGAGCAGCTCTGGCCCCTTTATGCTGATAAAGTTGGACTCGGTCATGCTTGCAAGCGCCTTTGCAATCAGCGTCTTGCCTGTTCCGGGAGGGCCGTGTAATAGTATTCCCTTTGGGGCCTCTACACCTGCGTACTCGAATGCCTCCCTGTGTTTGATGGGCCACTCTACTGCCTCGCGGAGCTCCTCTTTTAGCACGTCAAGTCCGCCGACATCATCCCAGCTGATGTCTGGAACCTGCACCTGCACCTCCCGGAGCGCGCTGGGCCTTACCTCCCGGAGCGCGCCTGCAAAGTCGCCGGCGGTAATGCGGATCTTTTGGAGTATCTGCGACGGAATCTTCTCCTCGTCAAGATCCACCTCTGGAAGGATCCTGCGGAGCGCCCTCATTGCGGCCTCTTTTGCAAGCATCTCCAGGTCTGCCCCCACGAATCCGTGCGTCGTCTTTGAGATCTGTTTTAGATTCGTCTCCTCATCTAGCGGCATCCCCCTGGTGTGTATGGCAAGAATCTCATGCCTTCCCTCCGCATCCGGCATGCCTATCTCTATCTCCCGGTCAAGCCGTCCCGGGCGCCTGAGCGCGGGATCAATCGAGTCGGGCCTGTTGGTGGCGGCGATAACTACGACCTTTCCCCTAGATTTTATCCCGTCCATCAGCGTAAGCAGCTGTGAGACGATCCTCTTTTCAACCTCGCCTGAAACCTCGTCTCTTTTTGGAGCAATCGAGTCGATCTCGTCTATAAAGACGATGCTAGGCGAGTTCTCCTCTGCCTGGGCAAAGATCTCCCGGACGCGCTCCTCGCTCTCCCCATAATGCTTGCCCATTATCTCCGGGCCGCTGACAGAGATAAAGTGGGCGTTGGTCTCGCCTGCCACTGCCTTTGCAATCAGCGTCTTGCCTGTTCCGGGAGGGCCGTGTAATAGTATTCCCTTTGGGGCCTCGACTCCGATCTTTTCAAACAGCTCCGGGTGCCTCATCGGCAGCTCTACCATCTCGCGTATCTTTTGAACCTCGCCCTTGAGGCCGCCAAGCTCGTCATATGTTATCCTCGGAAATGACGCATCGACTGCCTTTGTCATGGAGCCAAGCTTGAATATGGTCCTCTCACTTACAATGACCGGTTTTGAGGGCTTTGTGCTGGTGACCACGCACTGGATGCGGCCGCCCATCTGGGTGCTAAGCGATACAGAGTCGCCGGCAGTAAACACGTGGTTGAGATAGTAGGCAGCCATGTACTCCTGCAGGCCCTCGGCTGCCATCCTTTCGGTAGGGGACAGTACGATCTGCTCTGCCTCTGCGGCCTCTACTGATTTTATGGATGCCTTGTCGCCAATGCCGGCGCCCAGGTTCTGCCTCGTAAGGCCGTCTATCTTGATCATGCAAGAGCCGTACTCCTCGGGCGTCCCCGGCCAGAGCTTTACATGGGTCTTTTTGTTGCAGGTCAGCTCTAGTATCTGGCCCGTGCTCCAGCCCTTCTCCTCCACCGTCTTGGGATCCACTATCGCCCTGCCGCGCCCCACGTGCTGCTGTGGAATCTCTTCAATCTTTAAAATCGTCTCGCTCATAAAATCACCATAAAAAAGGGGGGATGGGGTTATTCAACCTCCACCTTTTTGCCCGCGGGCCTGTCTTCTACCTTGAAGACTATCTGCAGGATTCCGTTCTTGTACGTGGCCTTGATGTGGTCCTCATCTATCTTGCTGCCGATGGGCACCCTGGCGTGGTACTTTTTCTCGTCGCGTTCTGCAGACAGATCCACGGTCCTGTTGTCGACTATGATCTTGACGTCGGTCTTTTCGACCCCGGGCATCTCGGCTACAAGCTTTACCACCCCTTCCTTCTCGTCAACAATCGTGTCCACGACAGGTTCTCTTGTACCGGAGGCAGGACTGTCTGGTGCGTTTCCATACTCCCGTACAACAGGCGTTCCGTCCGGTCCCGCAGTTATGACACAGCCATAACAGCACGGATCGGAGGTCTGAGAGTTCATGCCAGACTCCTCTAGGATGCCAGTCATCCTCCTGAAGAGGCGGTTGAACTCGTTGTCGAACATTGTCATATTCACCTATTGAATGTAATAGGTATTACATTATATTAACTTTTCTAGGGTTTTTTCAACCCTATTACACAAGCCTATTATAACTGACAATGTATAATAAGGTTTGTGAGGAGCCCAGGCATGTCCGTACCTGAGATCGTAAGGGAGTTGATTACCAGAAACCGCTCAATCTATGACTGTATGAAGATGGATCTGATAAACTACACGGCTCTTGCAGTAAAGGTTCATCCAGAGATAGAGCGGATACAGGGAAGCCGGGTGAATCTCAACACGGTGGTGGTGGCAATCAAGCGGTATGCAGACTCGTTTGAAAAAGAAGAGATCAGAGACGAGCCGGTCCTCAAGAATGCGCGCCTTGCACTTACTGATGGAATAATGGATGTGAGGTTCTCCGCAAAGGACTCTGGCATGATGGATTCGATGGCAGTACTAGACGAGTTCTCAAAGGTGACTGACAACTATGAGTTTTTCAGGCTGTCTGACTCGTTTAGGTTTTTGGTGGAGGATATGGAGGACGTCAGGCGGATATTTAGAAACGTGCACGGCGGGGAGAAGATGTTCAACACGGGTCTTGCAAAGATCAGGATCTCGATGCCGGCACAGAACCAGTCAGACGTGGTCTCGTACGTGGCAGAAGTACTCCATGCAAACGGGATAGAGCTGGTAAATGCGTTTTTTGGCCAGGATAGCATTACCGTCATACTTGATGAGCGGGACTCGTCCCGGGCGTATGATATCCTGCACTCAGACATTGTAAGAACTTGACATATATTCATCCGGGGAATTAAAGTGGCGTATTTGGTCAGAAGGATCGTGGTGTTGGGGGGAGGTTTTGCGGGGATAGAGTGCGCCAGACGGCTCGAGTCCGAGTTTGGCGACGACCCGGAGACGGAGCTGATAATGGCAAGCGAGGACAATTTTATGCTGTTTACACCAATGCTGCCACAGGTCGCATCCGGCATGATCGAGACCCGGCACATAATCCTGCCCGTCCGGACCATCTGCAAAAAGACAAAGTTCTACGAGGGCAGGATCAAAAACATGGATCCGCGCGGCAAGACTGTAACGTTGTGGGGATCTGGCAGCAGGGGCAGCATCTCGATTAGTTATGATTTTTTGATTGTCGCCCTAGGCAGTGAGACGAATTTTTTCGGGATGGCAGACGTGGAACAAAACGCCTACACCATGAAGACGCTCAATGATGCAGTAATGCTCAGAAACCGCGTGATTGACATGCTCGAGCAGGCAGAAAATGAGACAGACCCTGCCGTAAAAAGGAGGCTTTTGAGCTTTGTCGTGGCAGGGGGAGGTTTTGCGGGGGTGGAGACTGCAGGAGAGCTCATGGACCTGCTCTTAGATGCGCGCACCCACTATCCGGCCATACACAGGGGGGATCTCAGGGTTGTGGTGCTAGAGGCGCTGCCGATGATCCTTCCGGGATTTGATCCCGGACTTGCCGAGTTTGCAAGAAAAAAGATGGCAGACAGGGGCATTGACATCAGGTTAAAGACTACAGTCACGGGCTTTGATGGAAGCTTGGTGGCGACAAAGCAGCTTGGCGCCGATCCAAAGAGTCCTATTGACTCCCGGGCGGGGGACATAGGCGCAAAGACGCTGGTATGGACTGCCGGCGTAACCCCGGTCAACACAGTCAAGAGATCCGTGTTCAAGACCCAAAAGGGAAAGATAATGGTAAATGAATATTTAGAGGTGCCTGGCTTTTCAGGGGTCTTTGCAGTGGGAGACTGTGCAGTGTGTGCTGACCCGGGAACACAGAGACCGTATCCGCCGACTGCTCAGGTTGCAACCGTGCAGGCAAAGGCGGCAGTCAAAAATCTGATAGCCCTGATCAGGGGGGGAAGGAAAGAGGCGTTTGCATACAAGACAAAGGGACAGATGGCAATCATCGGGAAGAGGACCGGAATTGCCACGGTTCTGGGAATGAATGTGTCCGGGTTCTGGGCCTGGATCATCTGGAGGAACGTATATCTCTCAAAGATTCCCACGTTTGAGAAAA
>RHFB01000046.1 GCA_003724285.1 Nitrosopumilus sp. H13 | reverse complement strand
ATACCATACACCCTACCAGCCAGAGGGCTGGGAGATCTACGCCGAGCACTTTAGATCCCTGCCGGAGGTGGAGCGGTTCTACTCGGTGTTTCCGGATGCCAACCCCGAGCTCACACACATGTACACCTATCCGGTGGGATACGTTGCAATTGACGGGTCTGTCATGGTTGAGATGGGCATATTTCACAACCGCTTTAGCTTTGAGCCTAACGACATCATAGTCCGGTGCCACGGACCGGGTTACGTCATATCCGACGAGATAATGGACCACATAAAGACAGAGCGTTGCGGGGAAAGGTACCCTGACGGGTTTGAGCCGTACACTGACGTGTTTGCAGAGCTAGACGAGGTACGCGCGTTTCTAGAGTCATACCCTGACGCGCAGCCCGGATTCGTGGATGTATACGTCCCGGGGTTCACCGCCATGGACGGTAACATCAGGGTGGAGCTTGCCGTATCCCACGAGCCTGGCAGCTTTGAGCCGGACTTGATCAAGGTGACATGCTATACACTAGATGGCGACCGGTTAAAGACCAAATACTCTGTAATAGAGCCGTTCCTGACCAAGCCGTACTGCGAATAGCCGGTTTTTACAGCAGGCGGCCAAACTTCCGGATCAAAAACAGCGGATCGTAAAAATGCGCCCGTATGGCGGCAGGATCGCAGGATTTTTTTAAGAGACGAGTGGCATCAAAAATGATGGATACGTGGGCAGACTATTTGATCTCTGCAGTCAGCTATGACAAAAACCGCCTGATTCGTGCCGCAATCCGCCATGCGGACGCAGAGCATGGAATCGCAGACGGCGAGGCAGTAGGCCGCATGACCATATCCTCTGACATTAAAAAAGGACTGCAATACTGTACCATGCACAGCGGCAAGGACACATGGAGGTGTGGCAGCAAGATCCTGTCCTTTTCTATAGGCGGCAAGCCGTATCTTCGGGTGGACTCGAACCGTGTAAAGATGGACAATCTCGGGGACATCCCAGAGACGGACGCGGTGCCTCCAAGCCCAAAGGAGCTCAAATACACTCCCGATGCGCGCAGCACCGTACAAAAGTCCGACTAGATGGTTCCTGACTGCCACGTCTGGTTGAATCTCTTGATTGCCTCCTGGTACGCCCTTATCGAGTCGTCCCCTGACGTCTTTAGAAACTTTTCCCACTGCTCGTTGAACTTTTTTATCGACTCGATGTTGGTCTTGCGAAATATGCCCTCGATCATCCTTGTCTGCTGCTTTACATACTCTGGACCGATCTCCATCCACGTGCTCTCCCAGCTGGAACTGACCTTTTTTAGAAGCTCCGAGTCCGACTCGAGCGCCTTTTGACACGCGTCATTGTATGCTGCAAGCGCCCCGTTTGTGGCCTTTTGCCACTCTGCAAGCGCGTCCTTCCAGCCGCTCAGTGCAGAGTTGTATGCAGTCCACGCCTTGTCAAACTCGGTCCTTGATGGGGTCTTTTTGGCCGGACTCTTTGCCTTTGCTGGCTTTTTCGCCTTTTTGGCTGCCATATTCATGTCTGGTGGTGCTATGTGTTAAACTTTGCCAAATGTCTGATGCTCTGGCAATCTCTACTGGATGCTCTGCGTCCCTGCCTTCAAAAAGCCGCAGGTGCTCTGCACACAGGTTTCTAGTCTCCCGGAATCCTATTTGTATCGTCCTCGCCGCCTTTCTTCTGCACTCTGATATGCTGCACTGCAATACCATAAGATGGGAGAGGCACCTAATAAGTTGGGTCATGCTTTTTATCCCCATGCGTGATCATGCCTGCCATGAGCGAGCAAAAGGGGAAAAAATTTCTCGAGCTAGTCGACGAGCAGAACAGCCTTCAGTGGAAGATCGTCTCATGTGTCTCTGCACTGATTGATTCGGGATGGGAGTCCGAGCAGATCCGCGGCGAGCTCAGGCAGATGGTGGCAAGGCACACGGACATAACAAGGGATCTCAACAGCGTAGAGCACTAGAGGGCCGTGTCGACCATCAGCGCTATGAACAGCACCGCAAGATACGGGCTTGAGAACTTGAAGAGCGTCCACGAGGCGCGCTCCATCGGCCTTGCAATCACCCATGCAGACAGGACCGTCATCAGGGCTCCAGAGGCGATCGCAGTCCACAGGTATACATCCCCCACCACCGCAGCACCGCCCACGGTCACAAAGAACGGGGCTACAGAAAACAGCACCATCACCACAGTAGATGCGGCAATGGCCCGGGCCGACGTCTTTTCTGACTGGACGGCAGTCAGCATTGGCACGTTTACCTTGTTATAGTCGTCCTTGAAGTGCAGTGTCAGGGCCCAGATGTGCATCGGGATCCAGATGAATACTAGCCCCGCCATTGCAAGCCCCATGGTCCACAGATCCGACACGGTGACTGCCACCCATCCTATCATCGGGGGGGCCCCGCCGCACAGCCCGCCAAGTATTATGTTTGTTCTAGATGTGCGCTTTAGCGCATACGAGTATACGAGCACGTTGTTTGCAAGCCCAAACGCAATGAATGCCGCGGCCCATGCGCCCTGCTCTGCAGTAGTCTCCACTGATATCCCGAGCGCCAGCACCACGGAGATCCCGGCCAGCACGAGCCCAAAGTTTCTTGCCTTTGTGGCGGGGTGAATCCTCTTTGAGGGAAGCGGCCTCTTTTTTGTCCGCTCCATCACCGCGTCAATGTCCCTGTCGTGGTAGTTTGTAAGCGTGTTTGCGGCAGCAGAGCCTGCGGCCACTGAAAACAGCATGAGCGCCCACGTCCCGGGAGTGATCTCAATGCCGTAAATGTTCGAGGCAGTCAGTGCCGCCCCAAACGCCGTGAACACCAAGAGATACCAGATCTTGGGCTTTGTCAGCTCGTAATATACGGCGATGCGCGACTCTGACTTTTGCCTCTGCAACACTACTCACCGTCCTCTGAGGACATATATGGCATTGCCTTTGTGCGCGACTTCATCTCGATGAACGACTCTGAGGACTGCACCCCCTCTATCCTGCCTATCCTCTCTGAAACCATCTTGTGCATCTGATCAAGCGATTTGGAGTACATTGTGACTAGTATGTCAAACCTGCCAGTAACCTCTGCCACCTCCCGGACGCCCCCTATCTTGAAGAGCTCCTCTATTATGTGGTCGCGCTTTTTCGTATCCATGTTGATGCCGGTGAGCGCCTTTACCCCGTAGCCAAGCTCGGCATCATTTACCACTATTGTAAACCGCTCGATGATCCTCCTCTTTGTAAGCCGCTTTATGCGCGAGTATATCACGGACGAGTTCACCTTTATCTTCTCAGAAAGGCGCGGAACAGAGATCGACGCGTCATTTGAGAGCTCTGAGAGAATCTGCAGATCAAGCTCGTCTATCTTCGTCTAAAACACCCGTGTCGATCTAGATTTTTGGTTCTTATAAAGTTATTATGGTAAGAATTACAAGAAATCTCCTAGATCTTGCCTTTTTTGTACAGCATCTCTGCTAGCAGCACGGCCCCCTTTGCAGAGCCCATCTTTTTGTTGTGTGAGAACAGCACGTACTTGAGGCCGTTCTCAAAAATATCCAGCTTTTCCACGCGTCCTATGGTCGTAGTCATGCCGCCGCCGACTGTCCTCTCCATCCTTGGCTGGGGCCTGGTGGGATCCTCGTGGAACGCGTAATATTTCTCGGGTGCAGACGGGAGCCCCTCCACTGATATGGTCTTGTTGTAAGAGTCATAGAGCTCCTTTGCCTTTGCAGGATCGATATCTGTTGCCGTCTCTACAAACACGGACTCTGTGTGCCCGTCTATCACCGGGACCCTGGTGCACGTGCTGCTGACCTGTATGTCTGCATCCACTATCTTCTGGCCCTCCAGCTTGCCAAGTATCTTTTTTGTCTCTATTCTCACCTTTTTCTCCTCGTTTTGTATGAACGGCAGTATGTTATCCATTATTCCCATCGCAGATACGCCGGACTTGCCTCCGCCTGAGATCGCCTGCATCGAAGTCATCATGACCTTTTTTGCGCCGTACTTTTCAAGCAGCGGTTTCAGAGTTATCGCAAGCCCCGTAGTCGTGCAGTTTGGCAGCGGGGCGACCCACCCCTTCCAGTTGCGGTTCTTTTTTTGCACCTCTAGCAGCTCTGCCTGCTCGTCGTTTATCCCGGGAATCAGTATCGGGACGTCCTCCTCATACCTGTATGCAGAGCTGGTGGATATCACCGGCAGACTGGCCGCCATGCTAGTCTCAATGTCCCTTGCGGCGACTGACTCTACTGCCGAAAACACCAGATCCAGCTGCGAGACGTCAAGCTCGTCTATCCTGCGCACATCCATCGACTTGATATATTCGGGAATCTCGCCGTCGACGCCCCACGCCACTATGCCCCCGGGATCCCTTATCGCGTCAAGATAGTTCTTGCCTGCAGAGCGCTCCGATGCCGCAATCTGGGTCACCTCAAACCACGGATGCCCCTCAAGCGACTGGACAAACTCCTGTCCCACAGCGCCAGTCACCCCTATTATCGCGACCCTCTTTTTTTCCATGGTGTGTTGTTCTGATCGCCCTAAATTAAACCGTTTTTGGCAACCAAAAGATATACTATATTGCACCGCCACCTGATGTTGTGAATCTGGCGCACGCGTCCCACACCCCCGTATCCCACGGGGGCAGGCACTCGATGGGGATCCGGGATCCCCACATAGTCGACTTTAGCTCAAATATCAACCCGGCAGGCATCCCGGACTCGGCAGTGTCTGCGCTCAGGAGGGGGCTTGGGAGGGCTGCCGAGTACCCCGATGCGGGCTCTTTGGATCTCGTCTCTGCGCTTGCAAGGTATACGGGACTTGGCAGGGCCAACATACTTGCAGGCAACGGGGCAGCAGAGATAATCTACAACTTTTGCAGCGCCCTCGTCCCGGGCAGGCGCGTGCTTGTTCCGGTCCCCACGTTTGCCGAGTACGAGGCGGCATCACGTCTTGCCGGATGCCGCGTCTCGTTCTTCAAGACGATGAACCTTGCAGACGATCTAGACAGGTTCGTGTCCCGGATTCCAAAAGACGGCTGCGTATTTGTCTGCAACCCGAACAACCCGACAGGCTCGATGATCTCAAAAAAGCAGATGTCCCGGATAGTCGCCGCCGCCTCGGCACGGTCGTGCATGGTGTTTGCAGACGAGTGCTTTATCGAGCTGACGCAAAACCCCGAAGAGTCGGTCATATCCATGGTAAAAAGACGCGAGAACCTCCTCGTGCTGCGCTCGCTCACAAAGTCCTTTGGACTCGCAGGAGTCCGGGTCGGATATGCCGCCGCCTCAAAGGAGACGGTGCGCATACTCCGGAACGTAAAGATCCCCTGGAGCATCAGCTGCATGGCGCAAGAGGCGGGAATTGCCGCAGTAAAAGACAGGCGGCATCTTCAGAGATCAAGAAAAATAATAAGGACAGAGTCGGAGTTTCTCAGGAACAAGATGTCACAGATACCGGGGATTCAATGCAGCCCCTCCTTTGCAAACTTTGTACTGGTAAGGACGAGGCAGGACTCTGCCCGGCTCCAGAAAAAACTGCTGCGGCGCGGCGTGCTTGTGCGCGACTGCGGCAACTTTCGCGGCCTCGGGAGCAACTACATCCGGGTGGCAGTGAGGACCCGCCGGGAGAACCTGCTGCTGCTGCGGGCGCTGGAGGCAGTCGCATGAGGGCGCTGATGGTGCAGGGGACCTCCTCCGGGGCAGGCAAGACCGTGCTGGTGGCCGCGCTGTGCCGCATTTTCTCGGACATGGGCTATGACGTGGCCCCCTTCAAGTCGCAGAACATGTCAAACTTTGCCTACAAGGGAAAAGGCTTTGAGATATCTAGGGCCCAGGCAATCCAGGCGCTAGCCGCGCGCTGCGAGATCACGCCTGATCTCAACCCCGTGCTGCTCAAGCCGCTAGGCGAGGACACCAGCGCCGTGTACGTGGGGGGAAGATACCGCAAAAAGATGCGCGCCAGGGATTACTATGAATTCGCCGGCTCCCTCCTAGAGGAGATATCCGGCGCCATGTCACGCCTGGATCACGACCTGCTAATAATAGAGGGCGCAGGCAGCCCTGCAGAGATAAATCTGCAGAGATACGACATTGCAAACATGCGCATTGCAGAGATGGCACGCGCCCCCGTACTTTTGGTATCTGACATTGAGAGGGGCGGCTCGTTTGCAAGCCTGACAGGAACCATGTCGCTCATTGAAAAAAAGTACCAAAAGATGGTGCGGGGGTTTGTACTCAACAAGTTCCGCGGAGATCCCGGGATCCTAGAGCCCGGAATCCGCAAGCTCCGGCGCATCACGAAAATTCCGGTACTCGGGGTCATACCCATGATAAAGATAAATCTGCCAGAAGAAGACTCTCTTGGTGCAGGACATGCCACGTGGAACGGCCGTCACACGCCAAAGATTGACAGGGAGATTGACAGGCTGGCAGAGACTGCAAGGGAAAACCTGGACATGAAAAAGATAGAGGCGATGATATGATCGAGGCGGTGATCGTATCGCTTGCGCTGGTACTTGATATTGCGCTGGGCGATCCAAAGAGCAGGTACCATCCCACCGCGTGGATCGGCTCCCTGATTGCCCTGCTGGTGCCGCTTGCAAAACGCACCCGTTCCCTTGAAAAGCCCGGCGGCGTGCTCGTGGTAATAACAGCCGTGTCTGTAGTAGTAGTTCCGCTTGTGGCGCTTGACATGGCGCTTGAAGCCGTGGCAGCAGGCGTGGTGCTGGGAGCCATTACGGGGGTGATACTCTTCAAGACGACCATTGCAGTACGGGGCATGGAGCGGCACGCCCTGGACGTGGTGTGCCATGTAGAGCGCGGCGATCTAGAGTCGGCAAGGGCCAGCCTTTCTTGCATAGTAAAGCGAAGCACCGCGGGCCTTGATCAGAGAAAGATTATCTCCGGGGTGCTTGAGAGCATTAGCGAGAACACGACTGACGGAGTCACAGGACCCATGTTCTACTATGCGCTGCTAGGGCTGCCCGGGGCGTTTGCATACAGGGTGGTAAACACGGCAGACTCGATGATAGGGTACAAGACCCCCATATTCAGGGACGTGGGATGGTTTGCCGCCAAGTGCGACACCGTGCTCAACTATGTCCCGTCGCGGCTCACAGGCCTCGTAATGATCGTATCTGCGGCGCTGCTGCAAAACGACTGGCGGGGCTCGTACAAGACAATGCTGCGCGACGGCCGCAACACGCAGAGTCCAAACGCCGGCTATCCGATGGCGGCACTCGCAGGCGCGCTGCAGACACGGCTTGAAAAGACCGGCTGCTATGCGCTCGACGGCGGGGCCGTAGAGCCGACGGTGCGCCACGTGCGCGAGGCCATACGCATGATGAGACTCACGTCTGCGCTGTTCCTTGGAATGGTGGCGATCCCCATAATCGCGGCGCTGTATCTTGCGGGGTGGTACGTGCATGCTTAGGGGAATAGGCTCTGTATTCTCGTTTCTTACGATAATTCCGTCATCTGATGCGACGCTTGAAAACATTGCAAAGAACATGTATCTGTTCCCGGTCGCAGGCATTGCAATTGGGTTGGTTGTGGGGGCGCTCGGCTTCGGGCTGTCGCTTGCAGTCGATCCGCTGATTGTGGGGCTTTTGGTGGCCGCATCCATTGCGATACTTACCGGGATACACCACGCCGACGGCCTGGCGGACTTTGCAGACGGCCTCATGGTGCGCGGAAACAAGAGCAGAAAGCTTGCGGCAATGAAGGACGTCTCTACCGGCTCTGCGGGAACAGTGGGGATTGTGCTGTATATGGTGGGGCTGATAATTGCCATATCCCTTGCAGGCGGGACGGACCTGTTCCGGGCCCTGCTGATAAGCGAGGTGCTTGCAAAGTTTGCAATGGTACTGATGGCATCCCTTGGCAGCCCGGCGGCTCCGGGCTCCAACTCGCCGTTTGCTAGTGCCATGAGGGACAGAAAAAAGCTTGCCGTAGCCGCTGCAATCACGCTAATACTGGTAGTGGGACTCGGGGGTGCCGCGGGACTCTTGATGCTTGCCGCCAGCATGATACTTGTAATTCTTCTCTTGGGGATATCTGCCCGCAGCTTTGGCGGCATTACAGGCGACGTGCTTGGAGCCACAAACGAGCTTGCAAGGCTTGCATCACTGGTGGTGTTCGTCTCGGTATGATTGGTATGGTGATGGCAGGCGGCAGGGGGACGCGCATGGGTTCAAAGGACGAAAAGCTGATGCTCTTGTATGCAAAGCCCGTGGTGATGCGCGTAGTTGACTCGCTGCGCGACTCTGGCTGCATTGAGGAGGTGCTGGCAGTGACTAGCCCCAACTCGCCGCGCACAAAAAGGCTCCTCCAAGACAGCGGCGTCAGGACAGTCGACTCTTCCGGAGCCGGATATGTGGAGGATCTCTACTATGCGCTGCGGCAGGTGGAGGGGGCGGTTCTTGCCGTGTCAGGGGACATGCCGCTGCTAGACGGCGAGATGGTGCGCAAGATTGCATCGCACTATGACGGCTACGCATGGACGGGAATGGTGGCCACCCTTGGATTCCTGAGATCCCAGCAGATAGAGCCGGGGCCGCCTGCCGGGGGCGGGTGCTGCCACACGGGGGCCTCGCTTGTCAACTCTTCAAAGGTGTCCTCGCCTGGCATGGTGGAGGAGCGCCATGTGGTAATTGACGACAGGAGGGTTGCATTCAATCTCAACACGAGGCGCGATTACGAGCTACTCTGCGCTCTCTAGGACTTCGCCGTTTATCTTTGCCTTTGAGCCGGTCGGCTCTGCAAGCGTGTTGCCGCAAGAGTTGCACGCGACCTGGGTTGACGCGTGCGAGTACACCACCTGCGTCTCGCCGCACTCGCCGCACTTTACCATCTGAAACTTGCTGGACGGCTGGGGAATCTCGATGTGATCCTTTTTCATGCGGACACCAGCTCGAACTTTTTGATCCTGATTCCAGTCTTGTTGTATTTTTTCTTACATACGGTACACGTCATTATGGGGGTGACCTTTTTTGTCACCTTTGCAGGCTTGGCAAGCTTTGGAAACTTTTGCCCGCCGTATCCGCGCTTTCGCTCGGCGTGTCTGCGCTCGCCCCTTGCAGAGCCGCGCCTTTTTCCGGCCTTGTAAATCGACACCTTTTGCTCCGTGTGGGTCTTGCACTTGGCGCAGTATTTCCTGATCACCTTTGGAATGTTCATACCAACAGACCCTTCCCCACCGTAATTTAAGCATTGAATTTATAGGAGCATGCCCGATCACATACCGTGCATTCGGATCTTGCAGGTTCCATCTCCCGGCTCAACTCTGTAGCAACGGGCGGCAAAAAGGCGTCCCTGATTCTCAAGAACTGCCGCCTGCTCTCAGTATATACCGGCGAGACGATCCCCGGCACGCAGATTGCCATATCCGGGGACAGGATAGCATACGTCGGACCGGATGCATCCCACGCGGCAGGACCTGCCACCAGAGTGATCGACGCCGGGGACAGGCATGTGGGCCCGGGCCTTGCAGATCCGCACATACACATTGACCAGTTTGTAACGCCCTACGAGTTTGCAAGGCAGGCGCTCTTGTGCGGGGTCACCTCGCTCTTTTCTGACCCTATAGACATGACGGGCATTGCGGGGTATGCGGGCTTTTGCGAGTTTCTCAAGCTCTGCGAGGGCCTGCCTGTGCGCATATTCCAGACTATCCCGGGGGGCATCCCGGTGGATCCGAAATTCAGCAACTGCAGGAGCCTCTCTGCAAGGCAGCAGAGATCGGCTGCCAGGCACCCACGCGTGCTGGGGCTCGGCGAGGTGTTCTCGTGGACAAAGGTGACGTCGCGCGACCCGGCCACCATGGGGTCGCTCCGGGAGATGCTCAATGCTGACTGTATCATAAACGGGCACACTGCAGGCATTGGCGAGAAAAAGCTAAACGCGTACGTCTCGTCCGGGATACTCTCCTGCCACGAGCCGATAAATTTCGAGCAGGTGCTAGAGCGGCTGCGCCTTGGAATGTGGGTGATGATACGGGAGGGCTCGATACGCCGGGATCTCGCAGGGATAATACCAAAGGTAATCTCGCACAAAACGTACAGGGACCGCCTGATGTTCTGCTCTGACGGAATCGATCCGCTGGATCTTGCAAGATACGGGCACATTGACTACTGCCTCCGCGAATCAGTCCGGCTCGGACTGGAACCGGCAGATGCGGCTGCCATGGCATCGCGCAACGTGTTTGACTATTACCGCATGGACCGGGATCTTGGGGGAATTGCCCCGGGCAAGCTTGCAGACATTGTAATATTTGAAGAGTCGTTCCGGCCGGAGACGGTGCTGGTGGGGGGCAGGGTTGTAGTGTCTGGAAAAAAGATCACAGCCCGTCCTAGAAGGAGGGCCGCTGCTCCATGGCTTAAAAAAACGGTCAAGCTGGGCAGGTTTTCTGCAGGAGACTTTGAGGTGCGGACAAAAAAGCGCCTGGTCACTGCAAACACCATACGCCTGCAGACGGAGATAATCACGCAGCCCGGTTCTGCACAGCTTGGGACGCGCGACGGCCTGGTGCAGGCCTCGCCTGACTCTGACGTGTGGAAGGTGGCCTCCTTTGACCGGATCGGCTCTACTGGCAAGAGCACGGTAGGATTCCTTGAGAACTTTGGAGCAGAGATTGGTGCGTTTGCATCCACCTGGTGCTTTCACGAGGGGGACATGGTGGTGATCGGCTCAGACGACTCTGACATGGCAGTGGCGGCAAACCATCTGATAAAAAACCAGGGCGGCCTTGTGGTGGTAAAGTCAGGCAGGGTGGCAGCATCAATGCCCCTGCAGATTGCAGGAATCGTGTCTGCCCGCACGTTTGAGAGGGTGTCTGAGGACTTTGAGGGGGTCACTGCCGCGCTTGGGGACTCGGGCTGCAGGTTCCCAAGGCCGCACATGATCCCCCTGTTCCTGCCGTTTCTGGCCCTGCCATCAATAAGGATTCTCTCTAGCGGAATAGTCGACGTCAAGAGGCGCAAATATGTCCGGCCGTTTGAGTAAGAAATACTAAAAAGGGGGGTTTAGGGGACTGGATCCAAATGGCATCAATACAACAGGGTCCAAACGGGCCAGTCTTGGTTCTAAAGGAGAGCGCCCTGCAGCAAAAGGGCAAGGATGCCCAGCATAACAACATTGCAGCCGCAAAAATGGTCGCAGATCTGGTAAAAAGCAGCCTCGGACCCAGAGGGCTTGACAAGATGCTTGTAGACTCGCTAGGCGACGTCACAATTACAAACGACGGGGCTACCATACTAAAGGAGATTGACGTGCAGCACCCTGCAGCAAAGATGATAGTGGAGATATCAAAGACGGTAGACAACGAGGTGGGAGACGGAACCACGTCTTCTGTGGTGTTTGGAGGGGCTCTGCTTGCAAAGGCAGAAGACCTGCTCAAAAAAGAGGTCCATTCCTCCACCGTGGTGGAGGGGTATCAAAAGGCCGCAGAAAAGACGCTTGAAATTTATTCACAGCTCTCAAAAAAGATCCTGCCTGACGACAAGGAGTCGCTTTACAAGATTGCCACCACCAGCATGCAGTCAAAGCTGATATCTGAGGACAGCGGGTCCCTCTCAAAGATAGTAGTCGATGCCGTACTGGGCATTGCCACAAAAAAGGGCGATGACTATACGGTGGATCTGGAGAACGTAAAGGTGGAGAAAAAGGCCGGCGGCTCCATACAGGACACGCAGGTGATAAAGGGAATAGTACTTGACAAGGAGATAGTTCACAGCGGAATGCCGACCAGGATTGAAAAGGCAAAGATTGCTCTAGTAAACTCTGCACTGGAGATTGAAAAGACGGAGATGAGCTCGGAGATTAGGATTACAGACCCGACGCAGATGCAAATGTTCCTCGAAGAGGAGAACCGCATGCTAAAGGGAATGGTAGACAAGCTTCATGACTCGGGGGTCACGGTGCTTGTGTGCCAAAAGGGAATAGACGACATTGCACAGCACTATCTTGCAAAGCACGGCATTCTGGCCGTGCGCAGGGTAAAGGAGAGCGACATGATAAAGCTTGCAAAGGCCACGGACGGACGGGTGATCAGCAACCTTGACGACCTCGCAGAAGGCGACCTGGGACACGCGAATCTGGTTCATCAGAAAAAGGTAGAGTCTGACAAGTGGGTGTTCGTAGAGGGATGCAAGCACCCCCAGTCAGTCACGCTATTGATCCGGGGCGGCTCGCAGAGGGTGATCGACGAGGTAGACCGCTCGATTCATGACGCGCTCATGGTGGTAAAAGACGTGATTGAAAAGCCAGAGATAGTGGCAGGCGGCGGGGCTCCAGAGTCGTTTGCAGCCTCGCAGCTAAAGGACTGGGCGGATCACTTTGACGGGCGCGAGCAGCTTGCGATAAAAAAGTACGCCGAGGCCCTAGAGACGATCCCGCTTACCATTGCAGAGAACGCAGGGATGGATCCAATCGACACGATGGCAAACCTGCGCGCAAAGCAAAACCAGGGACACAAGTGGACCGGAATCGACGCGAGAAATACGCAGATTGCAGACATGTTTGCAAACGATGTCGTAGAGCCGATAGCAGTAAAGGAGCAGATCATAAAGTCGGCTACAGAGGCCGCATGCATGATTCTCAGGATTGATGACGTGATTGCCACGTCTGGAGCTCCCGGAGGCGGCGGTCCGCCCCCGATGGGCTAAGTTTTTTGCAATGAAGATAGGCGTTGATCTGGGCGGTACAAAGACAGAGGCAGTCGCGCTTGATGACGACTTTGGCGTGATTAGAAAAAGGCGCGTTCCAACGCCTGTGCAGTATCAGGAAATAATCGACGTGATAGAGTCCTTGGTGTCCGAGATGGCGGGGGGCGCAGACGGGTTTTCACTGGGCGTGTGCGCCCCGGGATCAGTGTCTAAGAAATCGGGCCTGATAAAGAACAGCAATACGCAGTGTCTGGCAGGACGCTCGCTAAAGGAGGATCTTGAGGCAAGGCTGGGCAGGAAGATACTGCTTGAAAACGATGCCAACTGCTTTGCGCTTGCAGAGGCTCAGATGGGGGCCGCCGCCGGGTATGGCACGGTGTTTGGCGTGATAATGGGCACCGGAGTGGGCGGCGGAATCGTGATGGACGGGAGGATATACCGCGGCAGGGCAGACGTTGCAGGGGAATGGGGGCACCACACGCTGCACCGGGGCGGAAACCGGTGCTACTGCGGCAAGCGCGGCTGCGTCGAGGCGTACATAAGCGGGCCCGCGCTCGAGGCGCGCTGGAGGGAGCTTGCAGGCGAGTCGCAAGGGCTCCCGGAGATACTAGAGTCACAAAATGCCCGCACGAGTTCCTGGAAGTCGGAATTTCTCGAAAACTTTGGATACGGCCTTGCAGACGTGATAAACATACTGGATCCGGACATAGTGGTGCTGGGAGGAGGCCTCTCAAACATCGGCTTTTTGTACACAGAGGGCGCAGAGTCCGTGCGCATGCGCGTCTTTTCTGACATTGCAGACACGCCGATAGTCCAGAACAAGCTTGGCGACTCTGCAGGGGTGATAGGCGCGTGCCTGCTCAGTGCCGGCCCTTGACTGCGACGACCTTGTCAATTATGCCCATCACGTCTGCGTCAAGCTCCGTGCTTATCAGCACAAGCCCGGCCCCGCCGATTGGAAACGTGATGCGGTAGATCTTTTCATACTTTGCAAGCGCAAAGACGGGCTTGCCTATCTTCTCGGTGGTCTTTTTCCGCGTGGACCACCTGTAGACTGCCTGGGATAGTGACAGCTCTGTCTCCTCCCTTGAAAGCAGGTTTTCTGAGCCTTTTTGCATCTTGTCGTGCAGCTCGCCATAGTCGTATACGCCCACATACCTTATCTTTGCGTCGCATCCGAGTATGTCGTCGCAGAGCTTGTCGTAATCCATGTTCATCACTGCGGCTCTATGGTCGACGGCGGCTTGCTGGATATGGCGTACGTCACCCATGTTACATCCTCTATCTCGTTTGTAATCCTGTTGCTGATTCTCTCCAAAAGTTCGTGCGGGAGCCTCGTCCAGTCTGCCGTCATTGCGTCAATAGAGTCTACGGCCCGCACTATTACAACATTTCCATACCTCCGCTCATCACCTACCACGCCTACGGCCCTGTCATCGCCTACTGCCGCATACGCCTGCCACACCTTGTCGTACAGGCCTGCCTTTGCGATCTCGTCTTCCACTATCTGGCCTGCGGTCCTGGCTATCTGCAGCTTTTCGCGCGTCACCTCCCCCATTATCCTGACTGCCAGGCCCGGCCCCGGAAACGGGTGCCTCTTGAGGAGCCGCTCTGGCACCCCGAGCAGCCCGGCAATCCTCCTGACCTCGTCCTTGTACAGCTCGCGCAGCGGCTCGAGCACGTCGAGGTTCAGCCAGTCGGGAAGGCCGCCTACATTGTGGTGCGACTTTATCACTGATGCAGGCCCCTTTGAGACCCCGCTCTCTATCACGTCAGGATACAGCGTGCCCTGCGCAAGCCATGCAAACGGGCCGTTTTTTTTTGCAAACTCTGAAAAGACGCGGACAAACTCCTCGCCCACAACTTTTCTCTTCTTCTCCGGATCCGTCACGCCGCCTAGCCTGCCAAGAAACTCGTCTGCTGCATCGACTGTGGAAAAGTCCACCCCAAAGTTGTCCCGGAACATTGCCTCTATCTCCCCGCGCTCGCCGTGCCGCAGCAGGCCGTTGTCCACAAAGACGCACTTTAACCTGTCCCCCACGGCCCTGTGTATGAGCAGGGCGGCCACAGTCGAGTCGATGCCGCCGCTCACGCCGCACAGCACGCCGCCGTCTATCTTTGAGATCTTCTCCACTGCGGATTCTATAAACCCCTCCATGGTCCAGTCCTGTCTTGCCTTGCATATCTTTACCACAAAGTTCTCCAGTATCTCAGAGCCGCGCTCTGTGTGCGCCACTTCTGGATGGAACTGGATCCCATAGACGGGCCTGTCCCTCATTGCTATTGCGGCAGCCTTTGAGCTGTCCGTGTGGCCTATCACCTTGAATCCGTCGGGTATCTCTTCTGCCTCGTCACCGTGGCTCATCCAGGCCCTGACCGAGCCGCCGACGCCGCTTAGGAGGTCTGCATCATCATCTATCGAGAGCGCAGACGAGCCGTACTCTTTGTTTGCGCGCTTTACCCTGCCGCCAAACCTGTCCACTATGAGCTGGTGGCCGTAGCAGATGCCAAGAAGCGGCAGGCCCGAATCAAAGACTCCGCCGTCTGGGCGCGGAGCCGCACTATCATACACGCTGGAGGGGCCGCCAGAAAGGACTATTCCCCTGGGATCGTGCCTTTTTATCTCGTCACTGCCGATATCAAAGGGGACCAGCTCTGCATACACGGAGAACTCCCGGATCCGCCTGCAGATAAGATGGCTGTATTGCGAGCCAAAGTCCAGCACCAGAATCTTGTCCATCTCAGCTTCCGACCTTTTCGAGCATCCGCCTTAGGGACCAGCCGGCGCTGCTGACTAGCTCGTCGGCCCTCTCCTTTTTTCTATAGTTTTTGATGATGATCTCGGCAATGTCGGGGCCCTTTTTGTTTATGGTACATTCGATTGCCGACTCTTTTTGAAGCCTGCCGTCTTGGACCTCCTCGTCGTCTTTTTTTCTCATCTCCCCGATTATCCTGTCTATAAAAAACGACTTGAACGGGGGAACCTCCTCGCTTATGTGTATCCCGTCATTAATCACGACGGATACGTGATCCTGGGTGACATGGGCGTTTGCAATGAGCCCCCCGTCGCCCTCGCGCCGTATTGGTATGGCGCCTGCAGGCTCTGCGGCGACTGCCGGTTCTGTCCTTTCAAGCCTGGATGCCCTAGAAAAGCTGGATCCCTTTAGCACCTCGTCAAGTACTGCAAGGTTTTTTTCAAGCATGTCCATCTCCGACTGGTGCTGCGAGATCTGGCTTATGATGTTCTCCTTGATGGATACAATGTCCCTTATCTGCTCCTCGGAGAACCCCATAATCTGACAGACGCAGGCTGGGTATTAAACTCATTCTAGTATGCCGGCAAGCTTTCTGTATGTGATTCTCTCAAACCCGGCTATCTGGCCTGACGTGGTGTAGAGCTCTGACTTTGTAATTGTTGCAAGCCATTCGAGCAGCTGCCTGCCTTTTTTTAGCTTTTTGAGTTTTGTGGGGCGCTCGGATCTCCGCGTGTCAGAGTGCCTGCCTATCCTAGAGCCAAAGTCCATGCCGAGCAGGGCTATCCTGGCGGCGCCGTAGTGGTGCGCAAGAAAGACAGCCCTGTCCCCGTCCGTAAAGCCGCCATAGTTTTCAATTCCGCCGTGCGCGCCAGACTGGGACGTGCCCACGCATCTCTTGAATCTTTTTGCAAGCGCCAGGCGCCCCATGTTGTCCCCGTGCGCATGCACTACGATGACTGACTCTTTTGCAAGGCCCTCAAGCGGCCCTAGATCCCCGTCAAGGTCAGTCACGATGATCTCAGGCATGATGCCGTTTTGTACCAGCGCCCGGACAGAGCTTCCGGCCGCTATCTTTACCGCATCCAGATCCCGGATTGCAGGCATTGCAGCAGAAAGTGACGGCCCTGCGCCTATCACAAGCACCGCTGCCCCGCGTACCATCCCTGCAATCATCTCCTTTGCGCCGTTTGGCACTATGATGGAGTCAAGCAGCCTGGCAGACTCGGCGTCCCTCTTCTTGCTGTATCCGAACTCGCCTAGGATCTTGCTGTACTGCCCCTGCCAGCCGCGTATTGTCATATAACTCAAATTGCCTAGGTTTTTGATAAACCATGTGGCTCAGATAGGGGGTGTAAGGGTGGGTGGCGGCAGCCCGGTGCGCATAATGGGGATTCTCAACGCCAGCCCAGAGTCGTTTTACAAAAAGTCAGTCGCCTCTACAAAGCGGAGCATCCGGGACGCGGCAGGGCGCATGGAGGACGGGGGTGCCGACTTTATAGACGTGGGGGGCATGTCCACTGCGCCGTATCTCTCCACCGGGGTGTCTGAAAAGACAGAGACCCGGAGGATACTTGGCGCCGTCAAGATAATCCAGAATGCGACAAACCTTCCAATATCAGTTGACACGTGCAGGGGCGGCGTGGCAAGGGCCGCGCTAGAGCAGGGAGTCGAGATTATTAACGATGTTACGGGATTAAAGCACGATGAATCCATGCGGCACGCAGTCTCCGAGTTTTCCCCCTCTGTAATACTGTGCGCATACGATCCCGGGATCGTGTCTGCGGGTGTGGCGACCACCAGAAGACTGCTCAGGGAGAGCGTCCGCATTGCAGACAAGTCCGGCGCGTCGGGAATAGTGCTGGATCCGGCCATCGGGTTCTTTAGGAAGGGCGGCAGGGGGCCGTACTATACCAGAATCAAGTCCGACTGGACAAGCAGGGATCTGTCTGCGATCAAAAAGATAGGCTCCCTTGGGAATCATCCGGTGATGGTGTCTGTCTCAAACAAGTCGTTTCTTGGCGCGATACTGGGCAAGGATCCCGGAGACCGGCTTGCAGGATCACTTGCGGCAGAGGCGGCATCTGTGATTCATGGCGCAGACGTGATTCGCACCCACAACGTGGAGGAAAGCAGGGATGCGGTAGCCGTGGCACGGAGACTCCGGTAGGTCATAGCGTGCTGGGCAGATACGGGCAAACTATAGGAAGCCAATGACGGGTTTTTGGATAAATTTTTAACAAGTACAATGTCATTGCAGGGTCTATTTTGTCCCAACACTAAAGAACGATCTGAACAAAGATTCCTCGTTCTTTTATAGTACCGGTACAAGAATGTGTGTTGCCAAACACCATACACGTGGCCATATTGCTGGCTGTTGCAGTATCTCTGCTTGTAGTATCTCCCGAGGTTTACGCCCTCTCCCCACATGTCCAGCTCGAGTCAGGCATACCACTAGAGGAGATACAATGCACGGATGAAAAAATATTGCTGGAATCGCCGCGCGGCACGCCTGCGTGCGTCTGGGAGCCATCTGTCAAAAAACTGATGCAGCGCGGATTTGTCTTGGTGCCGCAGGTTATGGACAAGGCAGATGCTGACAAGCCTGTAGATGCAATGCCCAAAGATGCTGACAAGCCTGCAGATGCAATGCCCAAAGATGCTGACAAGCCTGCAGTCACGGATGATTCAGACATATCTTCAAACTCTACAGTCAGCGAGGAATCCAAGCAGACTTTGAACACCGGGGAGATAAACATCCCTGAAGAGGATCGCGTTACAGAAGTGATCATATTCAAGACTAATGCTGATCACATTCTTAACTTTACAGATGCAATACCGCAGGACGACACCTACGACTATGATCTAAAGATGTCTCCCACAGACACATACGAGTTTGCACAGCTAATCACATCCGTGGCCAATGACAAAATAATTGAAACAAGAACTGTTGATGGCAATTATGACAAATTTATCACTGAGCGTATAGGTGGCATCAATATATACAAAAATTCAGGAAGTGAACACACTACATACACACTAAAAGATAAAATCCATCCCTCCGAGACAGAGGAATTTGTTTACAAAATGCTAGCCGAGCTGGGAGTAGAGCCCGATGAAACAGAAATTTTAGACCTGACAGATGAGCCGCCTGATGAAGACTTTCCAGATAGAGTTAACTATGGGTTCTGGCAGAAATTAAACGGAGAGGGTGTCTACCTTCATAGCATTACCTTTGACTTTACTCCGTTCTTCACATACATAGTTATTGGCAGCTGGATCAGCGATATAGAAAAGTATGACTTGATCCCACGAGATCTTGCAAAAATAAGCGCCAGGTCATATGCCGTACTAAGCGAGGAACTTCAGGGACCTGATTGTAAAATCAAATATTATGACCGGTCTATAGTTCAAGGTATTGAATTCAGAATCATAGATGGAAGACCAATGTATGTAACTTATTCTGGCTCGTGTACGGTGCCACATCAAATTGATGTTGGTCATGATCTTTATAACCATTATTGGGCCTATATTGATGCTGTTACCGGCAAGCCGTTGTTTGTACAAGAACGTGTGTACGGCAATCCAGAAGATATACCTATAGTGGGTGGTCTTTCATGAATGTCTGGATTGTATATCTGGCAAATACAGGTAAACTATACTGTAGGGAACCAATGATAGGTTTTTGGATCAATCTTTAACAAGTCTATGAAACGTGTAGTCGTGTAGACCATGTGCAAAACATCAAGCCTTCTGGAGACATATTCAACCCTTGCATGATTTTGGCATGGTTTGACGATCTAGATATGATCAAGGCATCGGGCACAGACCTGAAATCGAGATGCCAGTTGTGCCGGATTGACCAGTCTCATACGCTACTCTGGCCAATCTATATGGTACGGCCTGAATAGTGGTCAAAGATGTAGTGATCTCCAGATTCAAAGATCAAGAACTACTGGGTTGCCTAATTTTGTAAAAATCCAGTCGGAAATATAGCTCTGCCAAGTTAGACATCCAAAGAGACATTCCAAGATCAAAACCATGCCTATGGTATCCACGTAAGAAGGTACATGACTGAGGCTCCCGTGGCCACTAACAGGCCGACAAATGTCACATCCATCCTAGTTGGCGCTGCTCGATTTCTAACCAGCGGGGAGGCCAGTCTGATACACATCCCCTTAAGGCGTGACATGTCTGCAAGCAAAAATATGAGCCA
>RHFB01000066.1 GCA_003724285.1 Nitrosopumilus sp. H13 | reverse complement strand
TCTAGAAGAAAAGACGGCAAAGATGGCAAAGATAAAGGAGGAGCTTGAAAAGCTAAAGCGGCAAAAGAAGATTCTAGACTCCAAGGACAAAAAGAAGACACCAGATACCAAAGACAAAAAGAAGCCTCTGAATACCAAGGACAAAAAGAAGACACCAGATACCAAAGACAAAAAGAAGCCTCTGAATACCAAAGACAAAAAGAAGACACCAGACTCCAAAGACAAAAAGAAGACACCAGATTCAGAAGGAAAAAAGAAAAAGCCCGGATCCAAAAAGCAGGATCCAAAAAAACCCGAGACCAAGCCCAAAAAGACAAAGCTCAATGCAAAAAAGAGCGTAAAAAAGATCCCCAAAAAGCCGGCAAAAAAAGCAGAGCCCAAAAAGAAAGCCAAGCCAGAAAAAAAGCCGACAAAGGCAGAGCTTGCAGCCGCAAAAAAAGAGGCCGAAAAGACACTTGAGGAGCAGCTCGAAGAGGAGCTCTCAGACGCGGAGATTGAAAACTTTCAGATAGAAAAGGTCGACATGGACAGGCTCACAAACAAGGTCTGCGACATACTTGCAAGCCACGAGTCCGGCGGCATGCTCCAAGGAATACTGTGGAAGCGGCTCAAGATAACAAACCGCGACGGCTCGCGCCTTGCTCTAAAGCTTGAGAGAAACGGCACCATCGTGCGCGAAAAGCTCCTCGAAAAGAACCGCTGGACGTACAAGCTCATACTCAAAAAGACGCCCATCAGCACCCAGTCAATAGAGAACTCGCCATGTCTGGTATGCCCCGTGGAACAAAAGTGCTCCCTTGACGGCGAGATAAGCCCGAGGACGTGCCAGCTTATCGAGGACTGGGTAATTGTAGAGATGAAGCGGACAAAATGAAGCTGCATGACGCAAGAAAGGACTACTACCGGAGGCTCGCGCACGAGCAGGGGTACAGGAGCCGCGCCGCATTCAAGCTCAAGGAGCTAAACCAGTCGTACCGCATAATCGGCCCGGGATTCTCCGTGGCAGATCTGGGATGCGCCCCGGGAGGGTGGACGCAGATGGCAGTCAGGATGGCAGGAAACCAGGGCCGCGTGGTGGGGGTGGATCT
This sequence comes from Nitrosopumilus sp. H13, assembly GCA_003724285.1. Lineage (GTDB taxonomy): Archaea > Thermoproteota > Nitrososphaeria > Nitrososphaerales > Nitrosopumilaceae > Nitrosopumilus. Next base: position 9,207 of record RHFB01000066.1, on the reverse strand, counting down.
GGAGTACGTCGATGAGATCCCCGGGGCACACATCATCAATGGCGATATCTCCAATGTTGCAGTTGCCGACGAGATACTGGAGCATCTTGGCCGCAAGGCAGACGCTGTAATCTGCGACCTCTCCCCGCAGGTAAGCGGCACCTGGTCAGTCGACCACGCCAGGCAGATCTCGCTTAACTATGACTGCACCAAGATAATGGATGCCGTGCTGTCCCACAAGGGAAACGCCGTATTCAAGGTCTTTGACGGCGAGTTCTCTATGGAGTTTCGCGACTATGTGTCAAAAAAGTTCTCTAGGATAAACCTCACAAAGCCCAAGGCAAGCAGAAAGCAGAGCAGCGAGCTGTACTATGTCTGCCTCGGCTTTACGGGATAGAGCGCCCCTGCTATCTGGCGCGCGTCTGCATCCGTCCTGAACCCGGTGGAATCAAGCGACGTGGCGCTAGCCGCATGCCCGGACTCGCGCAGCCTTTGTATCGCGTCTGCAAGCTTTGGCGGGCCGGTCCTTGCGCGAGACGCCGTCTCGTCTATGGTGTGGTATGTCCCCGGCATCCCCGCCTCTGCAAGGCACTTTTCCAGCGTCTTTTGGCACGAACAGTCCACCGTCATCTCGGGAACCTTTGAGATCATCTTTTTTACAAACTCTGAATCAAACATTTTTCCGGTCCACAGCGGCCCTGCGACCCTGACTGCAGACCCGCACAGCCTGCACGACCCTGCCATGCCGCCTGCCTCCCTCTGCCCGCACCCGTCGCAGTGCGTGACGTATCCGAGCCCCCCCGTGCCGGTCTTTTTCTCAATGCGCACATAGACCCTGTAATAGTGCATGTCGCTTTCTGCAAACAGCGGGCTCATATTTGACCCGAGCCGCGCGCACACGGACCAGACGCACCCGAGCACCAGCCTTATTGCCACCTCGTTCCCGTAGTGGACCCGTATCGGCACGCCACCGTACTTTTTCTGGCACGCATCGTTCCACAGCCCGTTTAGCACCTGCAAGTCGGTGGCAGTCACTGCAAGCATCCCGCCGTGCATCACTGACCTTGCTGCGCAGTCCACATATGCGGCAGGCGACCCGAAAGGATCCACGTCCACTATCGCGGCCCTCCTGCCGCGCCCCGAGTGCTCTGCGAGAAACCTACACGCGTCGTCTTGCGAGTACTCGATGCCTTTAAGGGAGTTGAGCGCGGCGGACTCTTTTGCAATCTCTACTGCAGTACCGTTGAGATCATTTAGCACCACCCTGTCCACGCCTGACTCGTTTGCGGCACGCAGCCCCCTTGCGCCGATTCCGGCCATCGCATCAAGCAAGGTTCTGGGGCCCTCAAACCCATCGAGCAGCGCCGCATACGCCAGCACGGAATAGTCCCGCGTCACTGCTGCCCTCGGATTAAAGAATGCGGGCCTCCGGGGCGGGGCCTCGCCCGTCAGGGATTCCGCAGGTACGAGCATTTTTGTTGCGCCCTCGACTATCTCCTTGCACCCTTTCAACTCTGTCTTTGCCCATGACACGGTTTAAACGTCTATGCCGGCGACGCAGTCTGTGAGCGTCTGCGGAATCGACGATGCCGGGCGCGGCTCGATGCTCGGGCCGCTGGTAATTGCCGGCGTCTCTGTCAGAAGATCCAAGCTCAAGAGACTCGCCTCCATCGGCGTGCGCGACTCTAAAAAGCTCACCCCTGCATCCCGGGAGCGGCTATACCACGAGATACTCTCCATTGCAGACGGCCATTACATTGCAAGGATACCGCCCCGCTCCATTGATGCCAGCGTGAGGAGGCACGGCCTCAACGACTTGGAGGCAAGATACATGGCGCTAGTCGCCTCCAAGCTCGACTCTGACGTCTCGTACGTGGACTCGTGCGACGTCAACCCGCGGAGGTTCGGGAAAAAGATCTCGCAGATGTCGGGGAACCGCACCATAAGGTCGTACCACCACGCCGACTCGAGGTTTGCAGTGGTGTCTGCCGCGTCCATACTGGCAAAGGTCGAGCGCGACAAGTCAATCAAAAGGCTCAAGAGGCGCCACGACCTTGGCAGCGGGTATCCGGCGGATCCTGCAAGCGTCAGGTTTGTAACCGCATACTATGCAAAAAACCGCTCCATGCCGAGCTTTGTGCGCAAGAGCTGGAGGCCCATACTTCGTATAACCGGCTAGTACCTCGATATTATGATGGCGTGCTCTTTGTGGTACGGCGCAAGGTCAATGGTATCTAGAATCTCAAAGTCCGACAGCCTGTCCGCCTCTTCTGCAACGACTTTTTTTGCCGACTTTGCCGCGCTAATGCTGCGGACCTTTACCACCAGAAAGAACGCGCCGCCTTTTTTGAGGAACATCTTGCAGTTTTTAATGGCAATCTGCGTCTGGTCTGGCTGCGCAATGTCGGCATATACTACGTCCATCCTGCCAGAGACTGCAAAGTACTCCTCTGGCCTCCTGGCGTCTTGCATCACCGGGATCACGTTGGTTCTGTGCGCTGCCACCCTGTCCATAAAGTCCCTTGCGACCCTGCTGGAATGATCCACCCCGAACACCGCCCCGCCATTCCCCACAATGTCAGATACGTGGCTCAGCGTGGTGCCAGTCGACGCGCCAAGGTACAGCACCCTGTCCATGTTGTGTATGCAAAGCCCGTCCAGCCCGTTCATTATGGTGGCAGACAGCTTGCTGCGGAACGGATCCCACGTCCTGTACTCTGTCCCGTCTTGAATCACCAGCTTTTCCTTGTAGACCCGGTTTCCCGGGACCAGGTTCTCCGTGGCAGGCATCTTGCGGCCGTCTGACCTGACCCATACGTACTGTCTAGCGCTTTGCAAAACGTCTCTTCTTCTTTTGGCGCCGCTTTTTTGCGGCCTCCCTTCTCACAGGCTCCCTCTCCGGGGCCTTTTCATACCTGGTAGAGATCTCGCCGACCCGCACGTTGAGCTTTTCAAGCAGCGTGCGGTTGAGCCCCTCGCCGTACACGTCTACACGCGCGGCCACTGCGGCCTTTGCTGCAATGGCCCGGGCTATCTTGCCGCGCTGCCACCTCGGGGCAGAGTGCACCATTGCGTGCTGGAACAACAGCCCGTGCTTTGGCGGGTCAGAGCCGGTCTTTACCGCGCGAAACAGGGCCCTCTCTGCCCCGATTACCTGTATCGTGCTTGCCGGAAACGAGGCAAGCTTTGCAAGGCTGCCTGCCCTTCCGAGCATCCGCGCAGCTACTGACGGCCCGAGTATGGCCACAAGGTTTGGCGCCATCTTTCCAATTCCCGCCGTAATGTTCTCCTCTAGCTCTGCCCGCAGCTTGTGGGACTCTAGCACCTGCCTTGCCATGGACTGGACGGTAACCAGGCTGGCATCCGTAATGTCCCCGCCCCTGCTCTTTGATGCAAGCACCCCGAGCATCTCTGCCTTTGCCCCGAGGCCGGCCTCCTCAAAGACTGTTGCCGTAAGCGAGTCGCGCCTTCCTGCAAGCACCACCTTTGCGTATCCTGTAATGGTATCAATCACGTTGTCAAGCTCGGGAAAGTGCAGGCCGTACCATTCGCGCATGCGCGCCCCCATTATGTTTGCAACCTTGTCCACCTCGTCGAGCGCGCCCACCGCCTGTATGACGTGCAGGTCTGGGCTCTGTGACACCTCGCCTATCTTTGCAGACGACAGTCCCAGCGCAAAAGAGCGCAGCTTTTCGAGGGCGTCGCGCTGGTCGCTTGCAAACCCGGCATCGACTAGCATCTGCTGCCTTGATGCGCGGATCTTTTCCAGCTCGTCTGCGTCCATCATCCTGCATTCGACGTACTTTTTCTCCAGCAGAAACTGCAGGGACCGGTCGCTTGCGGCCGCCTCCTTTGAGGAGAGGTACTCGACTAGCTCGCCAATGTCTGCGCGCCTCTCCTTTATCGCCATGTATTCAGAGACCGCGTCCCCAAACGCAAAGGCCCTGCTTGTGCTCTGGCCGTCAAGCACTATGATTCCAAGTTCTGTGAGTACTACATTATACATGAGTGGACTCTTTTGCCCGCCTTTAAAAACGGTGCCAGGGATGCGGGGCCATTCCCCCGCAAAGACTGCCAGGCGGTGCGGCCATACCTGCCATGCTGTGACGGCAAATGACATGGCATGCGCCCCGGGATCACACCCGTACATTCAATGACTACTGTTATATTCAAAATCCCAAATACCAGTACACGTGGAGCCAAGCCTTGCAGTCTCGATTGGCAAGATGAGCCTTGACGGGCCGGCAATGCTCGCATCTGGAATTCTCGGCATATCCCTTGACGTGTTTGGCAGGCTGCGCCGCTCGGGCGCCGCGGCAATCGTCTCAAAGTCGCTGAGCCGCGAGCCGTGGGAGGGCTATGCAAACCCCACGATAGTGGGAGTGGGCGGGGGAGGCTGGATAAACGCAGTCGGCCTCTCAAATCCCGGGGCTGAGAACTTTGCAGACATGATAAGGCAGAACCGGGACGTGCCCATCATCGTGAGCCTGGTGGGCTCTGATCCGGCGGATTTCGAGTACATGACGGGGCAGTTTCGCGAATGCAACATACTCGGGTACGAGCTGAACCTGTCGTGCCCGCACGTTGCAAAGGTGGGGCTCGAGGTGGGCGATGACCTGGGCCTGGTAAAGGAGATAGTCTCCGTTGTGGGCAGTACGGGCAAGCCCGTAATTGCAAAGGTGGGGCTGGGCACTGTAAACTATCTTGATACGGTCGGGGCCGCAGTGGATGCCGGCGCCGACGCGATTACTGCAATTAACACGGTGCGCGCAATGGCAGTAGACATACATGCCAGGCGCCCCGTGCTCAGCAACGGGTTTGGCGGCCTGTCCGGCTCCCCGATAAAGCCGATAGCAGTCAGGTGCGTGTATGAGATCACGTCAAACTATGACGTGCCGGTGATAGGGTGCGGAGGCGTCTCCACGTGGGAGGATGTAGTAGAGTTCATGCTTGCAGGCGCGTCTGCAGTGCAGGTGGGAAGCGCGATAGGCGACAGGTGGGTTGACGTGTTCTCTGAAATTAACGCCGGCGTCGAATCATACATGAGAAAGCACGGCTATTCTGAGACAGAAGAGATGGTGGGGCTTGCAAGATCCTAGGCGCCACGCCATGATAGTAATAGAGCAGGTCACCGACGAGACGCCGACTGTCCGCACGCTCACGTTCCAAAGCGAGCTCTCAGACGTGCTTCCCGGACAGTTTGCAATGGTGTGGATTCCCGGGATAAACGAGCTTCCGATGAGCGTGATGATCTCAGAGCGGGAGGGCAGGGCGGCATTTACCGTGCGCAAGCACGGCCCGGCATCGACGGGACTCTACAATCTGAATCCCGGTGATATGATCGGCGTGCGGGGGCCGTACGGCAACTCTTTTGATGTGAGGCCTGGCAGGCTGCTTTTAGTCGGCGGCGGCACGGGACTGGTCCCGATGATGAGGCTGGCAGCATCTGCAAAGGCAGAGCACATCACGCTACTAATCGGGGCAAAGACTCGAAACGAGGTGTTCTTTGAATCCCTGGCAAAAAGGCTGCTTCCGGGGGGAAGGATAATGGTATCTACTGACGATGGCAGCTATGGGGAGGGCGGCATGGTTACTGGTACGGCAGACCGGCTATTGGGAGAAGAGCGCTTTGACGCAGTATATGTCTGCGGGCCCGAGATAATGATGTACAAGGTGGTAGAGTCTGCCCGGTCTAGGGGCGTGTTCGTGCAGGCAAGCCTTGAGAGGATGATGAAGTGCGGGGTGGGCATATGCGGCAGCTGCTGCACAGGCGAGGACCTCGTATGCCGGGACGGCACGGTCTTTGACGGGGACAGCCTCGCCTCAAACAAGGAGTTTGGCCATACCTACAGGGACAAGGCAGGGATACTCAGGCAATACTAGCAAGGTTTAAAACAAATCAAAAAATTATTTTTAAAAGGAATGACGACACCAAAGATTGTCCTTACGGCTGACAGGACGCTAATGTCCCCGTACCGGGGCCTCTCGCTTGCCACCTTTTTCGGGTGCGCCCCGGCGATAGACCCGCACAGGGACAAGGGCAGCTTTTGGTACAAGATACTCGGCAGCAACTATATCCCGCACACAAACGGGGTGGCAAACTATGCCCCCTACGGCCTGCGCAAGCTCGAGGCGGGGCTGCTGCGCGACGGCTTTGCAAGAAGCGAGGTGGTGGTGGCGCACCCCGACCACATCGAGCAGTTCATCGGGCCTGACACGCAGGTAGTGGGAACGTACGAGATGGACCCACTCGGAATGGGCCCTGTCACCATGACCTTTACGTATGGAAGAAAGCAGATCTCGTATGACGAGCTGTACAACACAGAGCTGCACAACAGGATAAAGGCGGCCAAGGCGAGGACCGGCAGCAAGGCAAAGGTGATATCTGGCGCGTCAGGCACATGGCAGTACAACTATGACCCTGAGAAGATTGCCGAGTTTGGAATATACGCCATACTCGAAGGCGAGCTTGGCGGGATTGCGCCAGAGATAGACGGGCATGCCGGCAGGTTCTTTAACTATCTGATAAACGGCGACTTTGAGAACATGGATCCGTTCCGCAAGCAAAAGGACTTCAAGGTAAACATCAAAGAGTTTGAGAGGGGCGGCAAAAAGATACACGGCCGCTTTGTCAACTTTTGGGACAGGCCGGACATGGAGGAGATCCCCGACATCGTGGAGCCGAGCATGCACGGCATGATAGAGGTGATGCGCGGATGCGGAAGGGGGTGCAAGTTCTGCGACGTGACGCTGCGCTCGCTCCGGTACTATCCGCCTGAAAAGGTCAAAAGGGAGATAGAGGTAAACATGAAAAAGGGCAATACAAAGTCTGCCTGGGTGCACAGCGACGACATATTCGTGTATGGGATGGATCCGCGCACGTCAAAGGGCATGGAGCCAAACCGCGAGGCGCTCGAAGAGCTCTTCACTGCGATAATGTCCACGGGAGTAGAGCACACAAACCCGACGCACGGCACGCTTGCGGGCGCGATTGCAGACGAGAGGCTGCTGCCAAACCTCTCAAAAATAATGCGCGCAGGCCCGGATAACATGATCGGGGTGCAGGCCGGCTTTGAGACGGGCAGCCTGAGGCTCATTGACAAGTATGCAGACAGAAAGCTTGCGCCATACGCCCCGGAGGAGTGGCACTGGGTGGTAAAGGAGGGCGTAAAGTCCATGAACGAGAACTATTGGATTCCGGCCTTTACGCTGATAATGGGGCTGGACAACGACGAGACCCCGGAGGACTCGTGGGATACGATACGCCTCATAAACGAGCTAGAGCGCGAGCAGCCAGAGTCCATGTTTACGGCCACGGCCCTCACGTTCGTGCCGATAGGGCTGCTAGAAAAGTCGGACTTTTTCAACATTGGCAACGAGATGACGCCTGCTCAGCTCGGGGTGTTATACAAGACGTGGCAGCACAACTTCAAGTACGGGATTCAAAAGTTCATGACCCGGACAGGGGCAAGGGGGCCGCGGAGGTACTTTTTCAACGCGCTTGCCAGGTCGCTTGGAGGCGTGCCGCTTGGAGCCATGGAGAGGTATGCCCGGAGAAAGAGCCCCGAGTATGAAAAGGTCATAGAGACGGTAAAGGCAAAGTACTGGTGAATGCTTGGCCAGAGTCTGGCATGCGCCCAACTGGAGTTTTTAAATCGTAAATTTATATGCTCAAACCGGGCAAGTAAAGCATGGCAGACCAAAATATCTGGACCTCAGAAGATGAGCGCGCCGTAAAGCAGTTTGAACAGGATATTGCCGACGGCAAGATGGGAAAACGGATCGAATCATTGGAGGAAGAGATGCGTTGGCTGAAGAGCCTACGGTAATATTCTGGCATTTTGCCCATCATCAGGACTTTGAGAAGCCCTTTTCTGAATTCAGTGATGAAGCAGGCCTTGGGATTGCGATCTGATTGTTTCCTGATCGCCACATAATCTAATGGGTTGGTTAAGAATTACGATCACAAAGATTTTAGGGATTGGCAATTGAGACAGCTGTATTGACAACGTATCGACTTCACATACATGACGGCTTGGGCGTGACAGAGACGATCTAATGTCACGACCTGAAAAGCCAGACATGCGCGAGGTAATCATTCCTGGAAGTAATCACACTCCTGCACTAGCATTTGTAGTCATACGGGATAGAATCGAGATGATCGTTACAGCATGGCTACATCTCGAGGGGTTCACATACAATCCAAAACCTGATCTAATATTTGATGTAAATAATTTACACGAGGCCCTGGCCTTGTTTCTAGATCTGGTCAGGGGCAACCGGCATTTTCAGGCGGATCTGCCAATATATCTTGTAGCCGTTACCCATCATGCTAGTACCAAAGTAGATGATGTCTTACGAGACGGATATGAGACAATCTCTCGATCCTCAAACCAGCCTCTGATCGGCTATTGGAAGAATTTCGAAGGGGAATCATATTTGGATGCCGTCGCTGCTACTCAGTTTATAAACAAGGATGCCGCAATAAGAGTAGGGAAAAAATATGGACAAGAATTCATCCTCGCAGTCAAACCAGACGGTCGACACGAATACATCCAAACGCATCAAGAACACGTTCGCCCCTAACTGTGATAACGAGTATTTTACCCCTGTCACCCTGTTTGCCGCATGCAAGTATGGTCTCTCGTTTGACAAGCTCCCAGAGGAGGGTAAGAAGATGGTGCGTGAATACTCCAAAGAATATGCGAAAAAATGCACCAGGTCGGGGGACAAGGTAGAATTTCCCCCACTCACACCTGATCCTGATATGATAGTATAGCTGCAGACCACACTGATGGAATTCGAGTATTTCTGGATGCCTTTGTCGCCTGTTCCTAGAGATCCAGAATATGGTAGAAATACATAAATTCATTATACATTGGGATGAGTCATGGCGACCCACGGTTCCATTACAAAGGCAGGCAAGGTCAGAGGCCAGACCCCAAAGGTGGAGGGCAGAAAGATCGTAGGTACCAGCTCGAGCGTGAGAAACAAGGGCAATTTTAAAAAGAGATTCGCGCTAGGTCGATATCCCGGACAGAACAAGCCGGGGCAGCGAAGACGCAAGCGTTAGATATTTTCTGATTTACCACCATACATGACGTACTGGTATGACATGCCAGTATTCCACACTGGTATGACGTAATGGCGCGTCATACCGCATACCGTATCATAGTATCATTGTTATATGCACAGCAGATGGCACCGATTCCATGAAACCGACATACA
>RHFB01000069.1 GCA_003724285.1 Nitrosopumilus sp. H13 | reverse complement strand
GCATGGACAGGCGGCAGTGCAAGGCCATGTGCGGCGGCATGGGCACGTCTGGCACGTGCGCAAAGTTCCTCTTTGGGGATGATGACTCGTGCGAAAAGGTGGACTTTGATGAGCGGGCGGCGCAGGACATCCATGACGAGCTAAACACGGCAGACAGGGGCGACATAATCACGCTTGGGAGCCCCCAGCTTGGGGCAGGAGAGATCTCGGATCTGGCAGCAAGGCTCGAGGGGCGCTCCTTTACAAAGAGATGCATGGTGTTTTGCCCGAGAACCGTAAAGGAGCAGATGGTGGCGGACTGCGCCAAGCTCGAGGGCGCCGGATGCGAGATACTTGCAGACTGCTGCACGTGTCTCACGCCTCTGATCAGCAGTAGCGAGGTGGACTCTGTGACTACAAACAGCATAAAGGGCGCATTCTATCTAAAGAACTCCAACGGCGTGGGTGTGAACCTAAAGCCGCTCTCGCAGATAATAAAAGATGAGACAAATTGAGCAAGGTGCTTGTCCATGGAGCGACGGAAGGGACGGTGTTAAAGTCAGAGGCGCCAATCAACTTTCTTGGGACGGTGGACAAAGAGTCCGGCATGGTCAAGGACGGGAATCACGAGCTGTCCGGCAGGTCGGTTCGCGGCACGGTTCTTGTGTTTCCGTCCGGGATAGGCAGCAGCGTGGGCGCGTACACCATATACTCGATAAAGTCAAACGGCTCGGCGCCGCTTGCAATGGTATGCAAAAAGGCAGACCTTGCCGTGGCTACCGGCTGCGCGCTTGCAGACATTCCGCTCATAATATCAGAAGAAGCGTTTGCATCACTGGAGACAGGCCAGCAGGTAATACTGGATACAAGGGCAGAAGATATGATCAGGCGCCGCTAGTCACGTCCGCTTTTTCGTGATGAATAGAAACCCCACGATGACTCCTATTGCCGCGGCTATGTAAAACGGGTACAGCGAATAGATGTTCTTTGCCGGATCGCCGGAGAGAAACTCTGCAATCATGATTCCAGAGTTTACCGAGGGCGGGTCAGTCGAGGACTCGAGGCCGTGGACAGAGTAGGATGCGATGGCAAAGACGCCAATGTCCAGATTTGTAACCACTATTCGGGCCCCGTTGTTTACAGTCAGTCCGGCCCTGTCCGTGTATGATATGATGGACTTTGCCTGCGGGTACCAGCCGCGCTCAAGGTCGTGGTGGATCACCACGTATCCCTCCTTGGGAGTCTGCACGGCCACCCAGAACTTGTAGTCAGGCTGCGCCCCCATCCCCACCTCGATGAACTCGTCGGCTGACTCGTCGTCATACAGGCGGAATACAGAGCTGCCGTCGGGGTTTACAAAGTTCAGGTTGTTATCAATGGTCACCTGCCAGCTTGTCGCGTGCACCCTGTCTAGCTGGCGCACCGGCGCCTCGCGCAGCACGGTGTTGAACTCGTCTGCGGGAATCTCCACCGTATTGATTATGAGCGAGGGGTTTATCTGACCCTGGGCGAATGCGGCGGGCGCAAACCCTGCAAGCAAGATCAGGACAAGCCACTTCACAAGCTAGGGACTCTGGTAATTGAATAAATACCTAGTCTACAAACGGCTTTGGGTGATCCAGGATTATGCGGGCCACCTCGGGCCTCAGTATGTATTTTGAGGGGGACTTGCCGTTTTGGATCATCTCCCGGAGCGCCGTGCCGCTGATCTGCTCTCTTGCGTCATCGCCGTGAGGGCACGCCTTTGGAGTCGTGTATGTGAGGCACTTGTTACAGTAAAAGAACGCGGGAAAGAAGACCGGCGCGATCTGCAGGTCCTCATAGTCCCCGAATATCTTTTGCGCCGCAAACGGGTCGTAGAACTTGCCTACCCCCGCGTGGTCGCGCCCGATGATTATGTGGGTGCATCCATAGTTCTGCCTCATGATTGCGTGGTGGATTGCCTCCTTTGGGCCCGCATACTTCATCTCCGTATGGAGGGTTCCGAGGCGGCACCGGTTCTCCGGGTAGTAGCTTGCAATCATCGCCTCGTAGCACTTTATGATTACCTCGTCGGCAAAGTCGCCGGGCTTCTTTTTGCCGATAATCGGGTTTACAAAGACGCCGTCCCGGGTGGTAATCGACGTCTTTTGAAGCATCTCGTGCGCCACATGCGGCGGGTTTCTTGTCTGAAACGCGCAGATGGTCTTCCAGCCCGCCTCTGCAAACGCCTCCCGGGTCTGCGTGGGAGTGAGCCTGTATCTTCTTATCTCGGCGTCTGCAGGCCTCTGGATATAGTCGATGCGGCCTCCCACCAGGTGGTCCTTCATGGACATGGTCTTTGCAACCCCCGGATGCGACGCATCGGTGGTGCCATAGATGCCCTGGGCGGTCTTGGATTTCTCAAACGCGTACGTCTCTTCTGCGTGCAGTATCGCAACTCCTGTTCCGGCGGGATTCTGCAGCAGCACGTCGCCTGCATCCTTTATCTTGGATGCAGTCTGCTCGTCTGTATCAAGTATTATGGGAATGGTCCATGGCAGTCCGCCCGCAAGGCGCCCGCCTGATACCACGCTCTCAAAGTCCTCCTGCCCCATAAACCCCTCAAGCGGGCTGAATATCCCGTCTGCAATGTTTTCAACATCGTTTGCAAGATCCTCGCTGATTCCAACAGAAAAGAGCCCGGCGGGATCCGTCTTTGAGGTCCGGTCTACAAGCTTTCCGCCGTGCGGCCTGATCGGGGCATCTGACATGCATGAGCCTCTACTTTGGCTCTATATGAAGCCCACACTCTTTGTGTTCGCCCTGCTCCCACCACCATCGTCCCGCCCGGAGATCCTCGCCGGGCTTTGTCGGCCTGGTGCACGGCGCGCATCCAATGCTCGTGTATCCCTTGTCGATGAGGCCGTGGTACGGCAGGTCGTGCTTTTTGATGTAATCTAGTACCTGCTCCCAGGTCCAGTCGATTATAGGGTTGATCTTTAGCATGCCGCCGTGTCCGGTGTCAAGCTGGAACATCTGCGCATCCTCCCGGATTTTGGTCTGGTCGCGCCGCAGTCCGGTTATCCAGCCGTCAAGTGTGGCAAGCATGCGGTTTATCGGGTGCACCTTGCGGATCTCACAGCACAGCTTTCTGTTCTCTATGCTCTCATAGAACAGGTTCATCCCCTTTTTTAGCACCATCTCCTCCACTTCCTTTGCATCCGGGAACAGGGCCTCGACTGTAATGTTGTATTTCTTTCTTACCACGTCGATAATGTCGTATGTCTCTTGCGGAAGCCTTCCCGTATCAAGCGTAAAGAACCTGAATTTGGGATTTATGCCCACCATCATGTCCATGATTACGGCGTCCTCTGCGCCAAAGCTTGACGCCTTTGCAACCTTTGGATGGAGGTTCTTAGACGCCCACCTGAGCGCCTCTTCGGCCGTATCCATCTTGGAGTTGAGATCATCTACCTGCTCGCGCGTGAATCTTGCCATGCACTGGCTCGGGCAGTTTGTCTTATATTGATTACCCGTGCTGTCCTGAATTATAAACAAGTGGACTCTGAATGGCAAGCATGGATGAATCATGTGTGGTGGTCTTTCCGACCGTGTTTGCCAGAAACAAGGTTCCGCAGCTGGTCCTCAACATAAAGAAGATCCTCCGCGCAAGGGGCCAAAAGTTCAAGTCCGTCAGGCGCGACGGCGACGTGGTGCTGATCAATGCAAACGATCCCGTGTTTGCGTCGTCTGCCGTCAATCTTCTGTTTGGAATAGACAGGGTGGCGATTGCCAGGCGCACAGAGGCCGACTTTGCAAGCATTGTGTCTGGGATCGCAACAGTGGGGGGGAACCTGCTGCTAAAGGGGGAGAAATTCCTGGTAAGAGTGGACGGCTCTACGAGGGGGTTTGTCGCAAAGGACGCAGAGATTGCGGCAACATCAGAGATAATAGAGAAAAAGTCAAAGCTTGGTGCGCGTCCCGGGACGGAGCAGAACCACGACAAGATGCTCTATGCGCACGTCACAAAGACCGGCGCGTATGTCTGCATCTTTTTGGACAAAGGCAGGGGCGGTGTGCCGCACAAGTCGCAGACCCGGAGGGCGGTGTGCGCCATATATGACGAGATGTCTGCCGTCTCGTGCTATGAGACGATCAAGCAGGGGTATGACGTGAGGATCATGGTGTGTTACAGGAACGAGTCAGAGCTTGCCGGGCTGGTCCGGGCCGTAAACCAGATAATTCCAAGGCTGGTCCGGGATCGCGTGGAGCTTGACTTTTACAAGATGGCCGCGCGGCCTGCAGGGGCGGGAAACTATCTTGCATATGTGGGAACAATACTGGGGATAATGCTGCAGTACAAGGAGAGGCATGTATCGCTTGCACTCTCGCCGCTAGTGTTCCCTACGGAGTTCATCGAGGACGTCTCAAGGCGCGTGTTTGAATCGGGCCGGGTTCCCATAGTTCCGCTTGCAGGAGTCGATGACGGGCTGTTTGAGGGGGCAAGGGAGATGGGACTAGAGCGCGGCATTGCAAGGCTTGAAAAGATGGCCGGAATGACTTTCAAGGCGGGAGTTTTTTCGAAAAAGGCAGTCGAGGATGCTGTCAGCACAAAGAGGAGTATTACTGTCAGGATCGGCCCGAACAACGTTCATGACATACTTGACTCGCTCGAATAGGATCATTGGGAATTTAAACGGCTAGTATGATGCAGGCATTGTGTTCAAGATAGGAGAGTTCATCTATCCGTGGGGGGGAGGCCACTATTCCCGGATGATGAGGCTAAACGACGAGCTCGGCAAGGGCATGAACGACGAGTACGAGGTTCACTTTTCAAGCAAGGATCACGTGTATGAAAAGCTGCTCAAAAGGTTTCCAGACCAGAGGGAGCGGATTCACGAGATATTGATGCCTACTCCCATAGACGGCAAGTTCGGTCCGAGCGTCTCGATGTCGTTGATGAACCTGCTGCTGCCTGTCTCAAAAAACCCGCCGCTGGTAAGGCAGATTGCAGACTATCTGCGGGAGGAGAAAAGGCTCTACGACAGGGAGATGTTTGACCTGGTGATCAATGACGGGGACATGGGATCAAACATACTTGCAAAAAACCGCGGCATTGCGAGCCTGTTTGTTACAAACCAGTTCAGGCCCAAGCTTTACAGCACGAGGGCGTACCTGTATCCGTCGCTTGTGTTCATATCAAAGCAGATCACAAAGGCATCAAGGATCCTGGTTGCAGACTCGCCTCCTCCGTACACGGTGTGCGAGTACAACCTCAACTTTACAAAAGAGGCAGAAGAAAAGGTCACCTATGTGGGATACTTTGCAGGCAAAAAGCCCCCGGATGCAGAAGAGTCCGACCTTGAGAGGCTGATTAGTAATGACGACTTTGGCTACTGGATGAGAACTGGAAACAAGTCGACAAATGACGGCACTGGGAGCAGGTACACGGACGTGTTTGGCCGCGAGGAGATGAGAAATGAAAAGAGGATCATATCGCATGCAAGGGGCGATCCCGGGATCGACTGCGTGACGGGTATGGACGGGGAAAAATACCAGATATCAGAGGCGCTTGAGAAGAAGATAGACTGGGTGCAAATTGATGTGGGGTTTCTCTCAGAGCATCAAAAGGATTCTGTATTAGAGCAGTGCAGGTATGCAGTAGTGAACGGGTCGCACACTGTAATGGGGGAGATAATGGGCAGGGGGAGGCCCGTCATCGGGATGCCCATCTATGACGAGCATACAAACAACATCAGGTGGGCAGAGGAGAAGAACCTGGGCGTGCTGGCGGCAAACACGGGGCAGGTGATAGAGGCCATATCGAGAATCAGGGGGAATTATGCCAGATTTGAGGAGGGTCTGGCAGGGTTTGTAGAGAATTTTGCCGCAGACGGGGCAGAGAACACGGCACGGATTGCAGCAGAGACCCTCGAGGAAAAGAGATAATACAATATTTGAGGGATTCTTGCTTGTCTGGCATGCGGTATGTCGATGGGCGAACGGACCGCAAGGAATGATGAAAAAATCCGCGTGCCAGATAGCATGTGTGGGAACGCTTTTAAGGAAAAAATCAGGGCAGAACCTTAGTTGCCAAACTGTCCGGAATGCGCATCAAGGGAGAAAAAGAAGATTCAGGCACGATACGAGGCCGAGACTCTAGAAGAAGACAGGGGCAGGGACGACTTGTTCAAGCTGTTTGATGAGATTGACATTCCCATGAAGCTTGATTCTGCCACAAAGCACTTTATCTGCAAGAGGTGCGGGCTGTATGCCACCCGGGAGCAGGTCTCTGACATCAGATACAGGCTGAACCAAAAGGAAAAGACCAGGGAAGACAAGCAAGACGACTATCTGGACTGGTGGCAAAAGAGCAAAAAGGAAAAGCAGGAAGCAGAGTAGCCATGGCAAAAAAGAAAGAAGAGATTCCAGACTGGGTATCAAAAGAGATCCAGAATGCCAAGTTTGGCGGGCCTGCAGAGATAAAAAAGACCGGATATATCCTGGAATTATACGAGGATGACGGCAAGATGGAGGTGCAGCTGTATGATTCCATAGAAGACGGCAGGCACATAGTCGAGATGGGAGTACCAAAAAAGATCAAGACGGGGGATCTGGAGAGAGGAGTGGTCTATGAGTTTGTCTTTGATCAGATGGTGGCGCCGCTGAGCAAAGAGGTCACGGAATATCTTGCCACAGAAAAGGGCATGGAGATGAGCGCAATGTACCAGTTCGAGTTAAAGTCGCTAGAGCTGCTAGATGTGGACTCTGGCGAGGCAGCTAAAGAGGACTAGCCTGCAGCATCCAGCTGTTTTTTGAACGACTTGGCCAGTACGGGGTTTATGAGGTACGGGAGCGTGTGCTTTAGCCACACGGCGCCGCGCACCGCGCCGGGAACTATGATCTCAAGGCGCGGGGAACCTGCGGCCCTGAGAATGGCGCGTGCAACAGTCTCTGGACTCAGGGACGTGGGCGAGTATCTCGGCATCTTTTCAAACGAGGGATGATCAAAAAAGTCGGTCCGAACCATTATCGGGCTGACTACCGTGACTCCCACCCCGGTTCCATCCAGCTCGTGCCTTAGGCCCTCTGAGAACCCAAGCATCGCGTGCTTGGAGGCGCAGTACGGTGCGATCCCGGGAAGTCCAAAGCTTGCGGCAACTGATGCGACGTTTACAATGTGACCTGACTTTTTCTCAAGCATTGAGGGGAGAAAGTTCTTGATGCAGTATATCATGCCTAGATAGTTTGTGTTCATCTGAGATTCAATGTCTTCTATGGAGAGATCAGATACCGCCCCATATATTGCAAAACCGGCATTATTTACAAGTATGTCCAGAGAGTCGAATTTTCCGAGTACTGCTTTTGACATGTCTCTTACCTGATCTTTTTTTGAGACATCGCACTGGCACACCATCACATCTGTATCATATTTGGCAAGCTCGTCTCGGAGCTGCTCGAGCCTGTCCTTTCTTCTTGCCGCTATGACTATGTCTGCCTTTAGTTTGGCAAACTCTATCGCAGCCTGCCTGCCGATTCCCGACGATGCTCCGGTGACTAGTACGGTCTTGTTCTCAAAGTCCATGAGTCATGGAAAAGTGTCTGATGATAAAGCAGTTTCTATGG
>RHFB01000014.1 GCA_003724285.1 Nitrosopumilus sp. H13 | reverse complement strand
AAGTTCGGCGGCCCGGGGGCCCGGAGACGCAAGCAGAAATCATACCGTTAGACTTGAAGGCAGTAATCCTGGCAGGCGGCATGGGCACGAGGGGCAGGCCATACACAGAGTACTTTCCAAAGGCCATGATCCCGGTAAACGGCAGGCCGCTGATAGACCACATAGTGGGGTATCTGCGCACGTTCCCGTTCATAGGCGAGATAGTGATAGTGGCCGACTTTGAGGGGCTTGGCGCCCAGATAAGGGGGTACTATAACAGGCAGAAGGGCATCAGCTTTGTGCAGGACTCGCAGAGCGGCACGGGCGGGGATCTGATACACGCAGAGTCCCGGCTCGGGGCAGAGTCGGAGTTTGTGCTGTGGTTTGTAGACAACCTGTGCGCCATTGACCTTGGCGCGATGAGAAAAGAGTTCCGGGACAAAAAGAGCACGGTCTGCATCGCCACCAGGAAAAAGAGGCGCGAGGAGACCGGGTTTGCCGCAGTCCAAGACGGCATCATCACAAGATTCTCCGAAAAGCCAGTGCTAGAGCTGCCCATGTCAGAGTGCCTCGGCATATACATGATGCGCAGGGAGGTGATGGGGAGGATCCGCTCTGTGCGCGCAAAAAAGATCAACCTCTCGTATGACGTGCTGCAAAAGCTCTCAGGGGAGGGAAGGGTGAGCGCCTTTGACATTGGGAATACCAGATGGATGGACGTAGAGTCGCCCATGGTACTAGACAGGAACAGAAAAGACGTCAGGCACATCACAGGACGGATGGAATCCTAGAGTCCTTTTCAAAGCGGGATATCTCTTTTTCAAACTTTAATGTGCGGGAAATGTCGTCTAGCCCCTCCAAAAGCGTCTTTTTTGAGTGCGGGTCTATCTCAAAGGGCACTGTGTGTGATCCGGCGGTAATAGTCTGCGACTCTAGGTCCACCTCTGCCTCTGCGTCTTGCATCAGCATGTGCGCGTCCTTTTCTGACACCCTTGCAGGCAGCAGCCCGTTCTTGATGCAGTTGCTGTAAAAGATGTCGGCAAAGGAGGGGGCTATCACCACGTCAAAGCCATAGTCGCACAGGGCCCATACTGCGTGCTCCCTGCTCGAGCCGCATCCAAAGTTCCTGCCAGTTACAAGTATCTTCGAGTCCCTGTACGCGGGATCATCTAGTACGAATCCCGGGCGCGGGCTGCCGTCGGCATTGTGGCGCCAGCCATAAAATAAAAACTTGCCAAACCCCGTCCTCTGCACCAGCTTTAGAAACTGCTTTGGCACCAGCTGGTCGGTATCCACGTTTGAGCAGTCAAGCGGGGCTATCTTGCCGGCGGCCCTGGAAAAGGGGTTCATACCAGCTCCCTTGCATCCACAAAGCGGCCGTGTATTGCGGCGGCTGCCGCCATGACGGGGCTTGCAAGGTGCGTCCTGCCGCCTGCACCCTGCCTGCCCTCAAAGTTGCGGTTTGACGTGCTTGCGCACCGCTCCCCGGGCCCCAGTATGTCGGGGTTCATTCCAAGGCACATGCTGCACCCGGACTCGCGCCACTCAAAGCCGGCATCCTCAAACACAGAGTCAAGGCCCATCTGCTCTGCCTGTCTTTTTACCATCTGCGAGCCGGGAACCACCATTGCGCGCACCCCCGGCGCAGTCTTTTGCCCGCGGACCACGTCTGCTGCCTCTTTGAGATCCTCCAGGCGCGCATTTGTACACGAGCCGATAAAGACCCTGTCTATGTCAATCTCCCGGATCGGCGTGCCCGGCTCTAGATCCATGTATTTTAGCGCCCTTTGCGCCGCGCGCAGCCTCGACTCGTCTCCTGCCGCAAACTCGCCCGGGTCAGGCACGTCCTCTGTCACGTCGCACGTCATCTCCGGGCTGGTCCCCCAGCTGACCTGCGGCGCCATGCCGCCAATGTCAAGCTCAAACGTGCCGTCAAACTCTGCGTCCCGGTCCGTGCGCAGCTCGCGCCATTCACCAACTAGCGACTCGTAGTTTTTCGGAGTGAACTCGCGCCCCCTCAGATACTCGAACGTCTTTTCATCCGGCGCCATCATGCCTGCGCGCGCGCCCGCCTCTATTGACATGTTGCATACGGTCATCCTCTGCTCCATGGAGAGATCAGTCATCCCCTTACCTCTGTACTCGATCACAGAGCCCGCCCCGCCGCCGGTGCCCATTCTTCTGATTATCATCAGCATTACATCCTTTGCAGTGACTGCGCGCGGGTTTTGGCGCACACCGCTTACCATTACCTCTAGCGTCTTTGGCCTCTCAAGCCAGAGCGTCTGCGACGCAAGCACGTGCTCTACGTCGCTTGTGCCTATGCCGAGCGCCAGCGCCCCAAACGCGCCGTGCGTGGATGTGTGGCTGTCGCCGCATGCGATGACCGTCCCGGGAAGGGTAATTCCAAGCTGCGGGCCTATCACGTGCACTATTCCCTGGTTTGGGCTGCCCATCCCAAAAAGCCGTATCCCGAACTCGTCGCAGTTGCGCTCTAGCGCGCGCATCTGCGCCTCTGATGTCTGGTCTGCCATCGGCAGCGACCTATTACTGGTGGGGACGTTGTGGTCCATCGTGGCTACGGTGAGATCCGGCCTGCGGACGCCTCTGCCCCCTAGCCTGAGGCCCTCAAAGGCCTGCGGCGAGGTCACCTCGTGTACCAGGTGCCTGTCCACATACAGGAGCGACGAGCCCCCCTCGTCTGTGACCGTGTGCGAGTCCCAGATCTTTTCAAACAGCGTGCTGGCCATCATCTCACTCCGGCCTGTACCTGAACAGGCCCCCCGCCTCTATGATTTTTGAGATCATATCCGGGAACGGGTGCATCTTGTACTCTTTGCCTGCAGTAATGTCGCGTATGGTTCCTGTCCCCACGTCCACGTCTATCTCGTTTCCGTCGGATATGGCGCCGTACGCGTCCTCGTCTATCTCTATTGGAAGCAGAAACGCGCCATCCACTGCGTTGCGGTAAAATATCCGGGCAAAGGAGAGCGCCAGGACTGCCTTTATCCCCGAGTGCGAGAGCGCTATGGGGGCGTGCTCGCGGCTAGAGCCGCATCCAAAGTTCTTCCCCGCAAGTATATAGCTGCCGTGTCTGGAATGGAACTCTGGATCCATGCCCTCCATTGCGTGCCTTGCAAGCTCGTCATAGTCGTGTATCTTGAGGTACTGGCCGGGAATTATCACGTCGGTGTCAATGTTGTCGCGCTCGTACTTTATCACCTTGCCGCTCATGGCAGATCCCTCGGGTCAGTTATCCTGCCGGTGACGGCAGAGGCGGCGGCCACAAGGGGCGAGGAGAGGTACGTCTTTGAATCGACATGACCCATGCGCCCCGGAAAGTTCCTGTTTGTAGTGCTGATGCATACCTCGTCTTTTGCAAGCACGCCCATGTGGGCTCCGCAGCAGGCCCCGCACGTGGGCGGGCCGACAGTCGCCCCGGCATCAATGAATATGCGCAGCAGGCCGTCCTCCATTGCGCGCCTGTATATCGAGATGGCGGCTGGAAGTATCTCTGTCCTTATCTTTACCTTTCTTCCCTTGAGTATGCGTGCCGCAGCCCTCAAATCCTCGTACTTTGCCCCGGTGCACGAGCCGATGTACGACTTGTCAAGCTCGACTGTGGGCGCCTCGCGCACGGGCCTTGTATTCTCAGGCGAGAACGGCTCGGCTACTAGCGGCTCTAGCTTGTCTGCCTCGTACTCGAATGTTTTGGCATACTCGGAGTCTGCGTCGCCTGTAACGGGCCTCATGTTCGTGGCCCCGCGCGACTCGAGGTACTGTAGGGTCTTTTGGTCTGGCTCTACAATGCCGCACTTTGCGCCTGCCTCCGTGGTCATGTTGCAGAGGGTGAGCCGGCTTTGAACGGACATTGCATCAACTCCGGATCCGCCAAACTGCATCGCCCGGTACGCCCCGCCGTCAGTGCCAATCTCGCCTATGATATGCAGTATGAGATCCTTTGCCATTATGTGATCCGGGAGCCTGCCATTCAGCTTGAAATAGTACGTCTCGGGGACGCGGAACCATATGCGGCCGTGCAGCAGCACGTATGCAATGTCCGTGTGCCCCAGCCCGCATGCAAACGCGCCGAGCGCCCCCGTCGTGTTTGTGTGCGAGTCGCCTCCCACGTACACCTCGCCGGGCATCACCATCGCCTCCTCGTGTGATATGGTGTGGCATATCCCGTACTGGCCCATTCCGTACCTAAAGTGCCTGCCAATGTCGTACCTTTTGACAAACTTTGTGAGCTTGGAGATGTTTTCGGCGGATATCTTTTCTGCGGACGGCACAAAGTGGTCCTCTGCGACCCAGACGCGGGACGGATCCCACAGCTTTTCCACGTTTATTCCCTGCTTTTTGAGCTTTTCAAATACCTTTATGACTCCGGGTCCTGACACGTCGTGCATCATCACCTTGTCCACGTCTGCAAACACCACGTCGCCGGGGGATACCGAACCCTTTGATGCTGCGCGCGCCAGGATCTTCTCTGTAATATTCATGACTGCAAATGCGGGCAATGCCGATTAAAAGCTTTTCAAAACAGTAAAAAGTAAAAGCTGCTCCCTATTACTCATGCTCGGCGTCATACCACTCGAGGCAGAAAGGGCCGTATCCGGGACAGACGTGTTTGAGGGGCTCTGTGAGTCGCTTGGGAGGGCAGGCCGCACAATCCGGGACGGCGACGTGCTGGTGGTGTCTACAAAGTACGTCTCGTGCTCGCAGGGAAGGGTGGTGAATCTTGGCAGGGTCAGGCCTTCTGGCGCAGGCGTGGGCATGTCCAAAAAGTACAGGCTTGATCCCGGGATGGCAGAGATAATATCAAGAGAGTCAGATGCCATACTAGGCGGGATAGGCGGGTTTGTAATTACAATGTCTGCCGGAATAATGGCGCCAAACGCGGGGATTGACGGGTCAAATTCCGGGCGCGGCTCGGCGGTGCTGTACCCAGAGGATCCGTACCTGGCAGCAGAGCAGCTGCGCAGAAAAATATTCCTGCACATGGGCGTCCATGCCGGGGTAATACTTGCAGACAGCAGGCTGATGCCTGCAAGGGTGGGCACGTCCGGCGTGGCAGTGGCGTGCGCGGGGATGGAGCCGGTACTTGACTCGAGGGCCCGCCCCGACCTTGACGGGCGGCCGCTAAAGGTGACGTTCCAGGCGACGGCAGACAACCTTGCATCCATTGCAAACCACGAGATGGGCGAGGCCGCAGAGTCAAGGCCGTTTGCAATAGTGAGGGACTCTGGCGTGGTATTGACAGAAAGGCGCCTGGCACCGTCGGAGACTGTGGTGCATCCGGAGCAGTGCGTGTATGTGCGCGGGCTGGGCGGGCGGGATTCAGGACGGAGTAGATTCTAGTACCATGCATTTGGTCTGCGGGTTCTCAAACGACATCAAATATTGCTGCTAGATGGCGCAGACACTAGTAAAGAAAACCATTTTCTTTGAGAACCTGTATCGAACGTGTCACATCCTCTAGAGTGAACCCTGCATCCGGCTTTAGCGCGTACAGTCGCTTATAGATAAAATCTGCATCATATTTCTTCATTGATGCTATCTGCACATCTGCCAGAAAATGCACGGATGCAAGCAGTTCTAGTTCTCTGGGTTTTTTGCCCTTGATGAAATTTATGATAGAGTCAAGCGTCTTGTCAAATACTGGCGGAAAATCCTCAAAGTCCGGGAAATCGCCTTCATGATATTTCATGTTTTTGATAACGGCTCCCGGCTTTTTGGTCTTGATGTCACGAACCTTGATCTTTTCTCCGTACGTAAAGTCTGCAACGATCTGCTGAACCTCCCCGCTAAGGGGGCCATAATCTGCCCACTTGTAATAAAAGCACCCATGTTTTAGATTGAAAAAATACATGCTCTTTTGCAGGGCCTTTTTGCCCGGAATCCCGTCCATGCTGTTTGTGGCCTTTTGAACCAGCCGCAAGACGACATATTTGTTTGAGAACAGGTCTACCATCTTAAATCGCTGCTTCTAGTGAAAATGGCTGAAATAAATATTGTATTATCAATTTTAACTACGTTCAGGTAAGCAGTAATCAAACGTCTTCCGGAAGTGCTCCCTAACTAGAGGATATTTTTTAGGAATCACAAAGCCTCTAATCATAGACGGTGGATTCTTCGCAAGCGTATAAACTATGTGCGATCTTTTTTCTATGGGTTCTACAAAGTCACGATTTTCATAATATATGGAGATACTAGTTCCTTCTGTTTCATCAATATCTGAAATGGCATAGTCGGGCATTAGCTTGTAAGGGGATCGTGAAATATCATCCTTGAGAAATTCATGTTCTTCAATACCAAGATCGGAAGTAGCTAGAAAAAAAGCATTCTGTATCACCCCCAACGAATTGGTGGAGTTATCTGGTTCTGTTCGGATGTTGGATGGCTCACTTCTGTACGAGACCGGGGAATATATCTCCCAGTATGGTTTTCTTTTTTTAATCATGTCTGCGATAATCACTACCCGAGGATCTTTTGAGCCAAAGATTTCATTCAGAAACCATCGATCATCGCGCTGGATATACTTGCTGATTCCAGAGTCATTTTCCAAATCATCTAGGCTCGGATAATCAAGAGCTTTTTGTTCTTTTAAAATCTTGGCGCACATCCACAGCATCAATTCAAAGGATCTCTTTGTCTTGTGAAAGTACACCTGCTGGTACATCTGATACCTGGCAAAAATCAGCTGTTCTACTGCTTCATAGCCTCCCTGAAGAACTACAAATTTATCATGACGTATGGCCATCTCCTCGATGATTCTGCCCAGATCATATCTACCATAAGTTACACCTGAATAATACGTATCTCTCAGCAGATAATCCAGCCTGTCAACGTCGAGCTGGCCGCTTACTATATTGTTAAGAAACGGCTTTGAATACACGCCCTTGATCAAAGAGTTTACATCATCTACATCTACGTCAGCTTTTTTTATCATATCCTCAAAATATGATTCCACGAGCTTTTGCGAGTAATCTTCATGCGGTTTGTCAAGAATCGTTTCTAAAGAGTGTGAAAACGGGGTATGGCCGACATCGTGCAACAAGGCTGCAATGCGCAACGTTGCTCGGTCTCGATCATCAAGATCAATTTTCTCAGATTTGGAGTTTTTCTTCAAAGAATCATACGCAAGTCCTGCAATATGGGCAGCCCCAATCATATGTCCAAAACGAGAATGTTCGGCACCGTGATAGACGTAATGACCCAAACTGAGTTGTTTGATGTTACGAGTACGTTGAAATACAGGGCTGTTTATGATTTCAAGTTCTGCTTCAGTCATGTGGATAAAGCCATGTACTGGATCACGAAATTTTTTGCCCCTGTCTTGCAATATTATCATTAGACAGTAATCGTGATACATACATAAATTGGATCATTTGTACAAAACCAATCATTGCTTGTATGTATTGACTGTTATTCATCCATCCAAAGAATCCATGATCATACAACCACGTCTGCGATGCAGGGAACACATAACTAAGACATACACACATGCCAGGAGTTCCATATGCTATACCGGTTCATGCCACGGATTCCGTACGCGCGTTCTCTCCTTTAAATAGAGGGATCCTGATGGGCAGATCAATGGAGTACCTGACCACATACCCAAAGACCGTGTCGTTTCTTGACGGATTAAAGCACAAGATAGGCGTCGATGGCAAGGGCGTAGAGCAGCTGCACATA
>RHFB01000068.1 GCA_003724285.1 Nitrosopumilus sp. H13 | reverse complement strand
GATCAGCTGGAGATCGGGGCAATCATGTTTGGCTTTAGACACAATTCGTGGCATGTGGACAAGATACCTCCAGAGGTCATGAGGGATCTAAAGGAAGCATATCCAGAGTATTTTTCATGAGTCACTAGAAGGACTCGTAGGCCTTGTATAGTTTATGAGATCCAAACACGGATCTAGGGAATTTGGGGCGCATCTGCAAGTCGTGGGATGATCCCGGGACGCGCCGTTTAATTATGCACCTGCATCCATTTTGGACATTGTGGAAGCTGGATTTTGACGAGGGCTACTTTCGCATATACGACTCTAAAAGGATGATTACCGGGTACTTTGATCCCGACTATGGAGACGTCTTTGATAGAAAGGACTCTGAGGAGGTAATCGAGTCCATGATAAAAAACCACGACAGCGTTCCCGGGGGCATCATCATGGTCCCGCTTGTAAAGTTCAGGCTCTTTGACACGGATCTGAATACGAGCATCTCCGAGGTAGAGCAGAACGTGGCAAGGGTGTCCGTGCATCTTGCAAAATGGAAGGGCTTTCTGTCCAGTTATGGCTGCCAGACGCACTCTGTGAGGATATCCCACACCGACCAGGACATGCTTACCATAACGTTTCCCGTGGCGTTCTCGCAGCCCACCCCGCTTGAAAAAAAAATATTGCTAGAGACGCTGTCCCCTATCTTGGACCGGCTGGAGGAATCAGGACTGCTGTGAGCCTGCCCGCGTATCTGCTCAGCGCCACAAATACCGCAAGCGTGCCTGCAAGTACTGCGAACATCCCCGCCGGAAACTCTGGCACCGCCGCGTACTCTTCGGACTCTGCGACTAGCGAATAGTCCCCGACTCCCGCAGTCCTGGACTTGTCTGGAACCGCAACTAGAAAGAACGCGTGGTCTTGGGCCCGCAGATAGTCCGGCTCTGGGTGTGTCCTGGATACTGCTGCAACCTTGCCGTCCGAGTCGTACAGCGTGGCAACTACTGCAACCGTGTTTGCCGTGATCTCGCCCCTGTTGATAACAGTCCCTGTTATCATCAGGTTTCCATGGCCGTCCCTTGTGAGATCTGATCTGGTAATGTCAATGACTTGTTCCTTGGGGGAGCTAATTCCATAGTCAAGCTCCAGCTCGTAGGACTCTGCGTCTGTCATCATGACAATCTCAAAGGGGCCGCTCATTCCCGGGACCAGTATGTTTACAAGCGAGTCTGCCTCCCCGGTAGCGACAGGCGTTCCCTCCCCGTCAAATGCCGTGGCGCGGACGCTGATCTGGCCCAGGGGCGCATCCAGTTCGTTTTTTATCTCGCCTACTATGTGCAGCAAGCCGTCGTACCTGTATGACTGGTCGTTTTGTATGTACACGTCACCTGATGCAAGCGGCACGAATCCTGCCAGCATGACTAGCACCAGTATCCTCATGCCGGTTTTTGGAACTCGATCTTTAAAGTAGTTTGTGCCCTGTGTCACAAGACGCCGATACGCAGGTTCCACCTTGATCCCGGGTTGAAAAATGAAAAAAACTGCGCCTAGTCACTCTGTACTAAAAGAGTGTCCGCAGGAGCACGACTTTGTGACGTTGGGGTTGTTGATCTTGAACCCAGAGCCCATGAGGCTCTCGATATAGTCCACGTTTGCCCCCTGTAGGTGGTCGACGCTGTAGCTGTCCACTAAAAGCTTTACACCGCCCTCCTCCATTACGAGGTCGTCCTCCTCTGGCGCCTTTTCAAAGCCCATGCCGTACGAGAGGCCAGAGCAGCCGCCGCCTTGGACGTAAACCCTGAGGTATTCCGGTGACTCTGCCTCTTCCTTCATGAACTCTTTGATCTTTTCGGCCGCCTTTGGGGTGACCGTGACCAACTTTGACGTTTGTTCAGTTGCCATTACCCCTTGTGTACGGGCAAATCATAATAAGCTTTTCCCCCGTTTACGCGTCTGAGGGGACGGACACGGGCACGCTCAGGCTCCGATCACTTTTTCTTTTCAAGAAACGCAGTCATACGCTCCTTTCTGTCCTTGTGCGTAAAGCAGTTGCGCCATGCAAGAAGCTCCACTGCAAGACCCGTATCAAGGTCTGCGTTGCGGCCCTTGTTGATTGCCACCTTTGACATCTGTATCCCCATGGCCGAGTTGGCAGCTATCTGCTGCGCCATCTTTGCCGCCTCCTCTTCCAAAGAGTCAAGCGGAACCACCTTGTTTACAAGGCCTATCTTTTCTGCATCGGCGGCAGATATCATCTTGCCCGTGTACACTAGCTCCTTTGCCTTTGCAATTCCCACGATTCGGAGCAGCCTCTGCGTCCCGCCCCATCCCGGGGGTATTCCTATCGTCACCTCTGGCTGGCCGAGTCTTGCCGTGTCTGCGGCAATCCTGATGTCGCACGACATTGCAAGCTCGCACCCGCCCCCGAGCGCAAACCCGTTGATTGCCGCAATGGTCGGCTGCTTTACCAGCTCGACTGTAGATGTGACGAGCTGGCCGGTCTTTGCATAGTCGACTGACTCTTCAGGAGAAATGGAAGACATGTACGCAATGTCGGCTCCCGCAGAGAACGCCTTTTGGCCCTCGCCTGTGAGGATTATCACCTTTATGTCGTCGTTGTGGTTGAGCAGCTCAAAGGTCTTTATCAGCTCCCGTGCCACATCTATGTTCATGGCGTTGAGCTTGTCGGGCCTGTTTATCTTGACGGTGCAGACGCCGTCAGAGGTAGACGTGGTAACTAGCATGGATACCCGCCGGATTGGGTATGAATTAAATGTTATCCATTGATTCTGCCCCACTTTGCAAGGGCAGATGCGGCGGCGCACCAGTCGCGCAAGTCGTCATACACGGGAATCCCACGCGCCTCTATCAGCTTTGATACCTTTGCCGTGTACGGCCCGCCGTTGCCGCCCACAAGTACTGGCTTTTTCCTCTTTTTTGAGAACGCCGCCAGATAGTCGATTATCACCTCCTCTAGCGGGTCGTCCTGGAATACAAACCACGGCATGAGTATGTCAACTCCCGGATCATCCATGTGCGCCTGGATTGTAAACCGATAGTCGTCTGCAGTAGCTCCGCCCGTAACGTCTGCAGGGTTGCCGCTGCCTATCACATAGGTGGGGGGAAAGTGCTTTACCATCTTGTCGCGCGTGCCTGCAGACACCTTTGCAAGCGACAGCCCGAGCCGCTCAAACTGGTCTATCGCCCCGATCATCGGGCCCGCCCCGTTGCTGCACAGCCCCGCCCTGTTCCCCTTTGCGGCAGGCTGCCATGCTAGCGCCTTTGATACTGCCACCAGCTCTTGATAGCTGTCAACTGAGATGATTCCCGCCTGTTTGAATGCGCCCATGATGATCGCGTTTGCGCCGCCAAGCGATCCCGTGTGGGAGGCCGCCTGCTTTGCCCCGAGCGCGCTTCTGCCGCTCTTCCATATTACGACCGGCTTTTTTCTCTCCCTCATTACGCGCCTTGCCGTGCTGATGAACTTGCGGCCGTCCCCAAAGCCCTCCACATACAAGGCGATCACCCGGGTCTGCGGGTCGTTTGCAAGGTACCATATCATGTCTGCCTCATCCACGTCTGAGCGGTTGCCATAGCTTACCATCTTTGAGAGCCCAAACGAGTCGGCGCTCTCCAAAAAGCTGATTCCCATGGTGCCGCTCTGCGAGAGCAGGGCGACGGGACCCAGCTTTGCGCGGACCATCCTCTCCTGCCCCTGAAATGCGCAGTCGAGGCGGTTTGCCGCGTTGAACATCCCTATGCAGTTGGGGCCGATTATCCTTATCTTGTGCTTTGCCGACAGCCTCTTTACCTCTGCCTCGTATTCTGCCCGCTTGCCTCCGAGTTCCTTGCCGCCGCCAGAAACTATTACCACGCTGTGCACGCCCTTTTTGGCGCAGTCCTCTAGCACGGGAGCGGTAATCGAGAGATCTACAGATACTACGACCAGGTCCACCTTGCCCGGGACGTCTGCCACCGACTTGTAGCACTTTTGCCCGAATATCTTGTCTGCCTTTGGATTGATCGGGTACACCTTGCCCTTGTAGTCGTGGTTTACAAGGCTGTCAAGTATCGAGTTTCCAATCTTTCCGGGAGTCGACGACGCGCCCACCAAGGCGACTGACTTTGGCGTGAAAAAGTCCTCCATGGATTCCTTGTTTGGCCTGGCCCGCGATATCGAGCCCGTTTTGAGCGTCTTGTTGAGTATTATCTTTGCGTCCACCACATAGTGGGACTTTGGGTATGCGATTACGGGGTTAAAGTCAATGCTGTTGATATAGTCGGCATGCTCTACGCCGAGCTTGCCTATCTGTGTGAGCATCTTTGCGAGCATGCCCATGTCTATGGGGGCGCTTCCGCGGAACCCCTTGAGCAGCTTTGAGCCCTTTAGCTCGTTTAGCATCGAGCGCGCATCAGTAGTGGTGATTGGCAGCATGCGAAACGCCACGTCCTTCATCACCTCTGTCATGATACCCCCCATGCCGACCATGATTATGGGGCCAAACTGCGCGTCGTTTTGGATTCCCACTATGAGCTCCACCCCCTTTGGAACCATCTTTTCAAGCAGTATCCCCTTTACCTCTACGCCCTTTTTCCTCGAGAGCCTGCCGTGCATGTCAGCAAACGTCTTTTTGACGTCTGCCACATTGTCAATTCCGACCTTTACGCCGCCGACGTCAGTCTTGTGCAGTATCTGCGGGGAGACGACCTTCATCACTATCGGAAAGCCTATCCTTTTTGCCTGCCTTGCCGCCTCTTGTGCGGACGTGACTAGCGCAAAGGGCGGCACCTTGACGCCGTAGCTTCTCAGGATGGTCTTTGAGGACGCTTCTGTGATCACCTTGTGGTCTGTCTGCATCACGGCCTCGAATATTTTTCTGGCAGCAGAGCTCATTTGATCGGTCAATCCTGCATGTGTATATTAAAGTTAATGGAGCCGGCGGCAGATCCCGGATGTGCCAGTCGAGTCCGAAGATTCACTATATGGAACGTGTCTGCATGCAGGCATTTTACATCACAGCCCAAAGAGCGATTTAAAGTTAGAGTAAAAGAGGTTCATGTTTGATGCCACGGTTCCTGCCTGCGAGTCCATTCCGGAGAGGATGCTCCCGGGATCACATGGCGCCTCTGGCGTCCCTGCCGCATCCTCAAGCCACAGGCGGATCATGTCCCTGTCTGCCTCTAGGTGAAACTGCAGTCCGACTGCGCTGCCGTACTGGAACGCCTGGTTCTCGTAGTGCTCCGAGCTTGCAAGCCTGACTGCCCCGTCTGGAAGCTCAAACGTGTCGCCGTGCCAGTGAAACACGGTAAAGGGATCCCCAAATCCCGAGAAGAGCCTGCCGGTTCCGCATGGCCTCAGGTCAGAGTAGAATCCGATCTCTCTTTTTGATCCCCGGTACACCCGCGCCCCGAGCGCCCTTGCAATCAGCTGCGAGCCAAGGCATATTCCAAGCAGGGGCGTCTCTTTTTTCACACAGTCCCGGACAAGCTGCTGCTCTGCCTCGAGGTACGGCAGGCAGTCATTTGCGCTCTCTGGCGCGCCCAGAATCACCACAAGCATGTGATCGCCTCCCTGGATCGACTCGCGCCTCGGATCTGCAACCAGCACGTCAAAGCCGTCATCTTGTAGCAATCTTCCAAGGTATCCGGGGCCTTCTGTGCTCTTGTTTTGCACCAGCAAGACGTCTGACATTACAGGGACTAGGGCCAGATGCCCTTGTGGTTAAAGGCCTCTAAAACCCGTTCTACTGCTAGCACCATGGCGGCCTTTCTCATGTCAACCTTGTACTTTTTGGAGTGGGCGTATACGTCCTTGAAGCCCTTTGTGATGTTTTTCTCCATCTTTTTGGCCACCTCATCATAGGACCAATAGTATCCCATGTTGTTTTGCACCCATTCCAGGTATGATATGCAGACGCCGCCAGAGTTTGCCAGAATGTCAGGTATTACCAGTATCTTCTTTTTGTAGATTATCGGGTCTGCCTCTGGCAGTGTCGGACCGTTTGCCGCCTCTGCCAGAATCTTGCACTGGAGCTTTGAGGCAATCTTTGCAGTTATCTGGTTTTCCAGAGCTGCAGGTACTAGTATGTCACATTTTGTGGTAAGCAGCTGCTCCGTGGTTATCTTTTTGCTGCCCGGGAATCCCACGACCGTGCCCTTTTTCTGCTTGTACTCGCGTATCTTTGCGACCTTTGCGCCGGCAGGAATCGAGATCGAGCCTTTCGAGTCGCTGACTGCTATGACTTTTGCTCCCATCTTTTCAAGGTTCTCTCCTGCAAACGTCGACGCGTTGCCAAACCCCTGCAGGACCACCTTTGCCCCCTTTAGACTCAGCTTTATCGTCTTTGCCGCCTCGCGCACAGTGTACGCGGCTCCCAATCCCGTGGCCACGTTTCTTGCAAGCGATCCCCCCATGGGTATCGGCTTGCCTGTAATCACGCCGGGCGAGTACTTGTTGCCGTCAAGCTTGCTAAACGTGTCCATTATCTGCGTCATCTCGCGCCCCGTCGTGTATACGTCCGGGGCAGGAATGTCCTTTTGCGGACCAATGATTTCGGATATCTTGTATGCAAATCCGCGCGTGAGCCTCTCTAGCTCGCCGTCGCTGAGCTTTTCGGTCTTTGGGTTCACATAGATTGCCCCCTTGCCCCCTCCTAGCGGGACGTCTACTATTGCGCACTTCCATGTCATCCATGACGAGAGCGCCATTACCTCGCGCTCCATGTACTCTGCCCCGCCTTCGGGATCAAAGTAGCGGATGCCTCCCTTGTAGGGGCCCCTGTCGTTGTTGTGCTGGCTTCTAAATCCGGTAAATATGCGGATCTTGCCGTTGTCCATCTTTACTGGAATCTTTACCCTGAGAACCTTGTTTGGAATTGCCAGGTATCGACGCAGCTCTTTGTCCTTTATCCTCAAAATGTCACATGCGTCATTGACCTGCTTTGTCGCGTTAGCAAACGGATCTACCTTTACCAATTCGATCAGTCTGTAATGGCTCTGTCTATAAAAGTTTGCTTGGGACTCACATGTAGACCTTTTTGTGGCCCGTCTTGCGGGCCAGGTTTTCAATCGCCTCATCAAGGGAGTCTATGTGGAGCTCTAAAAAGTTGGAGAGCCTAAAGAGGGCACCGTACTTTTCGCCTGCCTTTGAGACCATGTTGTTCCTCTCCAATACCTGCATGTGGTGCTGGACTGCCTTGTAGTCCATGCCGAGATCCCGGGATATCTGGTGGGTGTTGTAAGAGCCCTCAAGCAGGTGCATGATTATGCGCAACCGGGTAAGGCCGCCCCTGGTACTGGTAAACAGATAGAGCAGGAGCTTGCGGGTCTCCCTGTCTGGCTTGCGGGTATTGGCAGTCTTGCGCGACCTGATGATCTTTTGAAACTTTAAGAGCTGATCGGACATACCTACAGTTAGAATGGCTGATTTGGCATAAAACCCTATCTACTGATTGCCATGATTACCCTTAAATTGACTTGGAGTAGACTCGGGATATTATGATGGCATCGCGCGGCTACGACATGACGCCGACCATGTATTCTCCAGACGGCAGGATATACCAAGTCGAGTACGCAATGGAGACGGTAAAGAGGGGGACAGTAGCCATAGGCATCTGCTCAAAGGAGGGGGTCATAATGGCAGTCGAGGAAAAGCCGAGGGCCCTGCAGACAAGCGACATTACGCAAAAGATATTCCAGGTGGACTTTCACATAGGGGTGGCCGCCGCCG
>RHFB01000053.1 GCA_003724285.1 Nitrosopumilus sp. H13 | reverse complement strand
TCTGCCGTAACCTTCCAGTATCTGAGCCTTGCCACAAGATGACTTTGCCTGCTTCTCGTATAAATTATATGCCATTGTGTGCCAAAACCACGCCTGAAATCCCGGATGTCTGATCTGCGGGCTCGAATCCGGGAGCAAGATTGCCATGGCGCACAATCACGTGGTTTTGCCACAATTTCTGTGATATTTGCGTGATTTGAGAAAACCCGCACGAAATCCCTGATCGCAGACACGCTGAAAAAATAGAATTCTGCGAAATTGTGGCATGTGCCCCCTGTCGTATGTTTGATCATAAATCCGGCATTTGAGGCCGCACAAATATCACAGAAATCAGACTAGCAAAGCCACATGATTATGTATTGGCAAACATCGGCAGTGAAAACGTCCGACTAGAAATTTATACAAACCATAATCCACCACATGCGTTGTTTACCGGAATCATACAGGGAATGGGCAGGGTCAAGGGCATCTCCCGGAACACAAAGGACAAGAGCGCATTTCTGCTGCAGGTGGATCTGGGCGCGCACGCAAGGGGGCTCAAAAGCGGCCAGAGCGTGGCGCTCAACGGCGTCTGCCTTACTGCAGTGCGCATTTCAAAACAGACGTGCACCTTTGAGATGATCCAAGAGACTGCCAGGCTCACCTCGCTTGGGGGCCTCAGGACCGGACAGACAGTCAACATTGAGCGAAGCCTCAAGGCGGGTGACCGGCTCGAGGGCCACTTTGTACTCGGACATGTGGACGGCACGGCCACGATCACAAAGATACTAAAGCTTCCAAAAGAGGTCCGCATGTGGTTCCGGTTTCCCAAAAAACTAGAGCCGTACGTGGTAAAAAAGGGCTCGATAGCGCTAGACGGCACGAGCCTTACCATTACTGCCATAAAGAGCAACACGGCGTCTGTCTCCCTCATTCCGCACACCCTAAAGAATACAAACCTCTGTGCAAAAAAGACAGGAGACCTGCTGAACATCGAGACTGACATACTTGGGAAATACATTCAGAGAAATCTACCAAAATAGTGGTAATTACCATCATACAAGTAAGCTTTATAATCGCAAAAAGTGCCACCACATCCATGCTTGAATCCGCCCTAGATTCCCTCCGGCGCGGCGAGTTTGTACTCTTGTTTGACTCGGCGGGGCGCGAAAACGAGATAGACATGGTCGTTGCAGCAGAGTTCATCACGCCAGAGCATGTCTCGAGGATGCGCCAGCACGCGGGAGGCCTGGTATGCACGGCCCTTGAGAACTCGCTTGCCGAGTCCCTCCGCCTCCGATACATGCACGAGATGCTCGCAGAATCCGAGCACCGCGACATGGTGCTGGGCCTTGCCCCGTACGGCGATCACCCGTCATTTTCCATATCTGTAAACCACGGCAGCACGTACACCGGCATCACGGACAGGGACAGGGCGCTCACGATCCAGGAGATGGCCATGCTGTATGACGTGCCTGACCGGAGAAAAAAGTTTGCCTCTTCGTTCAAGACCCCCGGACACGTGCCGCTGCTAGTTGCCGCAGACGGCCTGCTCGCAGAGAGGCGCGGACACACGGAGATGTCCGTGTATCTGGCGCGGCTTGCGGGGCTGACCCCGGTTACCGCCGTATGCGAGATGCTAGACGCGCAGACGTACGCGGCGCTCTCAGTCGAGGGGGCGCAAAAGTTTGCAAGGCAGCACGCAATGCCCCTGGTGGACGGCGAGGAGCTCCTCGGATATGCCAAGGTGCACAGGTCTTGAGGATAGCGCTGCTGGTATCCGAGTTCAACTGGGACGTGACGTCCCGGATGCTAGAGGTGGCTCAAGAGCGCGCGGCGCAGCTGAACCTTGAGGTGTCCCACACGTGCCGCGTCCCGGGAGCCTTTGACATGCCTGTAGTAGCAGATGCGCTGCTGCGGCGCGACGACGTCGACGCGGTAGTGACCATTGGTACCATAATACGCGGGCAGACAAGGCACGACGAGGTCATATCGCACGCAGTCGCGGCATCCCTTGCCGATCTGTCCACAAGGCACCAAAAGCCCGTGTCGCTTGGAATCTCCGGGCCCGGCACAAAGCGGCACGCGTACGCCAGAATCCGCCCCGTCTCAGAGCGCGCAGTAGAGGCGGCGCTAAAGACATCAGAGCGGCTCCGGGAGATCAGATGATCCAGCTTAGCATACTCAAGATACGCGGGTACGGCCCGTGGACGCTCACGCTTGGGAGCGACCGCGAGCACGAGCTGCAGGTGCTCCAGGCGTCAGTATATGGCAGACTCCAGAGGCTCTTCTCTGAGAGGGACTGCCTCGTGTTTCCAAACAGGGCCGACGAGTTCTTTGCAGTGACAAACGGCCTGGACATGGACGGCCACAGGCAGATACTCGGCTCGCTTGACTTTGATGTGAGCCTGTCGGCATCCATAGGTACCGGCTCCACGCCGCTAGAGGCGGATCGCGCGGCGCACAGGGCCGGCAGCTCGGAAGCAGTCAGCGGCACGGCAGGTGATGCAGACAGGGCATGCATAATGCACCTTGACGTGGAGGATCTCACGTCCCGCGGCCAGTCGAGATCGCCGTACGAGATCACGTCGGATATCTTTTCCCTGTACCACAAGATGTCGAGGTTCTTTCTCAGACATGACTCGCTTGCGTTCTTTATGGGCGGTGACAACTTTATGGTGGTGGCAGACGACAAGGCAAAAAAGGCGGCGCCAGAATTCCTGGAATACGCTCAAAAAGAGTGCGGAATGCGCCTCAACTGCGGCATAGGGACGGGACGGACTGCGCGCGAGGCTGCGCGCCTTGCGACAGAGTCGCTAGACACGATACGGAAGATGCGCAAGTCCGGGAACCGTCCCGGGATATACGAGCTGCCATGCTGATAAGAAACGCAGGCATCCTTGCAGGCCCCGAGCTTGACTATGTGCCGCGCGCAGACGTGCAGGTAAGGGACGGCGTCTTTGCGCAGGTGGCCCCACACATCAAGCCGGATCCCGGGGAGGAGCAGAGGGACTGCTCGGGGCTGCTGATGATCCCGGGATTCATAAACGCCCACACGCACATCGGCGACTCGATAGCAAAGGATGCGGCCATGAGCCGCCCGGCAGACGACTCCATACACCCCGTGTATGGCGCAAAGCAAAAGATACTGAAAAACACGCATCCGGGAAGCCTGGCAGAGTTCATGCATGCAACCTGCCGCCTCATGGTCTCAAAGGGGATCACCACGTTTGTCGACTTTAGGGAGGGCGGCGCGGACGGGGTGCTCTTGTTACGGGAGGCGCTAAAAGGTGTCCCCATCCGGGCCGTGATACTCGGGCGGCTCGAATACTATATGCAGGCAGACTCTGATGCCCCCCTCCCGGAACGGCAGGAGGCAGAGCTAGAGCTGCTGCTAAAAGGGTGCGACGGGCTTGGAATCAGCGGGGCAAACGAGAACGGCCGGGCAGTACTTGAGCGGTACTCGCAGACTGCCAAGCTCATATCCATTCATGCGGCAGAGTCAGAGCAGAGCATGGCCGCATCCGTGCTCAAGACCGGCAAGTCAGAGGTGTCCCGGGCGCTAGCCGCAAAACCGCACTTTCTCATACACATGACCCATGCCTCTGGCGCGGACATGCAGGCAGCCTCGCAGACGCGCGGGATAGTCGTGTGCCCCCGGGCCAACGCGTCGCTTGCAGAGGGGATTCCCGACATCGAGGCGATGTGGCGCGCCGGATGCAACGTCGCTCTGGGTACCGATAACGTGATGATAAACTCGCCTGACATGTTCCGGGAGATGGACTTTGCATGGAAGGTCACTATGGGAATGAACAAGAGGCCGGTCAGTCCGCGCGAGATCCTCAAGATGGCCACCGTAAACGGGGGCAGGATACTCGGCAAAAAGACGGGAATGATAGCGCCCGGGATGGATGCGGACTATGTGCTGCTTGATCGGCATGCGCTGGAGCTAGAGCCGGTGCACAGCCCGCATGCGGCAATAGTGCACAGGGCTACAGAGTCCGCGATAAGGGCGGTAATAATTGGGGGGGAGACGGCGCATGGAAAAATCTAGGCCCCGTGTGATAATTGGCGCGGCCGCGTCAGTCGACGGGCGCATTGCAACTAGCACGGGCGACTCCTGCCTGTCGTCGCGCGCAGATCTAGTCCGGCTGCACAGGCTGCGCGCCAAAGTCGACGCGATACTTGTGGGAAGAAACACCGTGGTGCGCGACGACCCGTTGCTTACGGTGCGCAGGGTCCGTGGCAAGAACCCGACGAGGATAATACTCGACTCTGCTGGAAGAATCCCGTCTGATTCCAAGATAATGCGCACGTGCGGCAGGATCCCGACGATAATCGCCGTGTCGCAGAGGATCACAAAATCCAACCTTGCAAGGCTCCAAAGGTCGCAGGCAGACGTCATCATGGCAGGCAGGAACAAGACAAGCATCAGAATCCTGCTCAAAAGACTCGCAGGGAGGGGGATAGAATCCATACTGGTGGAAGGCGGCGGGACAGTCAACTGGGAGTTTATCCGGACAGGCCTGTTTGATGAGATGTTTGTGACAGTCTCGCCGGTGCTGATAGGGGATGCAGGCTCTGTCCCGCTGGCGTCTGGCAGGGGCCCGGGCAGGATATCTGACTGCCCCACCCTGCGGTTAAAGCAAGTAAAAAGGCTCAAAAACCATCTGGTTTTGAGGTACGTAAAGGACTGAAGTTATATACCGTATATTGAATCAAAAAGGAAATGGTAGCAAAAAAGAAGGCGACAAAGAAGGCAACAAAAAAGACTACAAAGAAAAAGACCACAAAGTCCAAGTCTAAAAAGCCTGCGTTTGGAGGATATGCAATAAACTTTGCAGGCCGCAAGGAGACCGTTGAACAGGTCTTTGGCCGCAAGCCGATTCCCCCGAGCCAGATGACAAAAAAGATCTGGGCGTTTGTAAAGGCAAAGAATCTCTCAAACAAATAGTCTGCTTGCGCACGCATACACGACGAGGACGGAAGGGGAATCATGTGCCCCGAATGTATCTCGAAGCCCAAGGAGTTCCCTAGATCTCGCCGATCTTCACCCAACAAACAGATGTCATCAAGTGTCCTCGCCGCAGTAGTATACGCGGCCGCGATACTTAAGGCTGTCTGGCGCGGCAGCCTGCATGCCCGGCTGATTTTGACGTAGACAGGAGATCTGCAATCAAATTATAGGCCGCAGTGAAGACTAGCGGTATGGTGTCCCGGATAGTCATTGGCGGCATAATTGCGGCCGCCCTGATCATAATGTCTGTGGCAGCATTGTCAGATTCTGATGACGTGGGTTTGCTAAATGACATGGGGCTCAAGCTGTACGAGCTGGGCAAATATGACGATGCAATTGAATACTTTGACTGGGTACTGGAGAAAGAGCCTGACAATGCCGCAGCCCTGGGCAACAAGGGGCTCGCGCTTGGGGGTCTGGGCATGTATGAAAAGGCCGTGACATACTATGACATGGCGCTAGATGCAGAGCCGGAGAACCCTCTCGTATTAAACGGCAAGGGATACGCGCTGATCAACCTGGGAATGATGGAGAAGGCGATGACACACCTTGACCGGGCGCTAGAGGTAAACCCCAACTACTCTGCAGCCCTGGGCAACAAGGGGTTTGCGCTAAACCGCATGGGCATGTATGATGAGGCCATCAAATACCTTGACCTGGCGCTAGAGGCGGATCCAGACAACGCACTTGCACTGACTGACAAGGGGATTGCACTGCTCAGTCTGGGCGGGGGCGAGGAGGTTTTGGAATACCTTGACCGGGCGCTAGAGATAGAGCCAGATAACGCCATCATACTTACTGACAAGGGGTCTATTCTGGGCGCATTTGGCAGGTATGACGAGGCCATCACATACCATGACAGGGCGCTAGAGATAGATCCCGACAATGCTCTGGCACTATACAACAAGGGATCCACGCTAGATGACCTTGGCAGGTATGACGAGGCCATCAAGCACTTTGATCGCTTGCTAGAGATAGACCCCGGCAATCCGGCGGCCCTGTCAGGCAAGCAAAATGCACTAGACAATCAGGCAAGGCCGTGATCTGCTGGCAGAAATAATGTAACAACGTCTCAGAAAACCAAGAAAAACACAACCCGGCGAACCTCGGCCACGAATATCCATCAATCGAGTTCAGAGGGTAATGATCCCGCGGTACCGCTTTTCTGTGTTCCAGTATTTGTGCAATTTGTGGAATAATCAAATCCTAGTTGATATTTTGCGCGGTTTTGTTCAATGGTTCCAAGTTGGCCCTTATATCTGCCCTGAGCTCGTCTGCTACAAACGGCTCCTCGAAACCATCAGAGTATGGCAGGTATACGAGGCCGTCGTCATTGTATCTAAAGACCTGCAGAGCTCCGTGCGTAGTAAGCTCGCCTTCAATATACTCTGCAAAAAATATCCCCTTTTCACCGTCAGAATATCCCACGGCATCCCTGTATTCAAACCACGCCGGCTCGCCTCCGATCTTCCCTGTAGCTCCGGTTGTATAGTCTCGTACTATTACTTGATCCGCAAATTGCCCGGTGGAATCCTTTAGCCACTCTGTCACCTGTACTGTAACATAATTGTAGGGAACGTGCCTTTCAGGTTCAATGAGCAGATTCCCGTTGGGCAGTATTGGCCACTCGTAATTGCTTGGAGGTGTGGGCTCGCCAGTAATATTCATGATTATGTCTGCGCGTTCTTTGACTATTCTTTTGTGCTCTTCTGGAGATCGTGTTATGGGGGGCTCGTACACATGCTTGGTCTCTGTTGACTTTACGGTGCCCTCAAAGATCATGTCAGATGCCTTGGTCATAAATGCGGTATCCCATGGATTAGCCTGCGCACCACTCACTATTACGTGCTGCACGCCCAAAAGCCCGGCATCATACATGACAAGGGCAGATACGGATACTAGTATCCCAACAGCGGTAATTACAAATGCAGTTCTCTGGCGGATCATCTTATCGCACCCCCCTCGGATACTTGTCCTTCAGTGCCTTGTCGTGGGCGTTTGGGACCGCACCCTCCGATATTGCCAACGCCATCAACACATATCCTAATGCTTTTTGGATCATTGCAAATGTTACATGAATATGATTAATAAATAAAACGCCCGCCTGTGGTACGTTTTTGTGTTTCAGATCCAGTGGCTGTAGAAACATGAACAAAAAATTGGTGTATTTATAGTCATTCTAAATATTTGGAATGAAAATAACCGTTATAAATGAGTATTCTCAGGTACAAGCATGAAAAAGGCAGCTCTGATTCTAGATGTTCCCGTCGCGATCCCCTGCCTAAGCGAGTCCCGACTCGAACGCATGGATTTGAACGTGGTTTTACGCATTGCACGGCATTTGAGGGAGGACGCCGATCTGGGAATAACCAGGCTTGCCATAGTGTGCAGGATGAAACACACCACATGCAAGAACTATTTGAACTGCATGGAGACATTGGGATGGATCACGCATGACAGATGCATCAGGCTCACTCCAGAAGGATATAGAATATTAAAATAAACTGGCAGGCATGTTGTACTGGGGGATCAAACGTTAAAAGATTAACGCCCCTCTACAGCATTTTTGGCTGTCAAATCAAAGTCTCAAGTGTTTCGATGGATGCCGCTGCATGTAGGGAATGTTAGTTACCGGTTGTCTTTTGGTTTGCATGGCCGCCAGTTTCGTGGCATATTTTTGATCATGCCGGCTCAAAATCAGGCGTTTATGCGCACGGGTCTCTTGTCATATCGGTGGATGTCTATTCTTGGTTCTTGCTGCCATCGGCAAGTTCCAAGTGTCCATCAAGAGACCGAGCTTGAAGCATACAAGATAACCTTCATTTTTATAAAAGGGGCATTTTTGGGGGAGGGATTCAGATGTAAGGTAATGGCGCCCTCGGCGGGATTTGAACACGCGTCTCAGCCGTGACAGGGCCGAATTCTAGACCGGGCTATACTACAAGGGCACAACTGTCCTCCAAACATGGCGTACGTCGAACATTTTTCATGCGGGTCTATAGCGCAGCCAGGTAGCGCACCGGACTCTTAATCCGGCTGTCGAGGGTCCGAATCCCTCTAGACCCGCCATCTCTAGAATGCGAGTCCTGACTATCATGGGGATTCTACGGGATTTTCGGCATTTACAGGTTTCTGACACATGAGACCCGTTCTCTTGGCGTGGTGAGTCCTTCAAAATTGCAAGAGATTCGCCATTCCTAGAGTGCGAGTCCCTTGGTTATACCTACAGTATGGTATCAGGACTGAACATGGGCGAGGGAAACTTTGTCTTTTCTCCGGGCTTTGTGCATGTTTTTTGGTACTCGTCAGAGTACTCCTCTACCATTCTCTTGGCCTCTTCGGGAAGATCTTTGAACGGAAATCCATATCTGCAGAGGGAATGCAGTGTGACGGGAGTAAAGTACTCGTTATCACAGTTGGGGGCAAACGTGTTCTTAATCCGTTTGGATGTGTTCGTAGCGGCCGTTTGGTTTGATTGAAAGGATGAATTTCTGTCCATACTTTTTCCCTTCCCTTATTGCGGCATTCTGGTTTATAAACTGCGTGGCGACT
>RHFB01000078.1 GCA_003724285.1 Nitrosopumilus sp. H13 | reverse complement strand
TCTGATAAGACCAGCATCAGCAGATCAGAGTGGCTCTTGCACGGGAGGATTCTGCGGCTGTTAAAACAAAAGACAATGTCGGATTTCTTCTAGTACCCTAGATGCCGGCGGCATGCCCGGGCGCGTATTTCAAACCGCAAAAGGCCGCAGATGAAAAGATTTTTCAAACCGCCCCCTTGAATCGCCTGTGTGGTAAGGAAACGGCAGATACTGGTAATAGGCAACAACACCCGGGGATGCACTCCAAAGCACGAGGATCTCGCATACCAGACTGGCGCAGAGATCGCAAAGTCCGGCTCTGTCCTGATAACCGGGGGTCTGGGAGGCGTGATGAATGCCGCATCGCGCGGTGCTCACGATGCTGGCGGTCTGGTAATGGGGATAATCCCGCAGGATGACGCCTCGCACGCAAACGAGTTTTGCGACGTGGTGATTCCGACAGGAATGGGCCTGGCCCGGGACTTTCTCAACGCGCTCAGCGCAGACGGCGTGGTCATAATAGGCGGGGGCTCTGGCACGCTTTCAGAGACGTGCGCGGCATACATGTACAAAAAGCCGATGGTGGCCTTGCGCAACGCCCAGAGTTCTGTGGATCCCTACATTGACGGCTATCTTGATCACCGCAAGCATGTGAAGATAATCGGGGCGGACACTCCAAAAGAGGCGGTCCGGACAATTCTAGACCTGACGTCATCTCATTGACAGTAATAGCGGGTCGGGCCTGTAAAACTCCCCATGCTTTGCTGCAAGCCCCTCCAGCTCTGATATTATTTTATCAATGCCCACTTCCCTTGCAGTCTCAAAGAGCGGCTTTTTGAGGCCCAGTCCAAGCCGGGCGGCCTTTTCAATCTCTTCGGCATCGCTTGCCCCGTTCGTGATGAGCCAGGCAGCATTGTTGATGACGTTTGCCACAAGCTGCGTGTGATCACACCCTGATGCAAGACTCTCAGAGAGGGCCACCCGCTCGTACTTGTCGTCTGAATACCGATAGTATCCCTCGCCGGACTTTTGCCCCATCTTTTTTTCCTCAAACATCTGCTTTACCTCCTTGTGCGGATTGATCACCTTTTTGTCGCGCTGGTGCATCTCCACTGTGGCCTTGTGAATCACATCCAGCCCGGTAAAGTCTGCAAGCTCGAATATCCCCATCGGAAACCCCATCTTGAACTTTACCGCAGAGTCCACCTCTTCTAGCGCGGCGCCAGTCCTGTCCCGGACATAGCACG
Organism: Nitrosopumilus sp. H13; assembly: GCA_003724285.1. Lineage (GTDB taxonomy): Archaea > Thermoproteota > Nitrososphaeria > Nitrososphaerales > Nitrosopumilaceae > Nitrosopumilus. Next base: position 11,254 of record RHFB01000078.1, on the reverse strand, counting down.
CCTCGTGCACCATTGGAATAAAGAGCCTGTTTATGATGAATCCCGGAACGTCTTTTCTGCATATCACCGCCTGCTTGCCCACGGACTCGACGAACTTTGTAGTCATGCCGGTGATCTCTGGCGCCGTCTTTTCTCCCGGGATCACCTCTACTAGCTTCATCAGCTGGGGCGGGTTGAAAAAGTGAATCCCGATGAACTTTTCAGGCCTTGACGTGGTGCCTGCAATCTCTGTGATTGGAAGCGTGCTCGTATTTGACGCAAAGACCGTACCCGGGTCTGCCACAGAGTCAAGCTCTGCATAGACCTTTTTCTTTATCTCCATTACCTCTGGCACCACCTCTATCACCATGTCTGCCCCCCTCACCGCGTCCTGCAAATCCACGACGGGCCTTATCCTCTCCAGCACTGCTTTTGACTCTTGCGGCGAGATCCTTTCCTTTGAGACCATCTTTTCCAGGCTCCACCGGATCTTCTCCATGGCGCGATCCAAGAACCCCTGTTCAATGTCCCGGAGCGCCACGTTGTACCCCGACATTGCAGATACCTGGGCTATCCCGTGCCCCATTACGCCAGAGCCGAGCACTGCAATGTTTCTCATCTCCACACGCCAGCTTTCCCGTATCCTTTATAATGTATTTCTAACCCGTCTGAGCCATGGGCCTGTTTAAACGCGACAAGGACTCTACAAGCACAAAGTGCGGGACGTGCGGGACAGAGCTGCATGACCCAGAGCGCCTAAAGCGGCACATGAAAAAGGCGCATGGCAACGTGCCTGCCAAGAAACTCGATCCCAACTCCGGCGACGGCGGGACATGGTAGGTTGACTCTCAACTCTGGGCAAAAGAACCTGCTGGCATTTGGCGGCGCCTTTGTGGTGGCGGGAATAGTGCTCTCCACCGTGGTCTTTCCGTTCTGGAACCTCATACGCGAGGACGTCTACGAAGAGGTCGTAATACTGTCAAATGTAGGGGGAACATGCTATGTGGAGACCTCTGATGACATTCCAAAGACAATACGCGACTGCACGCACTCGTCAGGCGACGAGGTGATGATAAAGTTCGGCCGCGGCCTGGCATGGGCGGCAGTGGTAGAGCCGTAATGAGATGACTTTAATATTTCACATGCAATGATACGGCATGGACTGTATCTTTTGCAGGATTATATCCGGCGAGATCCCGGCAAGAATGCTCGGGGAGTCTGCGCACTCTGTGTCGTTTCTAGACGCGTTCCCGCTTGCAAGGGGGCACGTGCTGGTAATCCCAAAGAGCCACCGCGCCAAGATCCAGGATCTGGATGCAAAGGAGAATGCTGACCTGTTCGGACTGGTGCATACGATGATCTCAGGCGTGGACTTGGTTGCTGGCTCTACGCTCATGGCAGTGCACAACGGCCCTGGCGCCGGCCAAGAAGTGCCGCATGTGCACGTACACCTCGTGCCAAGAAGCGGTGATGATCACGCCGGCCCGATACACTCCATGTTTGATGGCGTGGTAAAACTCTCAGAGTCAGAAACTGACGACGTGTGCAAACTAGTAGGGAAACAGCCTCTCCTTTGAGGTGAGATCATCCACGTTGATGGCCTTTGTAGGGCACGTCCTTGCCGCATTTACTATCTTGTTTACGCCGGCGCCCTTTTGATTGATCACGGATGACTTTGGATTCGACTTGCTCTCCCTGTCTATGCGGAACACGCCGGGGGCCATGATCTCGCAGCTGCAGCAGCCAATGCACAGGCTCTCATCCACGCTTACAAACAGATCCGGCTGCCCTGGCGGCTCTTTTGCCTTTTCATACTCGCCGTTTCTCCCGTCTGGCCTCACGCGGGCGTTATAGTCCTCCCAGAACTTTTTCTCGTACTCTTTCCAAAATTCCGGGCTGTTCTGCTCTAGGTCATGCGTATACTTTGACCAGTCCTGCTCTGGCGTCTCGCCCTTTGGGGCTCCCCACTGGGGCTTTTGCGCAGCGCCTGATCCCCTGCTCTTTGCATGCCCGCCGTTTCTTTTGAGGTGGTTGTATGCCTCTGTCACCTTTTTGAATTCGTTGTCTTTTTGATCCTTTTTCCTGTCCGGGTGCAGCTCTAGCGCAAGCCTCCTGTATGCAGTCTTTATCTCCTCCTGCGACGAGCCGTCTGCGATGTTGAGCGTCTTGAGCGCCTGTGGCGTGTTCATCACTTATGATATGCCACAGCATGTTAAAAAGAATTTGCATAAATTCCGCCCCCTGTGCGTGCTATATGGTGCCGGTAACGGCGCTCTTGCAGTCTGACTCGTACCATGCGGTCTTGTACTGCCTGCCGCGTCCTGCCAGTACGTTTATCGCAATGTGTGAGAACGTCCCGGGACCGGTCGCCCCGTGCGTGTGAAGCGTGCCTGCCGGAATGTGCACCACGTCCCCGTCATTTATCGCAATCCTCTGCGCCCTTTTTATCCCGAACCTGGTCCTGGAAGAGCCGCTCCTCTTGAATATCTCCAGGCTTCCCCTGCCCCTTGTTCCAATCAGTATCTGATCGCCGTCGTGCTTGTGCAGCTTTGTGCGCGATCTGCGCTCAAAGTGCACGTGATACATGTCCTGTTTTTTTGATCCGATCTTCTCTGAGAGCACCTTCATCCACGTCCTGCCTGTGAACCAGTCCGGGTTTACTCTGCGTTGCTGGCCTTTTCCATAAATGCTCGTCTTTTCCATCATATGCGCCCCAGTATCTTTTTCTTTTTTGCCTGGAACTCTTTTTCCGTGATCACCTTGTTCTTTCTTAGCATGCCGAGTCTTTCGAGTATCTCCAGGTCGTCTTGCGTGCTAGACGCCATTTTTTTTGCAGCAGAGACGCCCCTTGAAATGTTGCCCATGCTGCGGCTCTTTAGAGAGTCGCGCTCTTTTTTTGCCCTGGCATGAATGTCGCGGCTGGTCCTTGCCGCCTGCTTTGCAGTGATTGCCCCCAGTGCAGTCGCCTCGTCTAGTACGCGGTCTGCCTTTTTAATCCCGTCTTGCAGGGCGGCGTCTGCCTTTTTGAGCAGCCTTTCAATGTGTCTTCCCTGCGTCTCCATGGGTGTGGTGCGGCGTCAATTCTATTATCTCTTTGCACGAATTGATTTAATAGATGGGCGGCATACGTGTGTACGGTTGGCCAGAGACGCGCATGATGTCAGGATTGTGGTGCTCCGAACGGAGATGGACGAGGATGCGGCAGCTGCGGCAATAGAGCGCAAAAAGACAAAGCCGTTTGGCACCGTGCTGTTTGGCCCCGGACGCGATGAAATACGCGTGAGCTCCATCAGGGTGTACTATGAGTGCCTGCTGCGCGCATCCGGAAAGTATGCCGCGGAATACTATCGGCGCGCCAAGTATACCATATCAGTAGACTCGAACGTGCACGGGGTGATGATAGGCGACGGGATGTTCCCGGTACGGACAAAGTCCCGCCTAGAGCGCGTGTTTGTGGGAAAAAAGGGGAAAAACAAGGTGGACCTGAACATAGAGGACCACGTGTTTGTCGAGCGCGAGTCAGACATTACGTTTGACCACCACGGCAAAGAGTCCAAGTTCCCCTACAAGCTCAACTCTTCTACCATGGAGAACTATCCAAAGCGGCTACTTGAGGGGACGGATTCAAAGGTAAAGAGATCCTCAATGACCCACGGGGAAATAGCAAAAAGGCTAAAGCACAAGCTAAAAAAGGATCTGGAAGGCGAGGTGCGCGACCTGGAAGAAGAGTTCACCATCCGCGAGATCACAGAGGTGTATGTCCCGGTGTACGAGGCGCGGCTGATTGGCCCGCGCAAAAAAGTGGGCATACTGCGCATTGACGCTGCCAGAAGACGGATGATCTAGATCTTTGCCATCGCCCGGAACTTGGGGTCGTTATGCAGCACGGTAAACGCCTTTTCCTCCCTTGCCCACTGGCGTACCATCTTTGGGTTCTTGCCAAACGCCCTCTTTAGAAACCCCATGGCTTCCGGGTACCTTCCCAGTGCGGCCAAGCTCCGGGACACGGCATACAGCATGTTTACATTGTCCCTGTATGCGGGGTTTACCGCATCAAAGACGTTTAGCGCCTCCTTGTGGCGGCCAATCTCTCCCAACTGTATCCCCTTTTGAAACAGCGCGTCATGGTGCTGCGGGTGTTTTTTGTACACCTTTGTAAAGCAGGCCAGCGCATCCTCGTGCCTTTTTAGCTTGCCCAGGACTATGCCCTTGTAGAATAGGCCGTTTGGCTTTTTGGGATCTGCGGCAATGGCCTTTTCGAGCATCTCCAGCGCCCCCTCGTGATCCCGGAGCTTGTCTAGCAGCACGCCGTTGTTAAAGTATGATGCGGCATATTTGGGGTCGGCCTCTATTGCCCTGGTATAGCAGTCTGCGGCATCCTGTATGTTTCCAAGCTCTGCAAGGGCTATCCCCTTGTTGTTGAGCGCCGGCGCGTCGTCAGGCTTTGCATGTAATAGCGCATCAAAGCATGTTATGGCATCTGCGTATTTTTTTATCCGGTTGAGCGCAAGGCCGCGGCCATACAGGGCCTCTGCGTTCTCTGGCTCCTGCCTGAGGACCTCGGCAAACAGGGATGCCGCCTTTTTTGGCTGGTTCTGCCTTGCCATGGATATCGCCTGGTGCATCAGCTGATCCGGGCTCTTTTTTGGGCCAAACAGTCCCATGGCGTGTAGTGGCATGGGGCGGCTAATGAAAGTTTGGCTGGCATCTTTTGGCCTGAAATCGGCGCGCACAAACCTAGGATACGCTTAATTTGAATCCGCGCCTGCGCCAAATGTTGGCAGACTCGGAAATCAGGTTCGTCTCTGAAAAGGTTCACGCGCACAGGTGGCCCCAGGACTCGCCTGCCTGGGATGATCCGGCCCGGAGCCTAATTGATGGGATTAATGGCACAAAGCCCGGGCAGGTAATAGTCCGGGGTACGTCTGTAACGGTAAAAGACGTAGAGTTTCACTCTGTGGGCAAGGTGGGCGTCTCTGTGCCCCCTTTCAAGCGCGAGTGCACCATGATATTTGAGGCAAAATTTGGCGGATTTTCTGCACATGTCCACATTACTGCAAGGTCTGATGACTATGCCGGGATATTTGGCAGGCTGGTGTCGTGGCGGGACTCAAACCTCCTCTGATGCCCGCACCATCTTCTTGATGTCTGACTCTGTATGCGCAGCAGATACCGCCCCGAGCTTTCCGGGCAGAAAGAATATCCCGTCGTGAGCAATCATCTTAAAGTGGTATCTGCGCAGCATCTCTGTATCGCACCTTGCGGCCTGGCGCGAGTCAGTTATCTCCAGAGTGCCGTCTCTTACAAAGTGCGTCATGAACAGCGAGCCCCTGCCGGTGACTATTGCCCTTCCATCAAAGACGCGCCCCAGCTCCTTTCTTGCATAGGCGCCAAGCTTGTTAATTTTTGCGTATGTGGACTTGTCTGACTTTAGGCGGCGCAGCGTCGCATACCCTGCAGTCATTGACGCGGGATTTGCAGAGAACGTTCCGCCCCCGACGTACGAGCGCTCTGTCTTTTTTCTCACGCTCGTGTCTGCATGGCTCATTACCTCGTCCTTGCCGCACATCACCCCGATTGGCATCCCTCCCCCGACTATCTTGCCGAGTGTCACCATGTCGGGATCAAGCCCCATTGTTGGATACAGGCATCCGTACCTGAACCTGAACCCTGTCACAATCTCGTCTAGCATGAACAGCGAGTTGTTTCTGTGCGCAAACTCTTCTATCCCCTTTAGGTACTCTGGTTTGGCGGGAATGCATCCGCCCCCGCCCAGCAAGGGCTCGACTATCACCCCTGCAAGATCCCTTGCATGCCTCTTTAGTATCCTGACTGCCCCCTCCAAGTCATTATATGGTATCGAGACTATCTTGTCCTGGCCCGTCATGCCGGTTCCCTCTGATGCGTTAAACGGCCAGTTGACAGTCTTTAGCAGGTCAGATGCATAGCCGTGCCATCCTCCGTCCACCTTTGCAATCACTTTTCTGCCCGTGTAAGAGCGCGCAAGCCTGACTGCATACATTGCGGCCTCCGTACCTGATGCCACATAGCGGATCTTTTCTGCGACCGGTACTGCGCGTGACACAAGATCAGAAAGCCGCATGGTCTGCTCGTTTACCGCCCCGTACATCCACCCCTTTCTTATCTGTGCTCCCAGCGCACTTTTCACATCCGGAGGGCCGTGTCCCAGTATCAGGCTCCAGTGGCCCATCCAATAGTCCGTGTACCGGTTCCCGTCCACGTCTGCAAGACTCTTTCCGGCAGAGGATTCGACTACAAACGGGTACGGATCAAAGTATCTGATGTTGTGGCTTACGCCCCCCACGTGCATCCTTGCGGATCTGTCAAACATTCTGGCAGACTTTGCGGTCTTTTTCCTGTATTCCCGGGTGTGGTCCCTCAAAACCGATCTATCCGCCATGCCACACAATTTTAACTAGATGATCCCGTCGAAAATCAGGCGTGATCCCACGCATGGTTTATATGGATTCTGCCTATTCGGGCTTTTGCATATTTGTGATTCACGGGCCTCCAGTTACGCATACAAAATGAGGCTCTGACCAAGAGGTCAGATCTGAGATGTGAAGACAATGTGCATCCGCCAATTCCTAGTACAGAATTGTGCTAAAATCAGAATCCGGTTGATCCTGCCGGACCTGACTGCTATCGGATTGATACTAAGCCATGCGAGTCATTGTGGTAACACAAGGCAGACGGCTCAGTAACGCGTAGTCAACCTACCCTGTGGACGGGAATAACCTCGGGAAACTGAGAATAATTCCCGATAGAACATTATGCCTGGAATGGTTTATGTTCCAAATGATTTATCGCCTCAGGATGGGACTGCGGCCTATCAGTTTGTTGGTGAGGTAATGGCCCACCAAGACTATTACAGGTACGGGCTCTGAGAGGAGTAGCCCGGAGATGGGTACTGAGACACGGACCCAGGCCCTATGGGGCGCAGCAGGCGAGAAAACTTTGCAATGTGCGAAAGCACGACAAGGTTAATCCGAGTGGTTTCTGCTAAAGAAACCTTTTGCCAGTCCTAGAAACACTGGTGAATAAGGGGTGGGCAAGTTCTGGTGTCAGCCGCCGCGGTAAAACCAGCACCTCAAGTGGTCAGGATGATTATTGGGCCTAAAGCATCCGTAGCCTGCTCTGTTAGTTTTCGGTTAAATCTGTACGCTCAACGTACAGGCTGCCGGGAATACTGCAGAGCTAGGGAGTGGGAGAGGTAGACGGTACTCGGTAGGAAGGGGTAAAATCCTTTGATCTATTGATGACCACCTGTGGCGAAGGCGGTCTACCAGAACACGTCCGACGGTGAGGGATGAAAGCTGGGGGAGCAAACCGGATTAGATACCCGGGTAGTCCCAGCTGTAAACTATGCAAACTCAATGATGCATTGGCCATGGAGCTAATGCAGTGTTGCAGGGAAGCCGTTAAGTTTGCCGCCTGGGAAGTACGTACGCAAGTATGAAACTTAAAGGAATTGGCGGGGGAGCACCACAAGGGGTGAAGCCTGCGGTTCAATTGGAGTCAACGCCAGAAATCTTACCCGGAGAGACAGCAGAATGAAGGTCAAGCTGAAGACTTTACCAGACAAGCTGAGAGGTGGTGCATGGCCGTCGCCAGCTCGTGCCGTGAGATGTCCTGTTAAGTCAGGTAACGAGCGAGATCCCTGCTGTTAGTTGCCACCATTACTCTCAGGAGTAGTGGGGCGAATTAATGGGACCGCCGTAGTTAATACGGAGGAAGGAAGGGGCCACGGCAGGTCAGTATGCCCCGAAACTCTGGGGCCACACGCGGGCTGCAATGGTAATGACAGTGGGTTCCGAATCCGAAAGGAGGAGGTAATCCTCAAACATTACCACAGTTATGACTGAGGGCTGCAACTCGCCCTCACGAATATGGAATCCCTAGTAACTGCGTGTCATTATCGCGCGGTGAATACGTCCCTGCTCCTTGCACACACCGCCCGTCGTTTCATTGAAGTGAGCTTTTAGCGAGGTGACGTCTGATTGGCGTTATCGAACTTGAGGTTCGTGACAAGGGAAAAGTCGTAACAAGGTGACCGTAGGGGAACCTGCGGTCGGATCACCTCCTTAGAAATACGAAGAATGGCGGATGCACAGTCTTCACACATCGATGCAATGCGCCACTAACGTGGTGTATGAAGGATGTAGCGGGGTCCCCCCAGGGGCCTTGCGATGATCGTCGCGCATAGTCGTGTAATACGTGGCTGAATTTGCCGGTGTAAAGACGCCAATAGGTGGATTGCTAGGCTTGAGGAGAGATGAAGGACGTGGCAAGCTGCGATAAGCTCGGGGTAGGCGCACGCAACCGTTGATCCCGAGATGTCCGAATGAGAATCTTGCACATTTGTGCATTCCAGTGTCAAAGCTGGAAGTCGAACCGTGGGAATTGAAGCATCTTAGTACCACGTGGAAGAGAAATCAATAGAGATTTCCCAAGTAGAGGCGATCGAAAAGGAAAGAGCCCAAACTGAATCCTTCGGGAGATGTGGTGTTTTGGCATGGAGTCATGGAATCTTGGAGCACAACCGAAATGATCTGGAAAGTTCTGGCATAGAGGGTGAAACCCCCCTAGGTAAAGTGCAAAGAGTCCTATCCATGCCCGAGTAGTTGTCCTTGGTAGTGGGCAATGAATATGGGTGAAAGTAGCATCCGAGGCTAAATATCTCTCAAGACCGATAGTGGACTAGTACCGTGAGGGAAAGCTGAAAAGTACCCCGGAAGGGGGGTGAAAAGTGCATGAAACCTATTGGTTACAGACGTGCATGGCGCGAAAGGCGGTTTTTTCAGGTTGGAGATTCTAGCAATAGGATTGAAGGCTTGATGTTCAAACCGTCGGCGTTATGCGTTCCGTCTCGAAACACGGGCCAGGGAGCTAACCGTCATGGCAAGCCTAAGCCTTCAAAGGTGGAGGCGAAGGGAAACCGAGTTCTCGCAGCATTGTGAGGAGAAGCGTGTGAAAGTGCGTAGAGTCATGGCGGCTAGGCTAGAAGCCAGTCGATCTATTCCTGAGCTAGATGAAGGCGGGCGAAAGCCCGCTGGAGGTCTTAAGACGTTCTGACGTGCAAATCGTTGTTGTGACTTGGGAATAGGGGTCAAAAACCAATCTAGACTGGCGCTCGCTAGTTCCAACCGAAGCGTCTCGCAGGGCGTGCTTTGTGGAGATAGTATTTCCGGTAGAGCACTGATAGAGCGGCGCGGGGGAGAGATCCCTCACCGTTCATTCAAACTCCGAACGGATATACATTGTAGAAGCAAGGACACGGGTTCGTGTGGCGTAAGGCTCACGACCGAAAGGGGTTTAACCCAGACTAAAGTTAAGGTCCCCAAATCTCTGCTAAGTGTCAAGCTAAAGAGCGTATTCTCGCCAAGACAGCAGGGAGGTAAGCTCAGAAGCAGCTATCCTTTAAAAAGTGTGTAACAACTTACCTGCCGAGGGAGGATGCCTCAAAAACGGACGGGGCTAAAGCAGAGTACCGATACTTTGGATGATCACCAGTACAGGTGATCCGTGGTAGGTTGGCGTAGTGATTGGGTCGAAGCAGGGCGGTGACGTCCTGTGGACCGGTTTCTATTGCAGATCCTGGCGGCAGTAACAGCATAGTATGGTGAGAATCCATACCACCGAAAGCGCAAGGGTTTCCAGGCAATGCGTTATCAGCCTGGAGTTAGTCGATCCTAAGGTCTGCCTCAACAGAGTAGACCGAAAGGGAAACTAGTTAATATTCTAGTACCCTGCATGGGGCGTCTGAGCTGTATGGTTCGCTTCCGGATAGGGGTTGTACAACCATCGTTGTATCTAACTGTTCGAGGACCGGGGAGTGTCGTAATGACGAGAACCGGTCCGAGGCAGAAATGGCTTCGCGTTAGCGGAGTTTTCTCGATTCCAGGAGACCATGAAAGACCGTGCAGTTAGTAACATGCAGGTTCGTACCCAGAACCGACACAGGTGCGCAGGCTTAGAAAGCTAAGGTGCTACGGGTATACCGTATGGCGAGGGAATTCGGCAAATTAGTCCTGTAGCTTAGGTATAAGGGATGCCTGCGATCTTCATGAGGAATGGGGATCGCAGGTTGCAATGACAAGGGGGTTTCGACTGTTTAATAAAAACACAGGCGACTGCTAGTCCGAAAGGATTTGTATAGTCGCTGAATCCTGGCCGGTGCCGGTACCTAAAACTTGGGTTCAACCGAGCTAAGGGCCGGTTAACGCCGGGAGTAACTCTGACTCTCTTAAGGTAGCCAAATGCCTTGTCGGGTAAGTTCCGACGCGCATGAATGGAACAACGAGAGCCCCACTGTCCCCGCCTACAACCCGGTGAAGCCACATAAGGTGGACGAACAGTCCATCGCCTTCCATCGGGGAGAGAAGACCCCGTGGAGTTTTACTGCAGCTTGTGCTTGTGGTATAGTAAGAATTGCACAGGGTATCTGGGAGCTATGCCCAGCGTTCTCCGGGATGCTGGGAAGCAACGATGTAACACCAGACTCTTTTTGCAGTACCACTTATCCAGTGAAGACTGGAGACACGTGCAGGTGGGCAGTTCGGCTGGGGCGGCACCCCTTTGAAAAGATATCAAAGGGGCCCAAAGTTGAGTTCAAACGGGACAGAAATCCGTTGAAGAGGGCAAAGCCAAAAACTCGACTGAATGGGTTTCCAAACGCACGGAATCCATAGACGAAAGTCTGGCTTAGCGATCCTTCGTGTGCCCACTATTGGGGCCCGGAGGTGACAGAAAAATTACCCCAGGGATAACAGGCTCGTCGCGGGCGAGAGCTCCTATCGACCCCGCGGTTTGGTACCTCGATGTCGGCTTTTCCTATCCTGGTCCTGCAGCAGGGGCCAAGGGTGAGGCTGCTCGCCTATTAAAAGGGAACATGAGCTGGGTTTAGACCGTCGTGAGACAGGTCGGTCTCTGCCTGATGGAAGCGTGAATAACTGAGGGGAAGTTGCTCCTAGTACGAGAGGAACAGAGCAGCGTGGCCACTGGTCTACCGGTTGTCTGACAAGGCAGGCCGGGCAGCTAAGCCGTTTAGGCTAAGTGCTGAAAGCATCTAAGCACGAATCCTATCCCGAGACAAGTTATTCCTTCATTAGATGAAGGTCGGCAGCAGAAGACTGCGTTGATAGGAAGGTGGTGTAGATCACAAGCTTCGGCGAGTGGTGAGCCAGCCTTTACTAACAGACCAACACATCGGTTCAGCCACATACATAGAGACTATGCGCGATGATTCATCATC
>RHFB01000036.1 GCA_003724285.1 Nitrosopumilus sp. H13 | reverse complement strand
CTGCCGAGCGGGGGCTTTCTTGCGCCTGCCTTGAGAGGAACGGGGAGGTGTTCATGTTTGATGCAGGCGAGGCGGCGCAGGTCTCCTACATGAAGACAGGCCTTGGGTGGAACAAGAAGATGAGGATCTTTATAACGCACATGCACGGGGATCACTGCGTCGGGCTGTTCGGACTGCTGCAGACAATGTCAATGCGCAAGAGGACAGAGCCCCTGGAGATATTCGGTCCTGCAGGAATCGACGAGTTTGTGGCAGCAAATACAAGGATGCTCAATTTCGGCCTGTCGTTTCCGGTGATGATCAGCGTGGTAAAGGAGGGAAGGATCTTTGAGGACGGGGAGGTAGTGGTGGATGCGTGCAGGGCAAGCCACAAGGTGACTGCGTTTTCATACAGGGTTGTAGAAAAGGACAGGCCGGGGCGCTTTGATGTTAAAAAGGCCGGGGCGCTAGGCATACCAAGGGGCGTCTTGTGGAACCGCCTCCAAAACGGCGAGGAGGTGGTATTTGATGGCAAAAAGACGAGTCCGGGGCAGGTGCTAGGCAAAAGTCGCCCGGGAAAGAAGATAGGCATCTCTGGCGACACGGCGCCCACAGAGGCGCTCGGCGAGTTTTTTGCCGGATGCGATGTCCTGGTATTTGATGCCACATTCCTTGACGGCGAGGAGTCAAAGGCGCAAGAGACGCTGCACTCCACTGCAAGGCAGGCAGCCGCGCTCGCAAAAAAGGCGGGTGTAAAGAGCCTGGTTCTGACGCATTTCTCCTCTAGATACAAAGACGAGTCGGGCCACCTGAAGGAGGCGCGCGAGGTGTTTGAATCCGTAACAGCTGCAAGGGATCTCCTAGAGATGGAGATCAAATGAGTGTGTTCGGGCCGGTTCTGGAGCGTGCAAGGGCCGCAAAAAGGGTCGTGTTTGTGACCGGGGCGGGCATCTCGCAGGAGAGCGGGATTCCCACGTTCCGTGGAGAAGACGGGCTGTGGAGGAATCATGACGCGATGAAGCTTGCGACCATCGGGGCGTTTGAGGAGAATCCGGGGCTCGTATGGGAGTGGTATGCAGATAGGCGCAAAAACATACTCTCTGCGCTGCCAAATCCCGGGCATGCGGCAGTGGCAGAGCTTGAGAGGCATGTGAGCGTGTCCGTGCTGACCCAGAACGTGGACGGCCTGCACCAGCGCGCAGGCAGCTCGGAGGTGCTAGAGCTGCACGGGAGCATAATAAGGACAAGATGCACGTCTTGTGACTTTGCGCAAGAGATCCCGTCGGGGCTGCCAGGTAGCCCCCCGCTGTGCGGGTGCGGCAGCATGCTCAGGCCAGACGTGGTGTGGTTTGGAGAGGAACTGCCGCAGGAGGTGTGGAGTGAGGCCATGAGCATCGCATCAGGGTGTGATTTTATGGTGGTTGCAGGAACGTCGCTGGAGGTGTCCCCTGCAAACATGCTGCCATTACAGGCAAAGCGCAACGGCGCCACGCTGGTAGAGATAAACCCGGATCCTACGCCAATGTCATCAGAGATGGATCTGGCAGTAAGGGAGAAATGCTCTGCGTGTCTGCCGGAGCTTGTATCTGCATTCGAGTCCCGGAACTAGCTAAAGGCGCTTGTAAAGATGTTTGTAATTGATCCGATGATGTCGATCTTGGAGAGCGTCTCTTGTATCTTGCCTGCCTCTACAGATATCGTATCGCGCACCTGATCTGCCGCGTGTACGACCGGCTTGTAAACCATGGTGTCCACAAGACCCTGAGGCCCGTCCGCAGTCGTGATGCCTGCGCCTGCCGCGGGATTTGTCAAGTTCGCCAGGACTATTCCCCCCACCATTAGGATGCCTGCGATCAGGCACAGCTTTATGAGCATGGATACAGCTTTTGGAATGTGCATTTTAGACTCGGACTCGAAAAAAATGCACCAAAGTGATCGGATTTCCTTATGAGACGAGCCAGCCCATCACCTTTTCAACCTCTGGTGATGATATGGTGACTGTGATCGGTCCGAGGGGGGACTCGTCTGCCTCTTGGCATATTGCTATTCTTTGGGCAAAGGCTGCCTGCTTGTTGAAGTAGAGCCTGGTGCTTTTGTCTGCAAGGTTTTTCCTCAGGCTGCGCCCGTACGTCTTTTGCTGCTGCCTTGAGTGTATTGCCTGGCGTATCTTTTCAAGCGATGCAAGGGTGCGGGATCTTGCCACGAGCATCGAGTCCCCGGTATCCATCTCCGGCTCTGCAAGTACGTTTGAGACTGCCGCTGCCACCTTGTCTGGATCCTCTGACGGGTTTATCATGCAGGATGCCTCTATTACACACTCGATGTCAGGTATCATATCCAGCCCCGGATTATCCCGAATGCCGTCTCTACAAGCTCGTCTTTTGTCATGCCGGTGTTGGAGATGGCCTCATCAGAGAGCGCGATCGGGTTGCTGATTCCCACCCCCAGCTCGCGGCTGTCGCGCTCTACAAAGTGATCCCTTGTCTGCGGATCGTCTGGGCGCCCGCGCCTCTGTAAAAAGTCAAACCTGGAGCTAGTTGACGCATGCACCGCAAGCAGCCGCACGTTGCCGAACTTTCTTATCGCCTGCACCTCCTCGATGGATCTGATCCCGTCGACTAGGACCACCTCTGCGGCAGACGACTCGATCTTTGGCCTTACCAGCTCGGCTACTGCTCCCTGGCCGTGTTCGCGCCGCAGCTCTAGCATCAGCTTGCCAAGATTTTCCCTCGAGGGCTCTAGGGCTCTTTTTGCCGCCTCCTCCCGGACGGCATCGCCCATGTTGACAACGTCGTATCCCCTTGACTTTAGTCCCTCTGCTATGGTGGACTTGCCTGCTCCCGGCATGCCGGCAAGGCAGACTATCAGCTTGACCAACACGCACCGGGGGGGATCCCGGTTCTATTTAGTTAGCGATGTGTGCATGCGTAAATTTGTAGCTGTGCGAGCTTTTGAGCCACGGATGCCTGCATGTAGTTTATGACTGGTGTGTGGTTGGGATTATTATAAAAGACGCGCCACACTTTCGTGTGCGAGTCTTTGTTGCAGCAGGGATAACTGATGCAGAGGTGATCGGTTCGATAAAGAGGCTCCAGTCAGAACTGGGCATTGATGCCAGGCCCGTCGCCCCCGAAAACCTCCACTTTACGCTGCAGTTTCTAGGCGAGATTGCAGAGGTCTCGCAGGTGATAGAGGCTCTCCGGGACATCAAATTTGACGCATTTGATGTCGCTTTGAAGGGGGTTGGCATGTTTCCCGGATCCGGCCCGCCTAGAACAGTCTGGATAGGGGCAGATGACGGGGGCCGCCTGTCCGGGCTTGCAAAAAGCGTGGAAGCGGCGCTCGCCCCGCTCGGATTCTGCCGGGACAGGCCGTTTGTGCCGCACCTTACCGTATTTAGAGTTAAAAAGAAGGCAGGGAAGACAAGGGACAAGTTGGATGGAATGGGTTCTGTGAGTTTTGGAGTGCAGCATGTTGCGCAGATAAAGCTAAAGTCGAGCGCGCTGAATCCAGAGGGATCCACATACTCGGATCTGTGGGAGTCGGGGACATGAGGCGCATAATATCTGCAGTGGCAAGAGACGTCACCCCCTCAAAGGCGGCGCAAGACATGGGCAGAAAAACTGCAGATGAAATGCTAGACATGGTAAGAAAGGTCACGGCAGGACTCCCCCAGGTTACAGACGTGCAGCTGGGAGGCTCGCTTGCAAAGGGCACGTGGCTCTCAGAGGATGCAGACGTGGACATCTTTGTCGGGTTTAAAAGATCGGTCTCAAAGGAGAGGTTTGAGGAGACTGCAAGGCAGATAGGCTTTGAGTCATTAAACGGATATTCCCCGTATGTAAAATACTCCGAGCACCCGTATGTGGAGGCCAGAGTCAGAAAGACCAGAGTCAACGTGGTGCCGTACTATGACGTGAAGCAGGGGGAGTGGAAGAGCTCTGCTGACAGGTCGCCGTACCACACCAGACTCATGAAAAAGTCGCTTACCACAAAGATGAGGGGCGAGGTGCGGGTGCTAAAGGCGTTCCTAAAGGCAAACGGGATCTACGGGGCGGAGATCGCAAGGCAGGGATTCAGCGGGTATGTGGCAGAGGTGCTGGTGCTGAATTTTAAGAGCTTTGAGGGCGTGGTCAGGAACATGGCAGGAATTGGCAGGAACACGACTATTGGCAGGGCGGAGAAAAAGTTTGACGGCATGATCATAATAACAGATCCGGTGGACGGCAAGAGGAACCTGGCGGCGGCAATCTCAGAACGGAATCTGGGCAGGTTTGTCCTCTTGTGCAGGGCCTTTGCAGCCAGGCCCTCTGCGGACTTTTTCAAGAAAAGGAGGCCAAGGGTCTCAAAGAGGCTCTGGGATGACATGCTGGTGGTAAGCTTTGGATTCCGGGAGAGGAGCCCGGATATAATCTGGGGGCAGGCAAAGAGGATCGCATTCTCGCTCTCAAGGCAGCTGGAGCTTGGAGGCTTTGTGGTGCTCCGAAGCAAGGCGCATGTGGGGGAAAAGGCGCACCTGTTCTTTCTGCTCGAGTCAGGCTGCATTCCGCTCCTGTACCAAAAGGACGGGCCGGAGTTTTTCAGGCAGGGCAGCTCTGAAAAGTTCATCGGCAAGAACCGCAGGGACCTAAAGCTGGTGTGGATCAAAGATGACGGGAGGATTACCTCGCTGCGGGAGAGGAGGCATCCGGATGCAGTCGGCTTTATGAAGTGGTTTCTCAAAAACAACATCCAAAGCGACATACCGAGCGGGCTGCAAGACGACTTTGTGCGCGGCTTTAAGGTGTCCATGGGAAGCGGCGGTCTGGGCAAATCAATTAAAGAGGCCGCAGACGAGCTGATTTCAACGGATGGCGCGTTCCTTCATTTCGATTGAGAGGCTCGCAGACGAGCCGTACACACAGATTCTGGGATACCCCCGTGCAAATGGCAGGCAGATAAGGGCCCGCATGGCAGAGCTTGAAAGGTTGGGAGTGTCATCAGTCTCGTTCTCAGGCCCCGTGGAGCTTGGCGGGCTGTCGGTGCTGGGAAAGGGGTACGTCGGAGTGGTGGTTCTTGCAAAAAAAGGCGGCAAGACAGTTGCGCTCAAGATAAGGCGCACCGACTCGCAGAGGGACGGAATGAAAAGGGAGATGACGCTGCTAGAGGCGGCAAACTCTGTGCATGTGGGCCCGCAGGTGTTTGCGGCAAGCAGGAACTTTCTTGTCATGGAGTATGTAAGGGGGGTCAGAATCGGCCAGTGGATAGACGGGCTTGCAGGTGCCGGCAGGGCAAAAAAGCTCAAAGACGTGATAAGCAAGGTTCTTGACGACTGTTATAGGCTCGATGAGGCGGGGCTGGATCATGGCGAGCTGAGCAACATCTCAAAGCATGTGATGGTGGGCGGTGCCGGGCCGGTCCTGATCGACTTTGACAGCTCCAGCACGGAAAGGAGGCCCTCAAATGTCACGTCGATAACCCAGGCCCTGTTTATCGGATCAGGCATTGCAAAAAAAGTTCAAAGAGTCTACAAGAACCCGGCAAAGGCCCGCATCATCGAGTCCCTGAGGGAATACAAGCGGCGCAGGACGCGCGGCAGCTTTGAGGAGCTGCTAGATGCTCTAAGGGTATGATGGGACCGGCAGGATTTGAACCTGCGACCACTAGTCCCCCAGACTAGTATCATACCAAGCTAGACGACGATCCCACGCCTAGAGGCGGTAGATGAAATTATTAAATCGTGGTATTTGCAAGTATGGTAGTGAACTGCCGGATATGCCACAGGGTCTCTGCTTCAGGGGATCATCTTGACTGCGTGCAAAAGAGGAGCATCGAGCTTGAGGAGGACATGGAAGAGATTCCTGAAAAGATGAATCTGGCAGGCTGCGAGGATCTCGGCGTGGAGATCAGGGCGGTACTAGAGCACCTTGCAAAGTCCTAGCGCTCCTGGGTGGTGGGTCGTATCAGGATTTCATTTACGTTTACGTGTTGCGGCGAGCCTGTCGCATACACGATTGCCTCGGCAATGTCTTGCGCCTGGAGCGCCTCCATCTTTTTTGCATTCTCGACGAACCCCTTGAGGGACTCGTCCGTGATGGCGTCGTTGAGCTCGGTTGCGACCACTCCCGGCTCGATGCTAGTCACGCGGATTCCCGAGCGCACGCTGAACTCCTGCCGGAGACCCTCGCTGAACGCGGCCACTGCGTGCTTTGTGGCGCAATAGACGCTGCCTGCCGGAAAGACGATCCGTCCCGCGACTGAGGAGATGTTTACAATGTGGCCTGACTTTTTTTCCCTCATGTGGGAGATGACTGCGGCCGTACAGTACAGCACTCCCCTTATGTTGACGTCTATCATGCGATCCCACTCGTCGACCTTTAGGTTTTTGAAAAAGCTCAGCGGCATCAGGCCCGCGTTATTTACAAGAATGTCTATCGAGCCCCATTTTTCAAGCACCTCTTTTGCAAACTCGTCGCATTCGCGCCGCTGCGTCACATCAAGCTTTTTGTGGAATATTTCACCGCCCCTGCCAGATATCTCTTTTGCAAGCTCTTCGAGTTTGTCGGTTCTTCTTGCCCCGACTGCCACCTTTGCCCCCGCCTTTGAGAGCGCCAGCGCAGTGGCGCGGCCTATGCCGCTGCTTGCCCCGGTGATAAGTGCTACCTTGCCCTGAATCATGCCTCGTGGCTGGGAGGACATTCTAAAAACGTTTAGCAGGTGCCGGGATTTACCGGATATGCCTGACACGCAAGAACTGGCTAAAAATCATTCACAAGATCAGCTTCTAGAATTCATAATAACTTTTTATTCCAAAGGGGAAAAGAGATCATAGAATGTTTGACAGGTACAAAGGGGAGGGAGACGAGATGACAGAAGAGCAGGTCCGGCCCGAGGCTCCAGAGCCTGCAGCAGACGTAGCAAGCCAGATAGGCATAGGGGGGCTGATGGGAAAGCGGGCAAAGCTCGAAGAGGCCATCGATTACGTGGGTCTGATGATAAAGAACCTAAAGGACAAGCGGATCATGCTCGAAAAAGACATTGAAAAAGAGTCAGTCGACATTAAAAACCTCAAGGAAAAGCTGCAAAAGGTCAACGAATACATCGATGAGGAGAACAGGGGAATCGGCGAGCTTGCAAGCAAGAGAAAGCAGGTGGAAGGCGAGGCAGACGAGGTGGGCAATACTATCAACAGTCTCAGGGAAAAGCTTTCAGGTGTCGACAAGGTAATCGACGATGAGGGCAATATTATAAAGAGAATCAGGGACTCGAGAGAGTCGCAGAATATCTAGAGGAACTTTGCAGTTGATGTGGCTTCCTGGGTGTCAGTAGGCACCGAGGGGAACATTTGACCGGCAGAACTCTCTGCCACTGCAGATGCCTCTTGGAGTATCTTTTCGGATTCGGCGCTCATGGTCTCGTCAAGTCCAAAGGCGGCATCGCCTGAAAAGCTCTCAGTCATGAATCCTCCGAGCATCTCTGCCATCTGGCCGATCTCCTGCTCTGCTCCGGGCATTATCTTTCCGAGGGACGACTTTAGGTTCTTCATCAGGCCCATGGTAGGCATGATTGCAACGACCGTATCGCCTAGGTCACTGCAGGTGGTGAGTCGAAGCTCGATCTGTTCTAGCGCAATCCTGGCGCTGCTCAGAATTCTGGTGACCTTTCTTACCTCTGCAAGCTCGTTTCCAAGCACCTTGCTTGCCTGCGTGTCGTGCTTTTGGGTGGCATCTACAATCCTCTGGAAGAGCTTTGCATCGCGTTCCTGTAGGTTTGTAATCATGGAATCAAGCTTTTTTATCTGCGTCTGCAGCCTTTGGCTTGATGGTGTCTGAAATCTTTTCAGTAACGCTCTGTTGAGGCTGTTTTGCCCATCTCTCGCCCAGTTTTGCCATGTGTTGGATTATGTGATTAATACTTAATCCCGGGTGTAAAGATTGCTTGGCTTTGAATAAAATTTAACTAACAAGACTCCCGGGGCACGGTTCCGGGACGTTGATCCGGCTGTCAGGCAGGACGGGCACATGCTGTCAATTCAGGCAGCAGGGAATCGGCGGCATGCCCCCGGATCGCCTGTTTTGACAGATCTCAGGCACGACTCCAGATGCCTGTCCAAGGATCGAAAGAGTCTAAAGCTTGTCATTGCATGCCAGACTCATGCGCGGCCCCTTTGCCTTTGACCTGCCTGCAAAGTCCAAAAGACTCACAGACAAAGAGTACGTCAATCTGGTAAATAGGATCCGGGGCAACTTTATCAGCTATGTGGCGGTGCTTGACTCTACACTCACCATGATAATCACGGACTTTTTCCTCCGGGACAAGCAGGAGATCGCCCTCTGGGCAGGCACCGTACTAGACGATGAAAGGGTGTCATTTGGCACAAAGAGCATCTGGTTCTCCAAGATAATCAGCAATCATCCGGCCTTTAAAACCAAGATCGACAAGGAGACGAGAAAAAAGATCAGCGACAGGCTCTCAAAAATAAGGATCCTGCGAAACGAGTTTGCCCACAACTATGCGTACAACAAGCAGGTCATGTCCCGGGACGTGGCAGACAGGGTCATAACGCTCTATGATTTTGAAGAGGGCATCACAAAGCCCAAAAAATTCAAGATGAGCGACATCATGGACTTGATTGACGATCCCTGGCTGCCAAGGCATCTTGAAAAGGTGACCGTCCTGTGCAGAAAAATCCGGGAGAACGACACGTATTAGAAATCTATTTTTACAATGTCTTCCCAAGCATGCATGTGAACAAGGCGATCCCGGGAGCCGTGGCAGTCGTGCTAGTAACCGTACTTGCGCTGGCGCTTTTATCGGACCCGCCAAAAAGAGACAGCGTGGTGTTTCACGCCACTCTTGCAGATCCCGGGCTGTACCCGGGCGGGGTATTTACCGACACGTTTACGGCAGAGGCGGGTACATACCATTTCAGGTTTGTTCCAAACGGAAGCAGTCCCGAGACATTATCCATAACTCTTGCGGGAGCTGTCGAGTTTTCACAGGACTTTGCCCTTGTCGGCACAAAGGCAGATACTGCAGAGTACTATACCTGGGATTATGACGGCAAAAAGACGGTAACCATACCAGAGATGCAAGAGATCACAATCACCATAAACCCAAACGGAAACGTGATGGGATCCGTGTCAGTCGACATCCTGAGGAATTAAAATTGGCGAAACCCCTTCGCTACAGAACATTGAGAGATTTCCTCTCATCATCAGAGCGTTGTACGCCTGATCGCCTTTTTCGTTCTGCGGGGTTACGCTGTTCTAGTCGATAGGAATTATATCCTTCGGCATTATTCCTAATAGGAACTTTAAGTATTTAACATTTCACGTGATAAATTGTAGTTTTTCATGCCATTTATTGAAATATTTCGTGCCTGACATGGATCCAATCGATCTATAAATTACGAATTTTCATGCAAGAGGCATTGGGACTTTCAGGAAAGACTGCGCTTGTGACAGGCGGTAGCAGGGGCATCGGGCTTGCAATAGCCGGCATGCTTGCAGAGAACGGGGCAGATGTAATAATTACCGCAAGGGATCAGGACCGCCTCAAAAAGGCAGCATCCGGGATCGGCGCCACGGGCATTGCAGCAGACATCAGAAGCCATGATCAAGTCAAAGACGTGGTAAGGGAGACTGCCGGCAGAACGGGGAGGATTGACATACTAGTTAACAATGCCGGGATATTTCCGGGGATTAAAAAGTTGCATGAGATCGGAGAGGACGAGTGGAATGACGTGCTAGATGTAAACCTCACGGGGCAGTTCAGGTTTACTAGGGAGGCAGTACCCCACATGGAGGGCGGGGGCGTCATACTCAACATATCCTCTGATGCGGGACTAAAGGCGTACCAGGGGTTCAACGCCGACGCGTACAGCGCCTCAAAGGCGGCGCTAATCGCGCTCACAAGGTGCTGGGCCCTCGAGTACGCAGCAGACAAGATCAGGGTCAACTGCATATGTCCCGGGGTGGTGGAGACGGACATGACGAGGCCGTTTCTAAGGACGCAAAAGAACCGGGAGTTTGTAGAGGCAGACCACCCGATAGGCAGGATTGGTACGCCAAAAGACGTCGCAAGGGCCGCGCTATATCTGGTGAGTGATGATTCGTCGTGGACTACCGGGGCGGTGCTTGCAGTGGACGGAGGAGAATCAACAAAATGAATCCGCATGAGTTTAATAGATTGGCAGGGGATACCACACCATGAAAGACAGAAAAGCAAAGGCAAAGTTGATAATTCTTCTCGGGGCAATCTGGGTGATCATCACCCTGCCCCTGCCGTGGCTGATAAACAACCCAGAGATATCAGAGTCCCAGTTCAACACGATACTTGGGATCGTCGGGGTCATGAGCATACCGTTTATCGTCCTGGGGGTGGTGTGGACCCTAAAGCCGGAACTTACCACATAGGTGGAATCGTTGCAGGCCATACCGATACCAGGCAGGGCGCCCGAGCTGGATGTGGCAATCGAGGCAGCAGTCAGGGCCGGGGAGGCGATACTAGAGGCGTACCGCGGCGGGTTCGAGTCGCACAAAAAAAGCGACGGCTCGCCAGTCACTGATGCAGACCTGAAGAGCAACCATATAATCAAGGAGATTCTGGGGCAGACTGGTCGCGCCATACTCTCAGAGGAGGATGCCGACGACAGATCCCGGCTCTCAAGCGGGACGGTCTGGATTGTGGATCCACTTGATGGCACCTCTGACTTTGTAGACAGGACCGGCGAGTTTACGGTCATGATAGCCCTGGTGCAAGACGGCAGTCCGGTACTGGGTGTGATAGGGTGGCCTGCAGAGGGCGAGCTGTTTGCGGCGCAAAGTGGGCGCGGCGCGTTTAGGTGGTCTGGCGCATGGAGCAGGATCTCTGTAACGCAGACTGCAGACCTTGCAAGATGCAGGGCCGTCGGATCGAGGCACCACCTGTCTGATACAGACAGGTCGTTTATCGGGTCTCTTGGAATGGAAAGCTTTGCAAGCGTTGGCAGCTCGCTCAAGGTGGCAAGGATCAGCTCTGGCGAGGCAGAGGCGTACATTACCACCACCGACAAGATGAAAGAGTGGGATACGGCCGCATCATATTGTATAGTTACAGAGGCCGGGGGCAGGATGACTGACATGCGTGGCGGCGGCCTCGGATATAACAGGGCCGACGTCGTTCATCATGACGGGATACTTGTGACAAACGGCGCGATTCATGACAGGATTGTGTCAGAGTTTAAAAAAATCTGTTGAAAAACAGGTGATTCAAAACCTGTCAATTTTTTGCTGCCTGAATTATCATATTTACCAGCCAAATGACAGGTTTTCAGATTATCTGTCCAAGTCGTTTAAAATCAGATGAGGTCCTTTGACTTTAGAAATTCCCTTATCTTGTCTGCGCTCTCTGAGAGCGGCGCGTGTTCCGTGTCTATTACCAGATCCGCGTTCTCGGGAGCCTCGTACGGGTCGTCTATTCCGGTAAACTGCTTTATCTCCCCCTTTCGAGCCTTTGCATACATGCCCTTTACGTCGCGCTCCTCGCACTTTGCAAGCGAGCACTTTACATAGCACTCGGCAAACTGTCCGTCCGTCCCGACTATCTCCCTTGCGGTCTTGCGGTTCTCCATGTACGGGGATACCAGGGACACTGCGCTCGGGACGCCGTGTCTTAGCAGCAGTTTTGCAAGGTGGGCCACCCTCTTGTTGTGCTCGTTGCGCGCCTCTTTTGAAAAGTCCTTTGGGGAAAACCACTCGCGCAGTTCGTCGCCATCAAGCATTGCAAGGTTGGGAATGTCCTTTTGCAGATCCCTTACTATGGTAGTCTTGCCAGAGCACGGCAGACCTGTCATCCACAGCACAAAGGGCTTCATGAGTCACGGGTTTCAAGCATTCCATAAAGAGCTTGCGCGCCATGTACGGGTCGGTGCCATGTCTTGGATGTCTTTGGGATTCCGGGATTTGATTCTCTTGGCTCGGACTAGCCGATGCACCATCTGCCGGTAAGACCAAAGCACAAGCCATACGCCGCATTGACTCCTGCCACAGCTACGACACCTGCTACTATAGATGCCATGATGACAATGTTTCGTGCTCTCATGTATAATGAATGGTAATGAAAGCATACAAGCATTTTTTTGACTGCGGAGCCAGAACAGCCTCAAACTAGACGAATGTCTTTGATCCGGGAAGAGTGATTCTAGGGAACCATATCAACGGCAATCCAAAGGCACGTCATCAATTCCCTGCCGTCTGGATTACCCATGTTTACCAACTCCAAACGCCTCTAGAGGCAATGCAGGTATGCCCAACAACATGACAGTGTCAATTATCATTAATACTATGATTTTCAATTCCTTATGCTCTCAAAGATGGGGATGATCTCATCAAGTGTTAGATAGTCCGAGATGACATGCAGATAAGAATCGTCGGCGAATTTCCAATAAAGAGAGCTTCTATAAGGATTGGCAGCATTGCCTCCTTCAAATGCAACGACTGGCTCTCCATCACGTTCCATGTCTCTAAAACCACCGTACCAGACAGGAGGCTTGCTGAATTGTTCCTTGTATCCTTCAATTATATCCTCTGTTTCGTCTATGGGTGCAGTCGTTTTTACTGCTTCAATCCAGAATCCTTTGGAAAACTCCACATCATAATCAGTGACATTCTCATGCAACGCAAATGTGGTCGGTACAAATCTAAAAGCTACCTTGTATTCCTCATATTCAGTCTTGGTTGGAGTATAGGTGGTATAGTCAGAACCGCCATACAATAATTTGTAGCCATCCGGTATGTATGTGGGTAGCCAGTCATCTGGATAAAATCCGACCCCGGGATTGACTGAATACTTTTCATGATCAACAGAATAAAAAGTCGCATCGCCAGATTGGCTTACTATCATTCCTCCTCCCTCGGTAGTCATGAGAGACATGATCTTGTCGTAAAACGGATCTGGGGACGGTCTTCTCTGAATGACCTTGCCATACTCGCGCCCGTCATCTACAAACTCTACCTGAGATGCCACTTTCAGAGTAGTAAGCTTTGGTTCCTTGTCTGTAGTCTGGACATCAGATTTTGCATCATTTTGGGGTTGTGGGATTACCGTAGGTTCCTGTATCTTGTCTGTGTCTGACTCTATGTTTGGTTCTGTATCATCTGCGGTTACGGGTTTTTTATCCACAGGTCTAGCCTCGTCTGCAATCTGTGGCACCAGGACAAACCCGCGCTGCACCAGCTTTTCCACGGAGGATTCCCTGACGCATGCAGGCGTGCCGCGCGGCGACTCTAGCAGCACCTTTTCAT
>RHFB01000041.1 GCA_003724285.1 Nitrosopumilus sp. H13 | reverse complement strand
CCATTATGGTCATTAGTGTAATGCTGGTAATCTTTCTGAGTGCGGCATTCTCCATGCTGTTATTTTGGTGAGAAAATTGGTATATAAACTTCATGGACGAGTGGTTCATTATATAATGGATCGCAGAATCAGGCATGGAATGCCGGATCCAGATGCCTGACATCATGTTCCGAAAAGCCCCAGTCCGCTCAGATCACGTTTTCACATACTGGAATTATAGTCATGCCCGTTCCAAGCTCGCATGGAATCTAGTTTGCAGGCATTCCGGGGTCATATACTCCCAAGATCCGCCAAATGTGCAAGCAATAATAGGCATCACACGCATAACACACCATGAAGATAAGATGCCCCAAGTGCAAGTCAGATGCCGAGCTGGCCCCCGACTTTTCGCTGGTAAGGTGCGGCTCGTGTGATCTTGAGATGAGCTACGGCGAGTACGTCAAGTTTGTGGCACACAACGAAGCCAGATACTCTGACATACTAGGCGACTATGCAGGCAGCACAGAGGGGCAGACGTCCGGCTCCCTTGACGAATGGGACTAGAACCATCCATCAGATTGAAATAATTAGCAGAAGGTACCTTGACATACCGTTGGAGTTTCTGCTAGAGAACATACTCAACCTGATAGGATTCCTGGTGGGGCTAGGAATAGGGATAATGTCGCTAGTCGGGTACAAAAACACGGGAAGCCCGACGCTGTTCCGGCTCACCGTTGCATTCTTTTCGATAAGCGCAGGATTCTTTGTCGTATGGGCCGGATACACGGCAGAGGACCTGTTCTTGCATGCAGGGGACATAGAGGGATGGGTGCAGACGCTCGGCATAGGGATACAGACGATCGGATACTTTTTCATCGCGTTCTCGCACAGCATAAAGTCGTTCTTTCCAAAGTCGGCCCACTTTAGGGCCATTATTCCGCTGCCGTTACTGCTGACATCATCCGTGCAGCTAGAGCACATATTCCGGTCCGTGTCGTTTATCTTTCTGGCGTATGGCGCGATAGAGACCATGCTGTCGTACTTTGAGAACAGGAACCGCGGCGCGGCATCAGTAGCCGCAGGACTGGGCCTCTTGGCGCTCGGCGAGTTTCTCGGATGGTACTCGTTTGTGTTTCCCGAGTCCCTGCTGTACCCGGCATCCATGGCATGCAGGATAGGCGGGCTGATTGCGCTGTTCATACCGGTAAGCAGGGTGCCGCTGACCCGCGTCCGGTTTGACAGATAGGCACGGGCAGGATACTTGTCAACTTCTTTTGTCCTGTTGGTATATGGCAAAATAGCGTCGTGTTATCATATATAGTATAACAAGAGGGCGCATATGGCGGCATACCGCACCCACATGAAGATCATCGGCGAGATTCTAGAGACCACACAGGAGGACTTGCAAGACGGAAACGGCGCATCCGTTACATATCTCATCAGAAAGGCAAACATATCTCACTCGCGCATATCTGGAATCCTGAGCACGCTAGTCTCCCAGGGGCTGCTAGAGCAGACTGCCGGCGGCGGGGCAAACAAGTACAAGATAAGCCAGTCAGGCAGGGAGTTTCTACGGGCATACTATGCGTTTACAAGGTTTGCAGACAGCTTTGGGCTGAGCATCTAAAGCAATAATTACGCGTTACGAGTCACACATTCATTGAAGGCATGCTGCGATGATGCGGGGATTGAGGGGGCCGCGCGTACCATAAGGGACGGCGGAATAGTCGTGTTTCCCACAGACACCGTATACGGGATCGGGTGCAGCCCGTATGACGCGGGGGCGATAAACCGCATATACCAAATAAAGGCAAGAGACACTTCAAAGCCGCTGCCCGTGCTGGTCCACTCGATGGGAATGGCAGAGAGGCTGGCAGTCTTTGATGATCACTCTAGGGGCGTGGCGGCAAGGTTCTGGCCGGGGCAGGTCACCATGCTGCTAGAGCTTGCAGACCATTCCCTGAGGAGAACTATGAACCTGCAAGATACGATAGCAGTGAGGATCCCGGATCATGCGTGCGCCACCAGACTGCTAGAGATGTGCGGCCCGCTGGTAGGAACCAGCGCAAACATGTCAGGCAAAAGACCGGCTACAGACCCTGGGATGTGCGACGTGACAGGGTACGACATGCTGCTTGACGGAGGCAGTACCGGCGGTGGCGAGTCCACCATAGTGGACTTGAGGGGGGGCAGGACAAGCATAGTACGTGAGGGTGCAATACCGGGAGGCGAGATTACACGGATTTCATAGTCACAAGCGCGATGCACTTTGAAGAGCATGCAAGAGACGAGATGCTCGGCATACTAGAGTGGCTCGGAGATGCAGAGGGAGCAGTGGAGATTACCAGGTATACAGGGCTGCTTACTGCACGGACCGCTTTGGATCCCGTGGAGGTGGTGGCAAGGGCGAGGCAGAGGCTGCTAGAGGAGCCGTGGAGCATCAGATACTGCCTGAGGATGGTCCCGATTCAAAGGACGGTGCAGGCCAGTATGGAGGACATCATAGGCGAGTCCGGGTTTGTGGCAGGCATGATTCCAGAGGGGATGACATACAAGATTTACGTAAAAAAGCGCGGCTCTGACATATCCGGGACGAATCTGATAAGGGAGATGGCCTCGCGCATACCAAACGGGGTGCGCATGAACCATCCGGACAGGGTGGTGCTAGTGGAGATAATACAGGCAAGCGCTGGCATTGCAGTATTGCGCGAAGAAGACGTGCTGAGCATGCACGGCGTAAAGCGGAGCCTCTCAGAGTAGGACTGCCGCCTTTTCTGCAAGTATGTCCTCAAGCGGGCGGCCAGAGCGCACAGAATTAACGTGCTTTTTCGTTATTCCAAAGTGTTTCCTGAGGAATGAAGAGTTGTCCCGGCAAAACAGCGGGGCAGACACGGGCAGCAGTTCCAGGCGTATCAGCTCAAGCTGCCTCTTTGTGCCGAGCGCTATTATCACGTGGCATTTTCCGGGTTTTGCTCCCGCGTCTGCAATGGCGGCAGATATCTGCCTTGTCAGCGCAAAGCGCATCAGTATGTCAGTCTCTATCTTTTTTGAGAGCAGCGAGCCGTTTCTATGCGAGCGTATGGACAGGTGTAGTATCCTCTCAAGGTGGTATCTGTTTAGTATGAACCTCTCAGACACCGCCTGGAGCCTGGCTCCGGGGTGCCTTGAGCGGAGGTCATCAAGCGAGGAATCCGTGACCCTTGTTACGAGTACGTGTCTTTGCAGTATCTGGAGCGTGGCATTTTGAGAACCGCCGTGGATCACGGGGATTATGCTCACCTTGTCGCCGTCATTTAGGACGGTATTGCGCCCGTTCATTGCAGACGAATCGGCCCCGTTTACTGCCACTAGCACGTTGTCCGTGTCAAGCTCTGGCGCCCTGTCCGGGACCATGCCGGCTAGCGCGTCGAGCATCTCTGTAATGGTCACGCCCGACTCGAGCCGTATCTCGTCGGTGCCAAGGGACTTTTTTGCGCCACCCACCGGTTTTATCGTAATCATGGCGCGTCTATGGCTGCTGAAAATAATAGTCTATCCACAAGACAGTTATTCTGGTCTTGCAGGCTCTGCCGGGTCTGGGGATGCCTCTTGCGTTCCGGGATCCGGGACATCTGCCTGGTCTGGGGATGCCTCTTGTGTTCCGGGATCCGGGACATCTGAACTAGACTCTTCATCCTTGGAGTCGGCTCTTGCCTCTTCTGCTTCTGCCTTTGCCTTTTGTTCTGCCTCTTCTGCCTCGGCCTTTGCCTTTTGTTCTGCCTCTTCTGCCTGCGCCGCCTTGATCCTTGCAATCTTTTCTGCCTCTTCGATCATCTCCCTTCTGACGGACTTTGTAATATAGCCGGCAATCTCGTTTTTGAGGCCTTTTGAACGGATTATGGCGACTTGGTTGAGTGCTTTTTTATTATCAGCAAAGTCCTTGCCGAACTTTGACTTGTGCTCCTCGAGCACCTTGAGCGAGAGACTCTTTATCCTATCCACTGCTAGTCACGGCTGCCGAGGGTATATTATACCTATACGCGCGCGCCGCCAAGAAAAGAGACGGTGTTTTCCTCCAGCAGACATGCAGTCTCCTCAAACGTCTTTCCAAGTATCTGCGAGGCGCAAAACACCACGCTTGGAATAAAGCTCGGCTGTCCCGGCTTGGACTCAAAGCACCTGGAAAACCTGACGGGCCCGTCAGTCTCCACCAATATCTTTGACTTATCAGTACGCGACAGCAGGGCCTGCTTGTCGTTTGCATATATGGCCACGGGTCCGTACGATACAAAAAGCCCCATCTCCATTGCGCGCCGCAGCTGCTTTTTGTTGCCGTCAAACCAGTGCAACAGCGCGCGCCCCCCGTACGACGTCATTATGTCAAGCACCGCATCAAGGCTCCTTCTAGAGTGGATTGAGACGGGCAGGTTCATCCTCTCTGCAATCTCTAGCATGCTCTCAAAGACTTGCACCTGTCCTTTTGACTCGCCATCATCGGATGCAAAAGAGGGATCAATGCCAATCTCCCCGATCCCGGAGATCCCGGGATGCTCCTCTATCACGCCTGCCACCCCGTCTGCCCCCTCCTTTGCGCATTCAGGGTGAACCCCCACAAACGGGAGCACCAGGTCGCTCTGTTCTGCAAGAGATACGGTCTCAAGCGAGCTTGCCGCATCCATCGAGACGCAGCACGCCCTTATCTGCAGCGACTTCATGCCACTCAGCACGTCCCCTATGTACGGGGCGTACTCGGGATCAGACAGGTGAATGTGCGAGTCATAAAGCCACACCAACTCCATGTCATCCCGCCTAGTCTGTATAAATCGATCCATGTGTGGTATTTTTTCACTAGCTAGCTTTTTTCAGAAAAGATCCAAGGCAGGCTGATGAAGTCCTCCGAGCTCGGCCTGTCTGCCATGCACAGGATACTCAAAAAGGCCGGAGCCGGCAGGATCAGCGACGAGTCTGCAAACGAGCTGAGGCGCGTAATAGAGGGCGTGGCAGAGTCCGTCGCCCGGGATGCAGTAGACATGGCGGCCCACGCGGGACGCAAGACCGTAAAGGGCGAGGACGTAAGGATGGCCTCAAAGTCTCTTGGAAAGGTCTAAAGAGTTTAATTATTCATTTTGATGCTTCAAGACGGTACGGTGGCAGAACGGTCATGCGTGGGCCTGCAAAGCCTATACAAGGGGGTTCGACTCCCTCTCGTACCTTATCCACACTATGCAGCGGCAGTCTTTCTGAATTTTAACACGTTGGAGATTGCCTGGCTCACTTCGGCCTGCGAGTATGCAGGCTTTTCTGAGCTCATCACGGATATTACGTGTTCTATGTTTGGCGGCTCCTGCCAGTCGGGAATCAAATACCAGACGGATGCATGTAGCTCTAGGATTTTGGGATCATCGACCCCGTTCTTTCCTGTCAGCTTGATGATTTGCTCGATTATCTTTTCTTCATGCGGCTTTAGCTGCTGCTTTTTGCCCAGCTGCCCCACCTGTTCGCACTGGAAGAGGGCCTGCGTAAGACTCGGAGAGTACGGACCCCGCTTGTACCAAGAGAATGTAAATCCGCCCACAGCCCCCAGTTTCTGGGCCAAAAATGCGATCTTTTGCAGCTTTAGACGGTTGTCAAACTCGTTCATGGAGACGTCGCAAAAGGAGTTAAGAATTCTAATGGTGCTGTTGTCAGCAAATAATACCATGGTCGTGGTGGCAGCCCGCCAGAATTTATCTTTTGTTATTGGGGCTCAGGGTCTCGAGCTTTGTTTCAATTGTTTTATAGAATTCGTCTGCAGACTGGATCGGGGCAAAGCTGGTATCAAACGGGTTGTCAGAGCTGTCGATCCTGTCATCGCTGGGAGAATAGATGCACACGTCCATGCCAAGATTCTTTGCGTGTCTTATCTCAGCAAGGGCCCCTGTCGACATGCCGCCATAAAACGGCCTGAATACAACAAGCAGTGCGGCCTGCTCTACCAACTTTAGATCCCGGGACTTGACTTGGTGCTCTACATAGCTAATGCTGTCATCGATTTCAGATGGCGGCAGCCTGATATCGGAGACATCGTCATCAATTAATAGATCGTCGGATTCCAGTGGCCATCGGAGGGATTGTGCAAGGACTGATTTTCTCTCTTTTGACGTCTGTTTTAGAATCAGCTCGTCAATGGTGACGGGATCAAATACTGCAACATTGTATTTCTTGCCCAATTCGTGGACTTTATTTCTAAAGTCGTTGACTTGCTCTACCCTTTTTTTGACATTCCGGGTTTTGGAGATGGGGTACGACAGGTAGATGGATGCGGGCACCTCGGGAATGATCAAGTTTCTAAACGTTGAGAACGGATGCTTGATTGATACCATGTAGGGTACGGCTGATTTTTGCCCCGCGCCTGCAGCAATGCTGGCTGCCAGGGACTCGGACTGGAGCGTCTCAAGTGAGCGCCAGGCAAGAATCTCCCTGAGCGTCAGCCGCGTGTTGGGATACTTTTCTTCCCGCTCTTTGAGGACCTGCCAGATGTTAAAGACATCATCAATCAGGTTTATGATCTTGACATTGGCGTCGGGATCAATGTTGTCTATCCAGCCTCGAAAATGCGCTGGATTTAATGGCGGGAAATATTCTGTCTTTTTATAGTATTCCAGGTGTATGTCAAGAAAAACGTACTGTGTGTTTTTGTTGATGCGGATGCTGTTTGTGATCCAGGAAAATGTCTGTTCTATGGCAGTCACCTTGTTAGATGAGCTGTCCTGGTCTAGAAACGCGCCGACTGATGCGGGCGGGATTATCCCCGGAGCCCTTCTTTTCTGGCGGGTCAGCTCGTCTTCAAACTTTATCACCTGGGAGACGTCCTTGATTCCCGTCTTTTTGAGAAAGTTCTCTAGGAATTCGGACTTTTTTATCCCGGATATTCCCGTGATTATCACAATGTTCATACTCCAGATTCTGATATGAGTGAAAATTAAACATTTTGCAACAACGAGTGCCATATAGTCATGGATTATGAGAGGATACAGTAATGCAAAATCTTATGCGGCATTTTTCTGCGGGATGTTATGAAAGACTTTCCGAGGATGTGATTTTTTGTACCGGCTTATTACCTCGTCCTGAGTGATTTTCTCACCTTTTGGATCAGTCCTGTCAAAATATGTTTCAATGTCATCCTTGATTTCTTGTGGGAGATCCTCATATCTCCAAAGTCTAAATGTGAGACCTTTGAGTATTCCGTCCATGGTTGTTTTGTCAGATATGAAATGAGCCGGTTTGAAAGATCTTACATCGTATTCCCTTTCAAGGTCTGTCATACCATATCTGTCATGCCGTTTGTATATATAACTAGTACCTTTTGTTGTGCATTATCTCTTTTGATGCAGTCAATCTCTGCCTTGGATATGCCATGATTGATAGGATATGATATGTCGGTAAATACATTGTCATTGTGATCCAGCCATTTTCCAAAAAATGGTATTTTATCTTCTCCCTGTACCTGCACATATTTTGAATGAATCCACCTGTCTGTACCTCCACGATGGTTGGTAACTCCTATAAAATACAAGGGATTCCTGCCATCAGAATACCTATCTAACAGAATCTGAGCATGTTCGGAATCGAATACGTCGTACAGTTTTCCTGCGTCTGGATCGTATGTAAAAGCTTCAAGTTTAGATTCGGACATAACTTGAATAAAATCATGCTCGGCGTCTTGGTATGATCTTTTTCCCCAAGTTGGAGGGTGCTCTGATCCGTCTGGTTCCTTTGGATGTTTTGCAGATCTGTCTTTGTTTGCAGCCGTGGGTTTTTTGGGATGAAGCCCCATATCGTCTTGATCCATAGATTTTTTTGCTCTGGCAGATATTTAGAAAGGTGGTAATTACACTATAACCTTGCAAAGCATGATTCCGGGATCACTCCACCACCACCTGCCCTGCCATCCACGGATGCAGGGTGCAAAAATACTCAAACGTGC
>RHFB01000017.1 GCA_003724285.1 Nitrosopumilus sp. H13 | reverse complement strand
TTCTTTAATCCCTACCCATTTCATTAAAGAAAACATACAAGGATTCCAGTCCATTAAGGAAAAACCTCATTTTCTTTAATATTAACCAAATCATTAAAAAAAAACACGGTATCTTTTAATAGGTGTGTATCTAGTGATATGGCATGGACGCGGCTAACTTTCCAACTCCCAACGGCAGGTTCGAATACAACTCGCAGCAGAGGCTGACGTTTGTGCCAAAAAAGCTGCCACCTGCAATCAAGTATGACGACAACCTGATGATGGCCCTCGTAAGGGCCGAAAGAAAGGTGGGCGAGTTGGAGGGGATCTGTAACGAGATTCAGAAGCCATACATACTGATCAAAGCGCACATGAGAAAAGAGGCGGTGCTGAGCTCAAAGATAGAGGGAACCCTGACGTCGCTAGAAGACTTTAACAGGCACGAGGCGGTCGGTGACATCGAAAAAACCGAGATGGAGTACCTGAGGCTGCGAGAGGTGATAAACTATGTACACGCGCTAGACGCGTCGATGGTGGGCATGGACGGTGGGGACAGGATGAGCCTCGTGCTGCTGCGCAAGGCGCACAAAAAGCTGTTGTACAAGGTAAGGGGCGAGGACAAGTCTCCCGGAATG
Organism: Nitrosopumilus sp. H13; assembly: GCA_003724285.1. GTDB lineage: Archaea > Thermoproteota > Nitrososphaeria > Nitrososphaerales > Nitrosopumilaceae > Nitrosopumilus. The sequence goes on along the minus strand of RHFB01000017.1, from coordinate 19,891 downwards.
TTCCGTGACATCCAAAACATGATAGTGTCGGAAAGTGGAGCAAAAAAAGAGGTGATATACATGCCACCCTCCGCCGAAATGGTGCGGGAGCTGCTTGACGATCTAGAGTCGTTTTTCCAGGCGGAAAACAAGGACGTGTCCCCGCTGGTTCAGTGCGCCATGATCCACTACCAGTTCGAGGCGATACATCCATTCCGTGACGGGAACGGTAGAATCGGAAGACTGATTCTGCCACTATTGCTGTACGAGCGGAAGATACTGACCACGCCGCTACTGTATCTGAGTGAATACTTTGAGGAACACCGAGAGGAGTACTATGCCGGGCTCATGGCCGTGAGCCAGAAGAGCCAGTGGTACGAGTGGATAGAGTTCTTTCTAGAGGCCTTTTCAGAGCAGGCCGAACGCACCATTAAAAGCATCAAGGGATTGCAGGGGTTGCGCGAGAAGTACAAAAAGACGCTGATGGAAAAGAGGAGGAGCTCAAAGGCAGTGTTTCTGCTGGATCACATAGTCTCAAACCCGTACATGACCATACCAATGGCCCAAAAGATACTGAATGTCACGTATCCTACCGCCAAGACGGCCGTGACCGCCTTGGTGGATGCCGGGATACTCACAGAAGTGGAGACAGTCATGGCCAAGAGAGTGTTCATGGCACAGGAGATAAGCGAGATCTTCCAATCATAGCGTCCCGTCGTGCTCCTGCCAGGGCTTCGAACCTCTCACACATGAGCCACATATCAATAATGGTTTGCTTGTCAACAGCCTTAAGTCCGGGCATTCTTACAGATGACTGTGGATATCGCGTCAAAGAAACTGCCTGCCATCATCATAGTTATTCTAGTCGGGGTTCTCATAGTCCAGTTTGCCGCAAACAACCCGGACATGGAGAGGTTTGTAGACGAGCAGACATGCGAGATATACGCGGTGGATTCCAGAGTCGGAGGCAAGCAGTATCTTGGCGAGTTTGATCCCGTGTGCATGGAGCTCAATGCCCCTTAGCTAGCGCGTTTCCTATTCCCAGCACGTCATGATATGCCTTTGGGATCATGTGATCGGCCCGAAGCAGGCTCTCGATGGCGCCATCAAGCACGTATGTCCTGGCCCAGTCCTCATCGCTCCGGATTGAGCGGCCAAAGCCCTGCAACAGCTTTGTCAGGGTCTGCGACGTGTACCAGCGAGGAAACTTTGCCTTTTTTGCCCGGATTCTCTTGTCAGTGAATGGCGGGTATGGTATCTTTGCGACTATCTGGAATCGGGACAGGTCGTCTTTTAGGTCGACGCCTTCCCAGAGAGATGACGAGAGTAATACCCCGGTAGGATCAGAGGCGTGCTCTGCCAGTATCTCGTTTTGCGTCCTGCCGTCTCTGTTTTTGCTGTGGCAGATTCTCACCCTTTGGGAGTTCTTTGGGGAGAGACCGTCTAGGATCTTAAAGCAGCGGGATACGGATGATGTCAGAATCAATCCCCTGTGCTCAGAGTGATCGTCTAGGATGGAGTCAATTTTTCGGATCACCTCTAGCTCGTCGTCTTGGGTGGCGCCATAGCTGAGCCGCTTTACATTGAGTATGTCTACCTGCCGGTGCTCTACTGGAAACGGGGATCTTGGCGAATCGACTAGCGCGACTTTTTCAGCATCAATGCCCAGGTTTTCGCAAAAGCTCGGCTTGTCAATCGTGGCAGACATGAAGAGTTGGTACTTTGTGTCAAAAAATTCCCCCACAAATGCAGAGACGTCCACCGGGGATATGGAGACGGATTTAAAGTCGCCGCCAAAGTCGCGCGCGGGATCTGCAATGACATAGTTATCCGTGTCTGACTTTATGTCGTCTCTTGCCCGCTCTGCACTTGTAATCTGCCTGTCAAGCCTTGCCAAGGTCATATAGTCAGGGTTATCTGGCGCATCTTTTTTGAGATCGCTCCTCTTTTTACGGTAGGCATATCCGAGATCATCCATCAGTTTGATCATCGAGTCAATGTCAGAATAGTTGTACATCCCCGGATCAAGGTTACAGTCACGCAGCTGTCCGGCATACGCGCTATACCCTACAAACCGTACCACCTCATTTTCTATCTTGTGTGCCTCGTCAAATATGGACACATCCCGGTCAAGGTACGGCTCGAAAAGCGCCCTGTTGTACCGCAGTATCTGAAAGAACGCCGAATAGTTCCACAGTGAATGGGGCGATGTGAGCGCCTCGTATTTTTGCAGGTAATAGTGGCACGATCCGGGATCGTGTATCTTGTTTTCCACGTCTGCAATCTTGGGCTTGTACGAGCACGTCTTTACCACCTCCTTGCCGTTCTCTGTGACCTTTTCCTGGCACAACCCCTGATCACATGTGAGCCCCTTTTGCATGGCAAGCGCTTCGTCGCTGACTTTTTCAGATGACATTAGCTTGAGGCAGGCAAAGTTTGTCTTGCCCTTTACCGGCTTTAGGATGGGGACGTCCCGGATGTACTGGTCCTGGAGGTGCTTTGAGGCGGTGACGGTAAAGGAGGACTCGAAATGTCTTGCAAACGTGGTGCCTATCAGTGACTTGCCCACCCCGGTCGGGGCGCACAGGATTATCTTTGTATAGCCTGACTTTATACGGGACTCGATCTCTGAGATCAGCTCCCTTTGAATATCTCGCGGCGAGTACCATTCTGGAAAGCATGAAAGAAGAGACATGAATCTGCTCGATTTTGTTGCTATTAAAAGGATAAAGATTGCCACAAACAGACCTGCAGTATATAGTTGATCAGACAAAAGGAGCCCAAAACTGGGCATTTATGCCCGGATATGCAGGGAGACCCTCGGCTCTAATAAAAGACAGGGAAAGCAATTAATGCAAGACACGCGTAACTATGTAGTGTTTGAGTGCCATTACTGCGAGCAGATATTTGACTCGAAAGAAAAGCTCTACGACCACGTAGAGGTTCACACGGACATCGAGAGGAACAAAGAGAGTCCTGGCCGGAAGAATCAGGCCAAAAAATGAGGGATAGACTAAAGTTTTGCAGGTCATGATCTGAGATGGGCAAACGTATCGTCATACTTTGTCTGCCATGATACATCCCTGCCAAAATCCGTTTGTATGTCATACTCGGCAGAGCGCCTTCCAAATTCCCGCATCACGACTTCGATCTTGACTGCAATCATTCTGGCAGAATCCTCCCTTGCGTACTGTTTTCTCTGCTCCTCGTTTTTGCCCCGGGTTGGAAACAGTCTATTTTCAAAGTCCCTTTGCAGATTGGCAGTCTCGCGCCTTGCAAGCTCTGCAAGATCAAACCGGCCCCGCTCGTGCAGTAAAATGGTGTCGCCGGACTGCGTGGGACGCACCCAAGAGAGAAGCGGAAGAAATTCCGTATGAAGCCGGAGGTCTTTGAGAAGAAACATTATCTCGTCCTGTCTAGAGTCAGAGTCCACGGTCCATGTGGGTCTGAATCTGATGGCGCTGTGGGCATCCTCTGGTGCGGCAGGATTAAACTCTGCCTGAAAATCAGACCACGCAAGAAGGCGATCCCTTGACCATGCAACAGCGTCATCCATGAGTATGGTGGATCATGCGGGAATAAAATTGACACACTCAGGTGCGCTTTCCGTCGCGACCGCTAGGCCTGCCAATATCCTGCGACACGTCAAAGCCCAGCCAGGAGCAGTCCTGGCATTCCCGGGAACGGTGGGATTTTTCATGGAGAACGAGTTCCTCATCATCCCAACTGCCGTCATGGACAAAGTCGCACCTCTCAAGCCTGCCGTCCTCCCTGATGCCCCTGCATATTATGATCAAGGAATTACATTGGTAATGGGAATTGAAAAATTTTGCGCCCTCTGTTTGTGCCTGAGGCCCCGGATTGATTGATTTTTTCAACCCATTTTGATCGAATTTGGAGACATGATTTGTTTTATGAATTTTCGACAATGCACCACCATCACACATTGGAAGCAAGGTGCTGCCTGTGTGACATCTGGACGAGGCTCCCAAAGAGTCGACGCACCAAAAGGGTGTCATACTTGCTTGCTTTCCAAACTATTAATTCAGGTAACATCACACCAGCCGTGATGATGTCCAAATTTTACGTCTGGATGGTAATATCTCTCGCCGCGTCTACCGCAGGATTCATCATATTGTTTAGCTAGCCTGAAGATATTTTACATGGTGACATTCGCATACAAGTGGTGACAGAATGTCCCACATGCAAGCTTGCAATGGAGTCGCACACTACGGCAGAGCTGCTAGAGTGCTGTATGAGCCAGGTAGGCGACGAGCTTGAGGATCCGCAGACATGCCCGAACTGCAGACACGAGATCAAAAAACACACAGACAAGCAGATAGCCGAATGCACGCTGGAATTTCTAAAGTCCGGGACAAGATAAGGTTAAACGGCAGTACGTCGGCAGATAACCGTTGAACCAGTCTACAAAAAAAATGATCAAAGAGTTTGCCCCCATGTGGACCAACAAACAGGTGTGGGAGTACGAGCAGACAAACGCGGATCTGGGATTTGATATGGCATGCTCCAAGCCAGGCGAGGAAGTGTTGTGGAACTCAAAGCGTGCCAGGCCGGACTCGGATCTGCGCGATGTGGCAGCGGACATGTATGAATCAATGATAGACGGGGAGGAACTGTGGATTGCAGAAAGGGGGCGCCTGGAGATCAGGGGCCAGCATGTTCCATACATCATGGCAGTCATGGCAGACGTGATGAGTGACGAGGAGTCCTGTCTGAATTTTAGGATGGAGGACGGCTATGTCGTGACGGCAATCGATACAAAGGCAGACGTGATAGACTGCAAAGAGTTTTTTGAAGAGTTCTACCATCTGGCCACGGGGTTCAACTATGCAGAGCAGACGGGGATTCCAGAAAACGAGACAGAGGCGAAAATATATCTTGCACGGCTTCAAGACGAGTTTGATGCCAAAATGAGGGCAAGTCTTGGAGACAAGTACCTTTCCGGAAACGCCGACCCGGATACAGATGCAGAAGAACTTTAAAGTACCTGCTGACCCATGTCGTGCAATGCCAAAAAGCCGTCCTGAAAAATTCAAAAAGAGGGATTCAACACCAATCGAGCAAAGAATTGGGACGTTTGTCCAGAGAAACTCTAGGAATGGCTATTTCACAAAAGTCGGGACCATCCAGCAAAAGTTTAGAATCTCAGAGGAGCGGACTTGGGAGATCGTAGGCATGCTGCTCTCTGATGGAACATTAGAGTCGACACACGATCGGAATACTGGGGAGATGAAGCTCTGCGAGATGGATCATACACGCAAGATAATAGGCCAGACCCGTAAAAGAAAGAGAGGTGGGGACGAGAATCTGCCATCCCAGTGCCACCCTCCGGGATCACGCACGCAAGAGCCTAGATCCGGTCAAGATAAAATTGGAAAATATTAATTTGAAGCATTATCCACCTGTTGTATGTCGCTTGGAATTGACTGGCACAAAAACGTCTTTGGGATCTCGTGGGCGTATGAGAAAAACAGGCTCGTAGTATCCACCGTGTTTGAGGACAGGGTGGAGGCGGCATCTGTTGCCCGGGAGATAGAAGGGTGGAGCAACAAGTTTACCAGAATCACGATCATTGAGATGGATGACGACGAGTTTGCCATATGCTGCTATCAGGATCCCCAGGTGGCAAAGAGCGGAAAGAATATCGGACTGTTTAGAACCGGGATGAGGCAGAGTAGCGGCTACGAGCAGGCAAAGCCCATGATCAAGGAGAGATCACCGCTGCTCCAGATTGCATATGCAGAGGACATACGCGACATGAGGACATATGAGCAGATCTCAAGGCTGGTTCCCATGAGAAAATGCCGGATAATCACGGAAAAGGATCTAAAGAGGCAGGAGTTTTTTTACGAAAAGACGGCAATGGAGCAGGGCATATAGGCATAAACAGAATCCCTTAAATGACATCCCATGATAGAATTGATAATGGACTTTGAGAATCTCTTAAAGAGGATCATGAACTCTGATGTCAACATCAGACACAGCATCGTCACGGACATAGAGGGGAACATACTTGCAACCAACCACCGGGAGGGAGTCCAGAATTATCTGTCTCCAGAAGAGACTGCCGCTTCGCTCAAGAGGGCGGCAAGCGCTTGGAAGGGCAGAAAGCAGCTAGGCCCAAAGATAGGAAAAGGCATGTATGCGGTGGCCGCCTTTGAAAAGATTACCAGGATGACATTTCCGCTAGAGGATGCAAACTTGATCTTTGTCAGCATGGGCTCGGATTCCGTAAGGACTGATCTGAACGCAGGGGGACAAAAGCAGATCGTCGAGCACGTACTGAACATACTCAGCCGTGATCCTACAAAGGAATGAACAGAATACGATAAAAATCATATCTCAGATTTTCTAGATTCAACTGCAAAGTTGGCAATAAATGATTGGGTTATAGGTAGCGATTCTTCATATGATGCTTTGATTAGTTTCAAAATATACTCGAAATCAGTGTGATCAGTTATTGTAAGCAAACCGTGTGATAGATTTGGAAGTTTCATCTTTTTAGTACTATGAATTAACTTTCGAGAATTAGATGTTTTTGGAGTGGTTAGAACCTGTATATGCAATTTGGTTTTTCGGAAATAAAATACCACAAAATGGATATTTGATTCAAACGACATTGATACTCGTTTTTTGCCAATATTCATCACAACATTATCAAATTTGTTTAGTTTGTTCCTATATTGTTCATAAAGGGCAAATGTTTTTGGGGTACGATCATGGTGATGATCTTCATAATAATTTTGAGACAACTTGGTGTCTTTCGTTTTATTTTTTTGTATTGAATGAGCATCATTTTGATCGGCAATTTCACTCAAATCAATAATGCCATCATATCTACGAATTTGCCACAGTTCTATGTTTAAATCAAGAGTTGCAGCCTGTGTCTGATTTTTGTTGAAATTGGGAGAGACGAATATTATTTTTGATTTTTCCCAATTTATATCATTTATTTTGAAGTGTCTATTTCTTTTTGCATTATATTCGACAAGAAAATTGGCTTTATGATCTTTTAGCAAACCAAGATAACCAAGTCCTTGATCAAACAATCCATCATCAACTCGTTTTTTATATTCAAGAATAACAAAACTTTTTGTTTTTTTATCAAATGCAAGGGTATCAAGTCTAGACGAACCGATTTTAAACTCAGTTGAAATATGATCTAATTGAAAAAATGTATCAAGATTTTTTTCAATAATTTGATGGATATCTCGCTCTAAGTGAATTTTGGTCTCTGGCAATTGATCATATTTATTATGTTTTTTCTTGTATAGCACGACATTTCAGTACAGTAAACATTATTTAAATTTGATCAAAAAAATATTGAAAAATGAGGGATCAGCATTCGCCGGACATTATCTTTGCCTTTAGATCCGCGTCAAATGACTGCGGTTCTCCGTTAGAGTCGGTGCACGTATAGATCTGAGACGTTATGGTGTCAGTATCCTTTTCGTACTCGATCTCAAGGACGCCGCTAGAAGACTCGATCCGGTAGGTATAGCTGCCCACAAAGGTCTCCTCAAAGATCTCATCGTAGCCGTCCGGATTGGCCTCTACAAAGGCCATGACGACATCACCTTTTTTGAACATGTCTGCAATGGTGAGAATCTCTCCTGACGACTTGTCCATGCTGTCTATCTCGTCTTTTACATCGAGAAACGGGGCAAATCCCTGATAGAGTATAGCTGCTGGTACCACGATGACTATTGCCACCACAGCGATTATCACAGCCACAATTATGCCTCTCATACCAGTGCATCCCGGATCAGATTATTTAAAAGATGAGCGTCTAACAAGTTGATAAAGTATTAATTTTTTTAACTCAAGACAGGTCCTTCCCAAATTCCAGATGGATGGAGCGACATATTTCCTGTAGTTTCTACACATATTTCCAAATACTCATTAAACTCTTCAAAAGACACGATTCATGACGGATTTCATCGAGCGGCCATACAAGCAGATCTACGTCCGGGACATCATAAAGCTGAGCCAGGATGACCTCATCGGAATGATGTCGACACTCGAGTCTGCAAGTGGATACTGGGTGGACGGCGTCTTGTTTGCCAGTTTTGCCATGACAGAATCCGAAGAGCTGGCAAAAAAAGAGATGCAAGACGAGATGTATATTGACAAGATCGTCTTTGCCAAGTGCGACAGATACACAAGGACCATAAAGTCCTCTACCAACCTGGAGATTGGTGTCTTGAACATGCAAAAAAGCAGGCTCTACAGGGATCTAATCGCATGGCTCAAGACGCGGCCCATATGGGAAGAATGACCCTCTAGTCATTTAAGAAAAAAGGCCTCCAAGGAGGCAGGGCGCTAGTTTACATGAGCCTTTGGGCCCCAGCCGGCGCCGCAAGATGTCTCTGGTATGTACAGATTCCGCTCAGAATTAAAAAATCCGGGCTAAAAATAATCAGCCCCAGCTAAAGATTATTCGCCTAGACGGGAGGCTCTGGTTTTACTATCCACTTTAGCGAATAGTGCTCGCTGCAGAGCAGGAACGTCCCATGCACCATGGTCTTTGCCGTGATGCGGTGGCCTTCATCAAACCGCTTGCCGCACACATAGCACTCTGCCGCCGTGGCGCTAGACTGGACAAGCCTCTGTTCCGTGTATATCTGCATGTCCTGCATGATCGTCTTTGTCATGGGATAGATAGCGATCAGATCTGATATAAAGGTATTGTACGGTATTACTTCCGTACTATTCATGCCTGTGTTCAACAGGCACGAAATTTCAGACCCCCTCGTTTAAATAACAAGTTACCCGAATCCAGCCATGGGTGGACACCTTTGGAGAATCCCAGGTAAAAGTAAGACCTCTAGACTTATCTGAAGACCAGTTCCAGATCTACAACAAAATTTCAAGAAACTACTCGCACTCATTTCTCTTTGAATCACTGTCAGGCCCGGGAATACTTGCAGAGACGTCCGTGATGGGCTTTGATCCCGGGATCACGTTCAAGGGGTATGCCGACAGGGTGGAGATAACAAGCAATGGGAAGACCCGGACTGTGCAGACCCGGGATCCGTTTGCCGAGCTGAAAAAACTGCTAAGAGAGACAGGAGATCGCCGGTACAGGTATCTCGGCGGGGCAGTCGGGATAGTAAACTATGACGCAGTCAGGCTCGTAGAGGAGATACCCGACTCGCATCCGTCGCCGCAGCCGCTGATGGAGTTTGGCATATATGATGACGGTATTTTGTATGACAACTTGGACAAGAGGCTGTTTTACTTTTACCATGACGAGGACAGGTTTGAGCGCCTCGAAATAGGCGATGGTCAGTTTGCAGGATTTCATTCCACGGATGTAAAACCCAGCATGAGCGAGCCAGAGTTTGCAGGAATTGTAAACAGGGCAAAAAAATACATCCATGACGGGGACGTCTTTCAGGTGGTGCTCTCCAGAAAGTTCTCCTTTGACGCAAAGGGGGACGACCTTGTCCTGTATGACACGCTCAGAAAAATGAACCCCTCGCCGTACATGTACCATCTAAAGCAGGATAATAGTACCGCCATAGGCGCGTCACCAGAGATGCTAGTCAGGATAACAGACGACAGGGTGGAGACGTTTCCAATTGCAGGTACTAGAAAGGCGGGGGCAGGCGAGGAGGAGGACGAGAGGCTTGCAGATGAGCTGCTCCATGACGAAAAGGAGCTTGCAGAGCACACAATGCTTGTGGATCTGGGAAGAAACGACATCGGGCGGGTCTGCAGGTATGGAACCGTCCACCCAGAGTCGCTCATGCAGATCAAGCGCTTTAGCCATGTTCAGCACATGGTCACACATCTGGCAGGCAGCCTGGCACCTGAAAACGACATGTTTGACGCGTTCAAGGCAGTGTTTCCCGCAGGAACCGTCTCGGGGGCGCCAAAGGTGAGGGCCATGGAGATAATCGACGAGATGGAGCCCCGGGCAAGGGGCCCGTATGCCGGGGCAGTGGGATATTTCTCGTATAATGGCTGCTGTGACTTTGCCATAGCCATCAGGAGCATATTCCTAAGGGACGGAAGCGGGTTTGTCCAGTCCGGCGCCGGGATAGTGGCCGACTCTGTGGCAGAGCGCGAGTTCGAGGAGACAGAGCACAAGGCCCGGGCAATGCTTCAGGCCCTAAAGGAGGCATCGGATTGAAGTTTTTGATAATTGACAACTATGACTCGTTTGTATTCAACATTGCGCAGTATCTAGGCGAGCTCGGAGTGGACTCGGACGTGGTCAGAAATGACAAGACAAGCACGGAGGAGATAAGGAAAAAACAGTACGACGCGATAATAATTTCTCCCGGGCCGGGCACCCCGGAGGAGAAGAGATACTTTGGCGTGTGCAGCGACGTGATCCGGGATCTCGGCCCGTCTACTCCGATACTCGGGGTCTGTCTCGGGCACCAGGGAATCATTAACGTCTTTGGAGGAAGCGTGACAAACGCGGGATGCGTCAGACACGGCAAGACAAGCCCGGTAAGCCACAAGGGGGCGGGTCTGTTCTCGGGGGTCAAAAACCCGTTTCGTGCCACAAGGTACCACAGCCTAGTAGGGGACAAGACCGTAATACCTGACGAGCTAGAGGTGACTGCCACTGCAGATGATGACGGGGAGGTAATGGCGGTAAGGCACAAGAGGCACCCAATACAGGGCGTGCAGTTTCATCCAGAGTCCATAATGACAGAGGACGGCAAAAAGATCCTGGGCAACTTTGTCAGGCAGGTGCAGAACGGATGATTCAGGAACTCGTCTCCAAGCTGCAAGACGGAATGAATCTGACATACGACGAGGTGGGCGCTGCCATGACAGAGATGCTTGCCGGAAACACCACCACCCGGGAGAATGCGGACTTTGTCGCAGGACTGGCCGAAAAGGGGGAGACAGACGACGAGCTGCTAGCCATGCTTGAAAAGATGCAGGACGCATCCCTGAAGATGGATGCCGCGGGGGCCATAGACATGTGTGGGACCGGCGGCGACGGGCTGCGCACATTCAACGTCTCCACTGCAGCCTCGTTCATAGTTGCCGCGGCAGGGGGGCGCGTCGCAAAGCACGGGAACTATTCAAGCTCTGGCGCGACAGGCAGCGCCGACATGTTTGAGTATTTTGGGTACGATCTCGGCCAGGAACCCGGGCAGGTCGAGTCGGTACTGGAGAGGCACGGAATCTGCTTTATCTTTGCGCAAAAATTCCATCCTGCCATGAAAAACGTGGCAGAGGCAAGAAGGCTGATCGGCAGGAGGACAGCATTTAACATACTCGGGCCCCTCTCAAATCCCGCCATGGTACGGGATCAGCTTGTGGGAGTAGCATGTGAGGAGCACCTGCGCAGGCTGCCTGCAATCCTCAAAAAAAGGGGGGGCCGGAGAATAATGACTGTGCGCTCTGCTGACGGAATGGACGAGTTTTCAACCAGCTCTGCCAACTCTGTATGCATGCTAAAAGACGAGATGACATCTGACGTGGTAACCCCAGAGGACGTGGGACTGCACAGGTCATTACCTGGAGACATCAGTGTGGGCAGCAAGGACGAGGCAGTCAGGGCGTTTGCGCGGGTCCTGGCAGGCACGGCAGACAGGGCCATGATCGAGACTGCCGCATTTAACGCCGGGGGCGGTCTGGTGGTGGCAGGAATTGCAGACAGCATCTGCGACGGCGTGCAGCTTGCGCTAGATACGGTTAAAGACGGAGGGGCGTACAGGCTGCTTGAGGGCTTTGTCAGGGATACTGGAGACATTATGAAACTAGAGGGGATCATCCGTGACTAAACTGCTAGAGCAGCTCGTAGCCAACTCGCGCAAGGCGATAAGCGACGGGGTCTATGAGATCGACTCGAATCTGAACAACTCTGGCAAAAATCTGGCAGACAACATAAGGGCGAACACGAGCCGCACCATACTGGCCGAGATAAAGTTTGCATCCCCGTCGCTTGGCCAGATACGTGACCCGCAGGACCCCGCACACATTGCAGGGCAGATGGTCTCAGGCGGGGCGGGGGCCCTCTCGGTACTGACGCAGCCGCACCTCTTCAACGGATCCCCTGAATACCTTGTGGCAGTAAGAAAGGCAGTCGATGTGCCCATACTGATGAAGGATATAGTCATAGATTACATCCAGATTGATGCCGCAAGGAGAATGGGCGCAGACTATATCCTGCTTATCCAGTCGCTCTTTGATTGCGGCCTCCTTGAGGGCATTGACGAGTTCGTCAGATATGCCCACAAAAGCGGTCTTGGCGTGCTAGTAGAGGCCCACACGGCCCGGGAGTTTCAAGGCGCGCTGGGCACGGATGCAGACATTGTGGGAATAAACAACAGGGACCTCAACACCCTGGAGATAGACTTGGAGACTACAAGAAGGATACTAGAGGGGCGCCAAAAGGACAGGCCGGTGCTCTCTGAGAGCGGGATTGCAGGACCAGAAGACATCAGGTACCTCGGACAGTGCGGCGCAGACGCGTTTCTAGTCGGCTCGAGCATTATGAAGAGCGGCGACATTGCATCGGCTACCAGGAGGCTCGCAGAGGCATGAGGTATCCAAAGAACGGCAGGTTTGGCGCGTTTGGAGGCAGGTACATACCAGAGACGCTGGTACCCGCAGTAGAGGAGCTCGAGGAGAACTATCAGAAATACAAAGACGACAAGGAATTCAAAGACGAGCTTGACTATTATCTAAAGGTCTATGCGGGAAGGCCCACGCCACTATACTATGCAAAAAACCTTACTGAGAAGATCGGCGGCGCCCGGATATACCTAAAGCGCGAGGATCTGCTGCACGGCGGCGCGCACAAGATCAACAACACCCTGGGCCAGGCCCTGCTTGCAAAGAGGATGAAAAAAAAGAGGGTAATTGCAGAGACGGGGGCAGGCCAGCACGGGGTGGCCACTGCCATGGCGTGCGCCGCGCTAGGCATCAGGACAGAGGTATACATGGGATACAAGGACACCATACGCCAGAGGCTCAACGTGTTTAGGATGAACATGCTCGGCTCAGAGGTGCATCCCGTGATGTCCGGCTCTAGGACCCTAAAGGACGCGATAAACGAGGCAATACGGGACTGGATTACAAACGTAAAGACCACGTACTATCTGCTGGGATCCGCAGTAGGCCCGCACCCATACCCCGTGATGGTAAGGGACTTTCAGAGCGTGATAGGCAGGGAGATAAAGTCGCAGATGAAAAAAATAAACAAGACCACGGACGTGGCAGTGGCCTGTGTCGGGGGAGGCTCTAACGCGATAGGGACGTTTTATCCGCTGGCAGGGACCAATACGGAGATGATCGGAGTCGAGGCGGCGGGGCTCGGGCTGAGGACCGGAAGGCACTCGGCCACCCTGTCTGCAGGCAGCCGCGGGATATTGCACGGCATGATGACGTATCTGCTCCAGGACGGCGAGGGGCAGATTGCGCAGACGCACAGCATCTCTGCAGGGCTTGACTATCCGGGCGTGGGCCCAGAGCACGCGCACTACAAGGAGACGGGGCGCGTAAAGTATCACTCTGCCACGGACGCAGAGGTGCTAGACGCGTTCTTGCTGCTGACGAGAACAGAGGGGATAATACCCGCGCTCGAGTCGGCGCACGCAGTAGCAGAGGCGGCAAAGGTCGCAAAAAGGTCAAAAAAGTCAGAGAATGTGGTGGTGACGCTGTCTGGCAGGGGGGACAAGGACGTAGAGCAGGTACGGAGGCTACTAGATGCCAAGAATTAGCGCAAAGTTTGCCGAGCTCAGAAAAAGCCGGCAGAGCGCGCTTGTGGCATATGTCATGGCGGGGTTTCCAAGCAACAAGGCAACAAGGGCCGCAGTCTCGGGCATGGTCCGGGGCGGGGCAGACATCATCGAGCTGGGGTTTCCGTTTTCAGACCCGCTTGCAGACGGGCCCGTAATCCAGAACGCAAGCAGGTACTCGCTCCAAAAAGGGGAGAACACGCGGCGCTTTTTTGAGATGGTGCGCAAGATAAGAAGAGAGACGGACATTCCGCTGGTACTAATGACGTACTCGAACATATTGCACCGCATGGGCTATTCTAGATTCATCTCCGAGGCAGCAGATGCCGGAATTGACGGGTTTATCCTGCCGGATATGCCGGTGGAGGAGGCAGCAGAATACAAGAGGGCCGCGCGCGGCAGGGCAGAGACGATATTTCTCACATCCCCAAACACGAGCAAATCCAGAATCAAAAGCATTGCAGGGGCGTCTGGCGGCTTTCTCTACCTGGTGGCAGTGTACGGCACGACCGGGGCAAAGACGGGCATCAAAGAGTACACCATACGGGCGATAAAGGACGTAAAAAGGCAGACAAGCATGCCGGTAGGAGTCGGATTCGGGGTGTCTGCTCCGGCCGATGTGCGCAGGTATGTCCGGGCAGGCGCAGACGCAGTCATTGTAGGCAGCGCATACATGAGAATAATTGAAGAGACCCCGCATGAGAGGATAGAATCTCGCATCGCCTCGTTTACAAGGCGCCTCAAAAAGGAGACCATTCATGCCGGGTCGTCGTAGATAGGCGGCCGGTGCCAAAACCGCAGGGAATAGCCCTGTATGCCGCCTGTCTTGAAGTCCTCATCTAGTGTCTGCGTGCAGAAATAAAAGAGAGTTGGCCCCTGCGGCGCGAATATGCCTCAAAAAACCAGAAAACACCGTACAAACGTTCAGATCGCATGTCCGGGTTCTGGTGCGCGCCAAACCGGGCAAAACATACAAAAGACGGTCGCCTGTTACATTAATGTGCAGACGAAGTTTATTTTTGTCACAGGCGGGGTAATGTCCGGCCTTGGAAAGGGTGTTACCACGTCCTCCATTGCAAAGCTCCTCCAGCTTGCAGATCAAAAGGTGTCGTGCGTAAAGATAGACCCGTACCTCAACTATGACGCAGGAACCATGAATCCCGTGACGCACGGGGAGGTGTTTGTTACAGAGGACGGGGGCGAGTGCGACATGGACATTGGAAACTATGAGAGGTTTCTAAACCAGAACATTCCAAAGAGCCACAACATCACCACCGCGCAGGTGTACTCGTCAGTGATTGATGCAGAGAGAAAGGGGAAATACCTTGGAGCCTGCGTGCAGATAATCCCCCATGTGACTGACGAGATCAAGGGCAGGATACTGCAGATAGCAAAAGACGAGGATCTGGACTTTTTGATTGTAGAGTGCGGCGGGACGGTGGGCGACATCGAGTCGCTGCCGTTCCTAGAGGCGCTCAGGCAGATGCGGGTTGAAAGTGGCCCGCAGGGCGTGATCTTTGTGCACGTGACGCTTGCGCCGTCCCTTGACGTGGTAGGCGAGCAAAAGACAAAGCCGACCCAGCACAGCGTGCAGGAGCTGCGGAGGATAGGAATCCAGCCGGACTTTCTGGCAGTCAGGTGCACGGCGCCACTGCATGAAAAGACAAGGGAGAAGATCGGCATGTTTACAAACGTGTCCGCTACAGACGTCCTCTCCTGCCATGATACGGGATCAATCTTCGAGGTGCCCCAGATGCTCTATGACCAGGGGATAATGGACGCGATGTTTACAAAGTTCCACAAGGTGGGGATGGTCAACGCGTCTGCCAACTGGGACAGGTGGAACCGGATCACCCGGGACATCTCAAACCACGAGGACAAAAAGACAAGGATTGCAATGGTCGGCAAGTACGTCACGCTTGCAGACAGCTATGTGAGCGTGAACCAGGCCCTGAGGCATGCCGGGGCGCACGCAAAAAGATCCGTGGAGATAGACTGGATAGACTCGGACTCTGTTGCAGACTGCAGCATGCTCTCAAAGTATGACGGGATACTTGTCCCCGGCGGGTTTGGCACGAGGGGCGCAGAGGGGATCATAAAGGCGGCAGACTATGCGCGCCAAAAGAACATACCATACCTGGGCATATGCTTTGGATTCCAGCTTGCAGCAGTCTCCTTTGGAAGAAGCGTCCTGAATCTGGGGGATGCAAACACGTCGGAGATAAGCAAGGAGACAAAGAACCCGGTGGTGGACCTGCTCCCAGAGCAAAAAGAGGTCTCAGAGATGGGAGGCTCGCTGAGGCTGGGGGCAAACGAGATCATCATAAGGGACGGCACCGTGGCCAGCGGCATATACGGCGCAGGCACCATCAAAAAGCGCCACAGGCACAGGTACGAGATCAACAAAGAGTACATTGGCGAGTTTGAAAAGGGCGGGATGGTCTTTTCTGCAGAAAGCGACGGGGGAAAGAGGATGGAGGTGCTAGAGATCCCCTCCCACAAGTTCTATCTAGGCGTGCAGTTCCACCCAGAGTTTAACAGCAGGCCGGGATTTCCAGAGGAGGTCTTTGCCGCATTTGTGTCTGCCACATAGCTATGCCATCTTTGATATCTCGTAGATCTTTTGCCGGGCGTCCCGGATCGAGACCTTTTTTTTCACGTACCCCTTTTTGAGCAGGTGGCTCAGGGCAAGGCGGACGGTTCTTGGCGGCAGCAGCGTCTTGTTTGCCAGATCCTTTTGGGTCATCGCCCCCTCGTACTCGAGTGTCTTGAGTAATAGCTTTGAGCTTGGAGGCATGTGGAGCAGATCCTCTGCAAGATGCACCTTTTTTGCGAGCGCAGATATCGCAGTAGAGTCCTTTTTGAGGCGGATCACACGGGCAGGCACGGGAAACTTTGTGCATTCGACAGTCTTTGCCACCTTGTATCTGTCAAGACCGTCAAGCACCACCTCGCAGTGGAGCCGGGCAGATATGTCGGCAATGCGCACAGAGCTGTCATCGGACACTATGATGGGCCGCCTTGTCACGTCAAGCGAGTTGACAGAGATTATCTCAAATACGCCAGAGTCCTGGAACAGCACGGGGCCGCCGGCAGACATTGAATAGGCAGACGAGCCGATGGGAGTGGAGACGATTATTCCGTCGCCGTTGTCATGCCACACCTCCTCGCCGTCGACTAGAAGCGTGTGCTCCATGAGCATGGCGCTCTTTGAGGGAAACACAGCCACGTCGTTTAGCACCGGATACACGCTCTTTCCGTCGATCTTGACTCCGAGGCGCGGCACCTCCTCGACCGTATACTCTTGCCTCTTAAAGATCCCCACATACGAGGGAAACTCGCGTATGTCTATCTGCGCCAAAAAGCCGCCCGACTCCCCCTCGCTTATTCCAAGTACCGGCAGGGCAGAGTCGTGCACCTTGTGAAAGTAGTTTCTGACTCCCCTGTCCCCACCCAGGACTATTACGCAGTCGGCGCGCCTGCCCTTTGAGAGTGGGGACGACTGCACCCCCGCATCGTCTAGCATGCCTCCAATCCGCCTTGCAGGGCCCCTCGAGGCCTCGGTGCCGTATATTGCGACGTTCATTGTGGTTGCGTGGTTTGACGCATAATAAAAGAGTGCCCTCTACAGATCCCGGAACTTTACCAGGTTGTAAAAATATGACGCGTTTGTCTGGACGGTCCTCTTCTTTGGGATCTTTTGCAGGCCTACATTCTCCGAGTCAAGCGCCGCCTGGGCGGCGCCCCCCGCAAAGCACAGGGCCCATAAAAAGTCGCGCTCTTTGATCATCGTGCAGCAAAATGCGGAACAAAATATGTCCCCTACTCCAGTCGTGTCATGGATGTGCTTGTTGGGCAGGGTAATCGAGTACATCTTGTCCTTTACTAGCAGGGAGACCTGCTTTTTGTCGGTAAGCAGTACGTATTCTGCCCCCTTTTTTTGCAGCTGCACCATCATCTCGTCGTGGGTGCCGTCTGCAAGCTGGCTCGACTCGTTGGGGCTGACCTTTATCGCAGATATGCGCGACAAGTCAAGATCCGCCTTTTTCAGGGAGACGCGCCCCTGCGAGTCTGTCTGCCTCAAAAAACCCTGCGGATCCACTAGCAGAAACGAGGCGTCGGACTTTATTCTCTGGAGCGTCTCTGCGGATATCTCGCCGCATATGGGGCTGACCATGTGGCAGTCCGCATCAATGCGCTCATACCCGATGTCATCGCACCTGTTCTCAAGGCGCATGCCCCTCTCCGTGCCGCTTATCTCGATGGAAAAGCGGGTGGTCTTTTTCTGCGATTCGTGGTGCAGCAAGTTGATGCCGTTTTCTGTCAGATACTGTACAGGAAAGTCAGGACCGACCCTGGTAGCAAGGTCAACGTCAAAGCCAAACCGCCTTGCAGTGATTCCACAATAGCATGCAGACCCCCCTATCTGCTCGTACCTAGAGCCGTCCAGGGTGATCGTATCCACTGCTCCGTGGGAGAAAATGGCCGCCTTCATGTCTCTGGGCTGCGGCGGTTCTGATTTAGTTTTTTGCATCAAGGCAGTCCCTGCACAGAATCATGCCTTTTGAGAGCGTCAGCTCGACGCCTGATTTGAAGCACTTGTGACAGAGACCGCGCATAGATTACCGGCAGTGCTACGCCGGCCCGGAATTAAAACGTGGGGGTCTTGCACCTGCAGAATGGCCTGTTTTCTGCCCCGGCATTCATGCAACCGGCGATATAGTCAGGCATTGGCACAAATCTGCAAGCTCGCGGCGGCACGGGCGTGAAATGGAGCGTGGCCGATGGCCTTGAGAAGAGGAGCCTCTGAATCTTGTCTTTTTTGCCAATCATGGCAGCTACCTTGCAGCAGTTTGGGACTGCCTAGTTTGCAGATGTGCCGGGCGCTGTCTCGTATGGGATGGCGCATCAGCGTACAATCTTTTGGCAATTCTTGATCAGTCTGATTTGAACGCACTTGGCGGCATATTCACAAAGTCCGGATACTGCCTAGTACGCGACCCTCTTGCCTGCCAGCTCCTGGCTCTCCCGTAACAGCCTCTTGGAGATGTTCAGGCGCGGGTTCATCCTCACCTTTGTGTTGCAGCAGTTGCAGTACCATCCAGACGATCCCGGGGTGGCCGGACTCCCGCCAGAAAAGTGGCACGTGGTATGGTCCATCCAGATCACGCACCGCTTGCACCGTACAAAGCCTGACACATACCTCTTTGCACGCAAGATCTTTCTTCTGGTAAATGACTTGCATGTTCCTTTGCACGGGTTTAGAGTCGCGCTTTTAGATGCCTGCATCAGCGGCTCTCCAGGTATTCTAGCGCGGCAAGCTCTGCTATTCGCAGCTTTTCAAGTATTACAGGGTCTTTAAGCTTGTCAATTCTTACCGGGGCATCATGGCTAAATGACTCGCCTACCGTGCTCTTTATCGATTCAGCATCAAAGACCTGCCTTGCCTTTTCTTTTTCCTTTTCCACCAGGTCTTCAAAGCTGCTGTGGGATCGAGTCATTACATTTGCATGGGTGTCCTGTAATCGCTCAAAGTCTGCATGGGTAATCTGGAACCACGAGCCGTACGAGTTCTTCATCCACGTGAATCCGTGCTGGTCAGACCACAAATTGTACCTCCTGTCTGGCTGTGTTAGATATGTTATCTCTACCGGGTGCTGATTGCCCTTTTTGGAGAATATGGTGTGCGTGAGTAATGGAAGTAGCGGCTCGCCCTCAAAGTCGACTCCGTCGTTGATGTATGTGGTGGTGCTTCTCCTGTCCGTATCCATTGCAGAGACTGCCAGCACGTCATGGATTAGCGGGGCTGTAATCCTGAATGATATGGATAGCTCGTGGCACTTTCTCTCAGAGTCTGGCATGCATGGAACCTTTTCAATCGATATTGTAGTGTCCGATTCCTCTACCAGCTTTTCTTTTTGCTCGTGTATAATGTCTATAATGTCATACTCTGCGGGGCTTTGATAGTTTCTATTCAATTTTATCATTATCTGCGCCTCTGCGTCAGATACGCGCGAGGGCTCTGGCACCCCGAGCGACAGGGTAATGGTATCGAGGGACATGTCAGTGTATACCTTTGCCTTTGCGGTGTTTAGCTGCCCGATTGTAGCCGTGACTTTATCAAACTCTGTGTGAAAGTTGTCCACAACATCTACTGTCCTTCCATTTAATGCAAA
>RHFB01000044.1 GCA_003724285.1 Nitrosopumilus sp. H13 | reverse complement strand
GTTCCAGAAAACGTGTTTCCCACCACTATTATCCACACCACCGGCTGTATGAGGCGTATGAGCACGCCGCTCCTTGACTTTTGATACCGCTTTAGCTCGCGCCACAGTATTGTGCGCGTGTCGTATATCACGCGCGCAGCCTCCGCATCTTTGCGTGCTCGCGCTGGCGGTTGAACCTCTCATCGCGTATCTGGCGTCCCGTGTATGAGATGAACACGTCATCTAGAGTGGGCCGCTCAAGCGAGACGGACTCGATTTTTGCCTTGCACTTTAGCGCCGCCTCAAATATATCCGGCATGAGGCGGGTCCCGTCTGAAGTGAGTATCTTTATCTTTTGTCCGTCGCCTGTCACCTCGGCCTGATTCATGGCAGAGAGGGCAGAGAGGAACATGTCGTTGCGCGCATCGACTGTAATGGATATTATCTCGCCACCCATCCCCTTTTTCATGTTCTCAGGCGAGTCGACTACCTGTATGCGCCCAGAGTCGATGATTCCGATGCGGTCGCAGAGCCTGTCTGCCTCCTCCATATAGTGGGTGCTCAGAAATACGGTCATCTCCGACTCTGTGTGGATGCGCCTAATGTACTCCCAGAGCTTTGTGCGGGTCTGGATGTCAAGGCCGACAGTCGGCTCGTCAAGGAACAGTACTCTTGGGCGGTGCAGCAGGCCGCCTGCAATGTCCAGGCGCTTTCTCATGCCGCCCGAATAGACCACCACGGGATCGTTCTGCCTGTCCTCAAGCTCGACTAGGGCAAGCACCGCGTCTATTCTCGAGTCGATGTCCTTTTTTTCCATGTGGCTGAGCCTTGCCTGAAGCAGCAGGTTCTCCCTGCCCGTAAGGTACTCATCAGCAGTGGTCTCCTGCTGGACATACCCGATGTTTTCACGCACCCGCCTTGGGTCAGTAGACACGTCATGTCCCGCTATGAGCGCCTGGCCGGACGTGGGCCTGAGCAGCGTGGTGAGTATCATCATGGTGGTGCTCTTGCCTGCGCCGTTGGGTCCGAGGAATCCGAATATCTCCCCTTCTTGTACGGTCATCGAGACGTCGTCTACTGCAGTCATATTACCAAACGACTTTGTGAGGGATCTTGTCTCTATCGAGTGCACGCGCTGATCGCCTTGCGTGATTATAAATTGTTAATCCCGATCATCCGAGGGGCCCGGATCCAAGCCTTGCATGGTATGGACATTTGCCAGTATGACATTGGACTTTTTGAGTATTCAGGTCTGCACCGATTCAGATCAGCTGCGATCAAAAACGGATCGCTGCCGGACGGGCAATGAATTTAAGGAGCGCATCACGCGCCTGCCTTATGAGGGGACTCTGTCAGGTATGCCACGCATCAAATGTAGAGATAACAGTGCTAGAGGGGGTTCCCGTGTGTCCTGCATGCGTGAAAAAGACAGACTAGGACTCTGATTTCTTGAACTCGTCTTTGGTCATCCGCAGTATGACCTTTTCTCCAATGCCCCAGATCTCAGTCTTTGAGAGTATCTTTGAGTGGGCCAGACCGTATCTGACCTCGACTGACTCGAGCTCGTTGGTGTCCGGATTCCTGTGCAGGCGCTTTACCTTGCCTATCTTGTGGCCGTCAATATCGACTACCGGAATTCCGGTCCTTATCGGAGCCCTGCCAAGCAGCAGCTTTTCCTCTGAGAACTTGTCGATAAAGTCATCAGAGAGGTAATAGTCCTTGCGAAATCCCTGACGTATGGTTACGCCGCAGACTGCAAGCGTGTCCTGGTTGATGTGGATGTGCTTTACCTTGCCGTACTCGATGCCTTCCCTGTCTATGACCTTTTTTCCAGTAAAGGTGTCGGCTGTCGCCGTGTGCGAGGGCATTCCTTCAAGTTTTGTAGACATGGTGCGTAATCCCGGGGTTTGCTTATCATACCGGATATCAGGAAATTCTAGCAATGGGGTTAAATTACTTGACAGGCAGCTGCCGGCATGGAGCCGTCTTACGCGGTGCTAGTCACAAGGGGCAGAAGGACAGGCAGGCCGCACGCAGTACGGCTCCGCGTGGTGGTGTACGAGGGCAGCATGTATTTTTCAAGGCACAGGCCAGACGGGGACTGGTTCAAAAATGCCCTGGCAGACCCCTCAGTGGAGGTAAGGTATGACGGGCGCACCATACGCGGAAGGGCGTCTGTAGCAGATTCCCGAGTCTCAAGAATAGTCTCAGAGCTAAAGTATCCCGGGGAGGGGCGCGCCAGGGAGAGGCGCGTGGCAATAAGGGTCATGCCGGAACCCTTGTCTTGAACAGCCGCCACAGATAGTATCCTGCCAGTACGGCAAGAACTCCCGTCAGTGCCGCAAGCGGCAAGAAGAGATCCGCAGACAGCGCCGGCTCGGAGTTTGCTATAAAATCGTACGCCCGATCATCCAAAGAGACTTGGGGCATTGTACCGCCTGTCCCATCTGAGAGATACGTGTCTGCTGCAGGTTCTGATTCTATACGACGTGATTGAAGTTCGACTGCGTGGTCTATAGACGACTGGATTGGTCCATCATCGGATGTGGCAGGTTCGGCTTGCAGCGACCCGGAGAGCTGATACTCGTCTTTTAGGACCATCTGATCTGCAGAGTCATCAAGGGGGCCGGGAATTGGTTCGATTGCAGGCTGTGCAGACTGGCGCTCTGACAGCGCAGAAAGCGAGAGCAGTCCTGAGAATCCCGCCGCTATTCCGAATCCGGCCACCTTGTAGATGTGTCTAAATGACATGACTAGCATCTTGCTTTTTTTGGTCTTTTCTGAGAGCTTGGGCGGCACTATTACAATGCTGAACTTTGTAGCAGAGTATATCTTCATGTCCTGGGACTTGGAGTTTTTTTCTATTCTGGATATCTTTACCACGCCGAGATCCTGAAGCTTGTTCAGATGGTACCTTGCAAGTTGCAAAGAGATGCCTGTCTTTTGGGCAATCTGCGCCGCAGACAGCCTGTCATTGAAGAGCAGCTGCAGTATCTCGCGGCTCGAGTCGTTTGTGAGCACCTCGCCAAACGACTTTATCTTTTCGTCGTCTGTTGCCATGATCCTTATCTTTTCTTCAAGATCGCCTGCAGGCTCGTCTGCACTCATTGTACACGATTGACGGCTCTCGGTATATGTAAATTGTTTGGTAAAATCAGAATTTCACTAAACCTTTTATTCAAAACATCCGTAGATACCACATGGATGCAAAGACGATGGTACCGATAGCCGTGATAGTGTCCGTGGTTGCCACGGCGGGCGCAATGTATGCCATATACTCTGTCGATGCCGGAGGCGCCACTAACCAGCTCCGGGCAGAGCCGCAGATAGCCCATGTTCCAAAGTCATTCTCAGGGAATTTCGAGGGGACGCATGAGATCAAAAAGATATCATCGCAAGGCGAGCTAGAGGAGATAATTTCGGCATCAGTCATGCTAGACGGCTATCCGTACTATGGGGGGGATACCGAATGGACGAGTGGCGGGCCAGACGAATTTTCAAGTATCGCGTTAGATGATGCTCTATATCTTCAAAGTACCAGACTCGAGCAGTCAGGAGCGCCGACTTCGTCCCCTGACTATTCCTCGACTAACGTACAGGTAGGAGACGTAGACGAGCCAGACTATGTCAAAAACGACGCAAAGTACGTCTACATTGTACTGGACAAGACGCTGTCCATAATTGACGCGTACCCTGCAGAGTCAGCAGAGCTTGTACTCAAGGTTGCGCTTGACATCGAGTCAAAGAGCATAGAGAACATGTTTCTAAACGGGGACAGGCTGGTGATATTTTATGACGGCCAGACAGACAGGGATGAGATCCCAGAGTTTGGCTACGAGCCGCGCACGTACTCGGTTCCTGCAACCCACGCCCTGATAGTCGACGTCTCGGACAAGAAAAACCCGGAGATCCTAAAGGACTATGCGATTGACGGGTATTTCAGGGACGCAAGGATGATCGGGGATCACGCATACTTTGTGACAAACACGGACGTGAGGTATCAGGACCCGGCGTTTCCTGTCATTTTAGAAGATGCCGTCCCGGTCATGACTCCAGAGGCGTACTATTTTGACACGCCGGACAGGCTGACTGCGTTTAACACCATAACTGCAATAGACATAGCCGACGGCTCTATACGCTCAGAGACGTACCTCATGGGATATACGGGGACGTTTTACGTATCTGAGGACCACCTGTATCTTGCATATCTGCAAGACATAGTCTTTGATGTGCTGGAGGACTCGCCACAGGACAGGTTCTTTGGGGCGGTAGTGCCCCTGCTCCCAAAAGATCTGCAAGAAAAGATAGGGGAGATCAGATCCCGGGACGGGGAGGCCGGATGGGCAGAGATAGCGAACCTGTTGCAGGACCAGTACAACAGGATGGATGATGAGGACAGAAAGGATCTGTTTGAAAGGATCAGAGATGCCACAGAAAAGTACGACTCGGGCATTAAAGAGGATGCCGTCAGGACCATAATACACAAGATATCACTTGACGGTCAGAATACAGAGTACGTGGCAAGGGGCATAGTTCCAGGCATGCTGCTCAACCAGTTCTCGATGGACCAGGACGGCGACAGATTCAGGATTGCAACCACTACAGAGACATACACTTCAAGAGGAAGTCTGGAGATTGCAAACGCGGTATACGTGCTAGATGAGAACATGAAGACCGTGGGCGAGCTGGAGAACATAGCCCCAGATGAGAGCATCTTTTCTGCCAGATTCATGGGAGACAGGCTGTACCTTGTGACGTTCCAGCAAGTTGATCCGTTCTTTGTGATTGATCTGTCGTCTGACACTCCAAAGATACTAGGCGAGCTGAAGATCCCGGGATTCTCAAACTATCTGCACCCGTATGACGAGGATCACGTGATCGGCATAGGCAGGGACACAACTAACAAGGACGGCTGGGTCAGGCAGCTTGGAATAAAGATCGCCCTGTTCAACGTGGCAGACGTGGCAAATCCAAAAGTTGCCGCAGACATAGTAATAGGGGAGGATTCCACGTACTCTGATGCCCTAGATGACCACAAGGCGTTCTTTTTTGAAAGAGGGGTACTCTCCATTCCCATAACAGGATTTGTCAGCAGTCTTGATGGCGTGTCCGGCTCTGGGGCTGCAGATGACCTCTGGAACGGCTTTTACGTCTTTGATCTTGATGAGGACGGGTTTGTCCTCAAGGGAAAGATAGTCCACTCGTACCTGAACCAATACGAGTACATAGAGATAGGCGGAAGGACGTTTTACATTGGCGACGTCCTGTACACCCTGTCTGAGGATCGCCTAAAGATGAACGACTTTGAGGATCTAGGCGAGATCAACTCTGTAAAGCTAAAGGGAACCGGCAAGTTTGTAGAGTTTGTAAGGTAGTCACACCAGATGTATGATTGTAGACAGGCCCCGCTTGTCTATCTCGACCCCGTTTTCTATCTCGCTTACCGTGACCGTAAAGGAGACCACGTCGCGCCGTTTTGCATTTTCTGCATGCAGCTTTAGGTGTATGTCCATCGTTTCAAACCCGTCAGCAGGCAGGTCGGATTCCTCAATGTACGCGCCACAGGTGGACTCGATGCGGAACCTGTCGTCTTTAAAGTGGAACCCGAGGTTCATCTTTCTCCCCTTTCTTCCATGAGCCTTTACGTTGATGTCGATTACGCCCGGGCTGGCCTCGGTATAGCTTGACCGGGAGTTTACAAACACGCCAAACTCCAGCGGCTTGCCTGCAGTGGATTCGGCCATCTTTTGAATCCCGTCGTTCATCACCACGTCTACTGCCTTGATTGACTGGGCCACCTTTGCAATCCATTCGTTGGTGCGGGTTATCGTGGCCTGTATTCCCTTGCGCCTATGATCATCCTCGTCTTTTGGGAGCTTGTAATAGTCCACCCACGCCTCATAGTCGTGCGATATATCCTCGACAAAGTCGATGCACGTGCGCCTGTACTCGTCTACATTGTCTGTGCGCTCTGAAGAGTCGTCTGTCCTCATGCCGTCATAGTCCATCGGCATTGCCATACATGACATATCTGGTGGCTCTAAAAAAACCATTCCGGTGGCATGATTTAGGTTCTGGCTGCAAGCTATGAATATTAAGAGCAGATCCCGCTATCAGATGATGGGTTTTTTTAAGAGGCTGCTAGGACAGGAGAAAAAGACGCTCGTCTCATACATGATAGACAGGCACACAGACGAGTTTTATGATATATTTGCGCTTGCAAGAAACGGCGAGATAAGCGACATGGAGGCAGTCCACAGGATGTTCCTGCTTGCCGCAAAGGCCGGAACCGTGGACAGATACTACAAAAAGACTCACGGAAAAGAGATGGCAGAGATGAGCAGGATGGTGCAAGACGGCAAGATGTCAAAGAGCGACATGCTAGAGACGCTAAAGTGGCTAGGCGAGCAAGAAGACAGGGATCTGAAATAGTCCTGGACATAATCATTTAATATCATACCGCATACACACCAGCAGTGTTCTCTGAAATTACGGCAGACTTGCAGGCCAGCCTCAAAAAGGATCTCGCCCAGATAACTTTCCTGCTCAAAAAGAGTCCCGGGCAGGCATACACAAGAATCGTGGAGATTGGAAAGGAGGTCGGCGCCAGATACGGCATAAAGCTGATAGTCAACTTTCCAAAGGAGGGCAGGATTGAAGAGTCAGAGATGTATGGAAAAAGGGATCTGAGCATGATAATCGACTATGACCGCAAGAGATTCCCAATAGACCGGGAGCTCATAAAGAAAAAGGCAGTAGAGCTGCTAGGGGACGTAAAGACAGAAGACGCGTACATGTACGAGAACAAGGAAGGCGTCAGGGTGTACACCAATACCTGGAAGATAGACGTGCTGCCGCATTCTCTGCACATCTGGACAGAGTTTGACGAGAATGTCACGGCATTTTGCGACTGGCTGATGGAGAACGCGTACGGGCTAAAGTCCTAGAGCGCCTCTAGCTTTTCAAGTAGCGACTGGGCTTCAGGGTTTTTTGGGTCGATTTTGAGAACCTGCCTGCAGCACTGCTCTGCCCCGTCCTTGTCCCCGATATCCAGGTGGGCGTTTGCCTTTAGCTTTAGCGTCTCGACGTCCTCACCAAGGCTTGCCGCCTTTTCAAAATAGTCAAGCGCCTTCCTTGGGTCCTCCACCATGTAATAGATGCTGCCCATGATGAACATAAAGTCGTGATCCCCCTCAAAGTTCCCCCTTATGCTCTCGCCGAATTTTACCGCCTCTGCGTACTCGCCGTCCCGTATAAGCTTTCTGAGGCGGCGCTTTGGGTACAAAAAGAGGCCAGTCATCGCAGTCTCGTCATAAACAGAGTCAATTTGAATGTATTAGGACAGGGAGATGATTCCCTCTTTGATTAGAAACTGTATGCCGTTTACAAAGGTCGCATCATCAATGTCGCCGTCGATCCATAATTTGGCAGTGTCTTTTATCCAGCTGGGGATCTCTGCAGAGTCAGACGAGCCCTGAGCAGTAGGCGGGATCACGATTATACCTTTGTTGATTAGAAACTGTATGCCGTTTACAAAGGTCGCATCATCAATGTCGCCGTCTATCCATAATTTGGTGGTGTCTTTTATCCAGTCTGGAACCGCGGTCTGCTCTGTTGGCTGGGTCACGGGCGGTGTCGGCGCGGATACCGGCGGTGTCGGCTGCACATAACCCGAATCACTTGGGAGTATCAAGACCGGGATCTCCAGATAGTCAGGCGTCGCATCAGGAACCCAGTTTTCTGGAGCCAGACCGTACACCAGTATTGTATAGGTCACATCCCCCGGACTCTCCTTTACAATCATGTCAAGCTCGTACTGGCCTGACGGCGAGTACAGGAACTGCCTGCCCTCCTCCTTTGCGATGGATCTCTTGATGGATCGGTCGTCTTCTAGCACCAAAAAGTCAAAATGCACCTGGTTTAGGAACTCTGTGTCATCGTACTTGCTTATGAACTTGATTAGCCACTCCATGGGGCACCCCTGGATAGGTTCTGCAGGGCCGTAAAATGCGTATATCTGATAGTCAAAGTTTGCAGTGGACCGCTTTATGGTCACCTCTTTTTCAATGCCGGTGTCGCATCCCCTGCCGACAAACTCTTGTCCGGTAGGCTCTACGTCTGCAAACGGGCTCTGCTGCACGTTCTCCTCGTATTTCACAAGCTCAAACTCGTACTCGACTGGCGCGATCCCCTCAGATACGTGTGTGAACGTCTTTGCCTTTACCGGAAACGGAAACTCGTCTACAATCCAGACCTTGCTTGTGACTCCTCCCGTCTTCCATCCCACCAGTACCGTATCCCATGTGCCAGATTGAGTTCTGACTGTCTCTAGAGCCATCGGGATCACCTGCTCGCCTCCAATGTTTCCAATCTTGCCCCAGGATTTTGCGGCAAACTCTTTGGGCCCCTTGCCGCTTGTGCCAGTGTCGGCAGTCGCAAATGCAGACAGCCACACAACTGAGGACTTGAATGCCCCCCTGTACACTCCAAGCTCGGAGCTTCCACCTGTCGGCTCTGGCGCAATCTTTCCAAGCTCAATCTCGCCCTTTACCACCTTGTTGCCGTCATACACCACGGCCTCTGCAAGCCATTTTGTCTCAGAGCCGGACTGCACGTCCCCTTTTATCCACAGTTCCATCTCAAAATTTACGCATTCCTTGTAGTCCACATAGCACATTGAATAGTAGAAATAGTCCCCCTGCTTGAGGCCCTCGCCCACGTGCCATGATCCTGCCTTGTCCACGCCGCCGGACTGAAACTGCGCGTACGCCGGCGCAATGCCTGCAGCTAGCAGTACGGACATGGCAGATAGTATGAACAGAGAGGTCTTCAACCTGTAAAAAATAGGCAAAACCAATAGTTAAACGTTGTTCAATATTCGTATTACGTCTCAAAGGCAAATATAGAGGCAATTTGTGTACGAAGTCGAGTTCAAGCTTGACGGAATGACCGTAGTTCCCACCCACAAGAACTGCGGCTTTGCCCTTGATGAAAAGCAGGCAGACAAGTTCCAAAAGGAGCTTGTAAAGTCATGGGGTCTAGATGAGGAAGAAGAATAAAAAAAATAAAAAAATTACCAGTTAGAGTGCCTTTGTGGCCTCTTTGCAGACGTCAGTCTTGCACTTGCAGTCAGCGCTGCATATACAGTGTCCCTGCATTGCACAGTCACACGCATAATCAGGATCGCCGCTGGCGGCTTCGCATCCACATGCTTGATCTACCATGAGTTACCAACGGCGTACTTGTTTTAAAAGGTTAGCTCTTTGTTCCCGCACGAGGCGTGCGTGGAACGGGCGTTTTTGCCCGATCGTAGGCAGTATTCTAGAGCCATCCTACAGATATGTCTCCCAGATCACATAGCACACCCAGACGCAGCCGCAGGCCACAAACGCCAGTGATGCGATCACGGCAAAGTTTCCCGGCGTCCTCAGGTTTGCAGTCTTTAAGAGTCCGTAAAGATTGTAAAATGACATGACGGTGGCAAGGACCATAAAAGGCATGATTACATATCCTATTAGCGCCGACATGCAGTACGCTTTATACTGCGATGCTATATGGGTTATGGTCGTACCTGTCCAGATTTCAGTGCGCCGGTGATTTGATCCACTGCGCGGTTTGGACTGGTAAGATTTTTGCCGGAGTGGAAGATCCGGGTAAAATCACAAGTTCGGATGCAGTGTCTGTGCGCACATGGCATTACTTTTGATGTGACTCGCCTAGCAACTCGTTGCATGACGCCTCTACAAGCTCTACGTGCTGCATCACCATGTTGGGATCTGACTCGATGTCAAACGCCGTCTTTGAGATGTGTTCAATGTCGGGCTTTTTCCCGGATGCGCCCATCAGACTCACAAAGCTTTCCCTGCTTGAATAGCACAGGTAAAAGTAACAGTCCGACGGCATTGAGTTTTTCATGAGATATGCGCACTTTGACCCGATTGTCTTGGAGACCAGTCCTGCCATGTCTGCAAGCCCCACAGCGGACTTTGACATGCGCTCAAGCAGTGTCGGCGTTGCGCGCTCTGTTCCTACTGTCCTTGTAACGGTCTCTACATGCCCTCCAGCCTTTTGCATGCCGCGCAGGGCATCAAGCATGTGTGATGATCCCGGGACGCCAGAGTTGAGAGCGCAGATGGCATCTGCCAGATAGTACGAGGCGCACTTTTGCCAGCACGAGCCTGGCACGCCAGAGTGCTGCCTGCTCTTCTGGCAGCAGAGTAGCGACTCGACAAGGCAGTGTCTGGTATGATCCGCATACAGCATCTGGCGCCTCTGACTTATCCTGGCCAGCAGCATGTGCAGCTCCCACGACTCGTCGCAGATTACCTGCATCCTGTCATACCCAAGCAGGCGTCCTGAGCGTGTCTCAGACAGCGACGCGTGCCGCACGACTGCCGTCTCGCCGCCTGACTCTGCCGTCTCCGAGCCAGAGCCCCCGTCAAAGACCACTATGTCATGCGCGCATGCCTCAAAATGCCCGCCTGACGCGCGACAGCCGGCGAGTCCTGCAGGATGCCCGGACATGCCGAGATCTGCCAAAAGTTTTTTTGCATCCATGCGTGACATGCGGGAGGATTTTCTATAAATGAAGCGAGCCGTAAAAATTTACAAACTCATTCAAAGCATTTCCTTTAAATTGAGAACGGGCTCGCACCGTATCAAGCTCCTATAGTGTAGTCCGGTTAAGCATTTTGGCTTCTCAAGCCAAAGACTCGGGTTCAAATCCCGATGGGAGCACTCGGTTGTTTCTTTAAATAATACGGACGGCGTTTACCAGCATTGAGCTTGAGGGAGATAGACCTAAAAGAAGAGTACCGCTCTGACAAGGACGACATTGTATCAGAGTTCTTTTTTCCCTGCCTGAGCAACTGCGTCAGGTACGACAGGTGCGTGGATTTTTTGTCCATTCACACGTTGATTACCATATCAATGGCGTTTGAAAACTTTGCAATGGGAAAGGCAAAGATAAGGATGATTACTGGCCACAGGTTCAGGACGGAGGATCTCAACGTGCTCTCAAAGATATTCTCAAAGTCATCAAAGTCCTTTGGGGGCAAGCTCATCAAGAATGCCAAGATAAAGAGCCTCCAAGATACCGTGGAGCGGGGCCAGATCGAGCTAAAGGTGGCCATACCAAACTCCGAAGAGGTGGCAGACTCGTTCTCAGAGAGGATAGGCATATTCAGCGACGTGCAGGGGCAGTCAGTCGCGTTTACCGGGACGTCCGGCGAGTCGTTTTCGACGCAGACAAGGGACTTTGAGTCAGTCGATGTGTTTACGTCATGGAACGACAGCACCAGGGTGGAGAGAAAGATGAGGGACTTTGAGAACCTCTGGGAGAACAAGACCAACTATGTAGAGGTGCACGACTTTATGGACGCAGAGGAGGACAACCTGCTAAAATACTCCACTGAATGGGTAACGCGCTACTAGGCATTCTCGTAAAAGTTCATCCTGTTGATCTTGTAGTATATGACCTCGCCGCGGCGCTCAATTACTGCCATTATCGGCTCTTTTCCCATTTGGATTATCTCCTTGATCTTTTTTTGCATCGCCCCCATCTTCTCCTTTTGCCCCTCGTCTAGCCCGAACACAAGGAACTTTGCGCCCTTTTGCCCAAAATGCCCGCGCTCGTACACCCTAAAGTCAGAGCCGAATCCAAAGCCGTCCTTGACCACGTACCCGCGGTTGCGCAAGTCGCGGTATATCAGAAACTTTGTGAGGATCCCGGGATCGTCGGCCTGGCACCGGTGCAAAAGCGAGTCAAAGTCAGTCTGTTTTTTTCCCAGATTCAGCCGTCCCGTGTATAGCAGGTACAGCGCCTCAAACTGCTTGAGGAACATCTTGTCCCCTTGCATCTCGCCGTAGCCGCCTGCCTCTAGCTCGCGCATCATGGACTTGTCAGAGATACACGCCTGACCTGAGATCATGCGGCCGGTGACCGGCGGGATATGCTCCATGACGGACGGAGGCCGGTGTTTTCCATATAAGCATTCATGTCACGAATGAAAGCCACGTGCAAAATCACGTTTTGCAGGCGGTATCAATCACAATGCAAGACAGCATGCCTATTTTTTTGGATCAGGGAGGTTCTCGTCTGGTGTCAGTAGACAAGTGGCGTCTGTTCAATCAGTAATTTTATGCTTGATTTGGCTCTGGACGGTATACTGTGGATAGTCCAGATAAATTTGCTTTAAAATCTTCATGAGTGATTGACGCTGTAGGCTGACAAGCAACTCGTGGATGTCGTTGAGAAATGGATTGTCTGCCAGCAGACTGCGGTACGCATTCCTGCCCTTGATGCCAAGACAGTACTGTTTGTATTTTGAATCTTCATTCATGCCATCGTCTACTTGGATATAGCCATGATCCACTGCAGAGGACAGATCAACTGCCAGTCTCTGGCTGTACGGGCCAAAATGATACGGCTTCCAGTCAGAGTAAAAGTCATGTTCCTGTAGTTCATCTTTATAGTGCTGGTAAATCTGAAACCCATATTTTTGTATCCGGGTCCTTCCGCCGATGGTAAGATCCTGCAGGATAAATAGCAGGTTTGGATAGTCAGATGCAGTCATGGCTCAGATACACATGGCAGACATATAACATCAGATGGTTGTGCAAGCCCGATCAGTGCCCATCAAATTCTCAATTCCGCCATAGACGGCTACCAACCGTTAAAATATAGGAATACGGGCCTGTCAGTACATGCACGGAGCCAACTATAGGGAGGGCAACGGCCAGGTGTTCACCAGAAAGGAGTTCATCAAGGGCAAGCCGCAGATAAAGATTACAAAGTTCCAGGGCGGCAAGAGAGACACGTACAAGTACTGCGTGCAGCTGTGCGTAAATGAAAAGATACAGCTCCGCCACGTGGCAATAGAGTCCACCAGGCTCACGGCAAACAAGACGCTTGAAAAGACGGCAGGCGAGACAGGCTATTACTCTAGACTCCGCATATACCCGCACAACCTCCTGAGGGAGAACAAGCAGATTGCAACTGCCGGAGCAGACAGGATATCAGAGGGCATGAGAAGGGCATGGGGCAAGGCAACAAGCCTCGGAGCAAGGGTAAGACAGGGGCAATGCATCATGGAGATTTATGTAAATGCAGAGCACCTTGGCGCCGCAAAAAAGGCGCTAAAAAAATCCTGTGTAAAGATATCCGGGACTCCCACCATAAAGGTGATAGAGTGGAACAAGCCGTCACCGTGAGCCAATCTTGGATCTGTTCTTTCTGACAAAATCTAGAAACTCTTCAAACTCTGCATCTGTCGGCTCGCGACCCAGTATCCTTTTAGACTGGTAGTAAAACGAGTTGTAAATTCTACCGACTAGCACCCCGAACACAAACGATTCCTGCCCTTCTGCAAGCAGGCCTGCAAGTCTTTTAACCTGCCCGCTTTGAGATGCCGCATCCTGCACCTTTTGCTCTAGCACCTTTAAGAGCCTCTCATCCATGCACAAAGTTGCGCAGTCATGGTTAAAAATTGAGCTACACAGGAAGAGACACGGTCAGATAACGCGTACGAATCATCGTCTGGAAAACATCAGATGCGTATCCCGTATATAAGGTCCAACCATGTAATGACGAGCCCGCCATAATCACAAAGATAAACAGTTTAATATCAACTCGGCCAACTAGCGGTGTTGCAGTTATAGTACAGTTTGGTTAATATTCTAGCTTGCCAAGTTAGGGACCCGGGTTCAAATCCCGGTAACTGCACCATTACTTTCTGTCATGGCATTGCGTATCAGATCTAGGGCGTCACGTGCCTTTTCTGGCCGCGGCAGTTGTATCATAAATACGCTGCCTGTCCCAGAGTCTGAAGACATGGCAAGCATTGCAGTCTCTGCGAGCATCTCAAAGAACCCGATGTTTTTTTGCGCGTCAATGAGGAACTTTTCGACCATCCCGCCCCTTGAGAACCCGAGTGTTACATCCACAAAGACGTGCCCCATACAGTCATAGAGTATGTTCAAATCGGTGTTGATTGCAAGCGACTTGCCTGCTGCCTTTGAGACCATCTCCGCGTACTTGGACTCGCCTATCACAATGCACGGGACGCTCCTGCCCTCAAAGTCAAATACCGACACGCCGTCATGGGCGCGGCCCATCATCTTGTCGAGTTCATCAGGCATTTTTCTTCTCCGGCGCAGGCACCAGCCTGTCGCCTATCTTCACCAGAAACGGCGACAAAAAGGCCGTGATTATCGAGATTATCCCGATCAGCGGGAACAAGAATGCGCTCACCGCCCCAATGTCGACGCCCACCTTTACTATGACTATCGAGAACTCGCCCCGGGGGGCAGCAAGCGTGAATGCCGAGCGCATTGCATTGGATCGCTTCTGTCCAAACAGGACGCTTCCGATCATGCTGCCTCCAAGCTTCATAACAGTGGCCACAGCAATCAGGACTGCCGCCACCAGGATATAGTCTCCCAGCTGCGAGACGTCCATGAGTGCCCCCACCGAGATGAAAAATATAGCCACAAACATGTCCTTGATGGGGCTAGAGAGAAGCTTGGCCACCTCGGCAGACCTTGATTCTGCGACTAGCACCCCTGCAAGAAACGCCCCGATTGCGACAGAAAGTCCCACAATGTTTGCAAGCAGCGCGTATCCAAAGCACACGCCAAGCACGCTCAGCAGCAGGATCTCGCGGTGCTCTGCTGCAGCAACCCTGTCTATCATCTGCGGTATTACGCGCGTCCCCACAGTAAACGTCCCTACAATGAGTCCCGCCGCCACAACCACCACCACTATTATCGACTCGATGGATACGGTACCCACCAGAGCCACCGACTGGAGCGTGGATATGAGAATCACGGCCACCACGTCCTCTACTATGAGTATTCCCAGGATCAGTATCGAGGACTCTCTTCTTATGCGCCCCATGTCTTCAAGTATCTTTACGATTATGGCCGTGCTCGATATGGAGAGCGCCGCAGAGATGAACAGCGCGTCCATGAACTCGAGACCTAGGGCGCTTGCCGTATAAAACACGACACCAAGCGTCATAAACAGCCCTATGGATCCTATGCCGATTGCGACGCGCCCGATGCTCTTTATCTTTGCATACGGGAACTCTATCCCGATTACAAACAGCAGCAGTATCACGCCTATATCTGCAAACAAGTTGAGCGCAGAGATGTCAGAGAGAAGTCCGACGCCTACAAACACGTCAGCAGGCAGACCCCCGTCTGGCAGCACCCACGACCAGAACGGCGAGAGCGGCCCGATAAGCATTCCTGCAAACAGATATCCGATTATCAGCGGCTGCCGTATCTTAAAGAACGCAAGTGTGATGACTGCCCCGATTATCATGATGAATGCCAGATCAGTCACAAAGCTTGTGTGCGGCAGCTCTGGGGTGATCTCTTCTATGAGCGTATTGACCGTGCTTCCAAGCGAGTCGCCTAGTCCCGTCTGGAGCGACAAACTATGCATGATATCACTTGGTCAAATTGTTTAAAAACAGTTGCCCACATGCTCAAAAGTCTTTATTCCCAGACATTGCCACGCACAGTGCAGGATGATGAGTGGGTCAGCCGAAGCTAGATGTGGAGATACGACCTGGGGTATCTGACTGCCAAGGTTATACCGGTATAACCTGCGATATTAATAGTACGGTATGGTACCGTAATCATGATCCAGTGCGAATACTGTACAAAGGACTTTTTCGAGTCCCACGAGGGGCTTGCAGAAAAGACCATCCACGAGCTGCTTCACGAACCTGAGACTGTAAACAGGTAGCTTTTTTTTCACACCCAACTTTTTTATCATCATGGTGTAATAGACGGTATAGTGGCAGCCAAAAAACCAAAGCCCAAGGCAAAGCCCAGGGAGCCGACACCAGCGACCCTGCTCAAAAAGGTGGCGACAGTCTCTGACTCGAACAAGGCCCTCCAAAAGGAGATCAAGGTAATGACAAGGGTCTTTGGAGAGAACCAAAAGGTGCTCGTATCACTCAAGGGCATGATCGATTCCCTTGCAACCACCCTAGATCACATCCAAAAGCAGTCAAGAAGGATGGGCGTGATGGAAGAGGACACTCAAAAGCTCTATGTGGGTCTCCGCGAGGTCCGTGCGCAGTCCGGACTCGTGGACAAGATAAACGGCCAGACAGAAAAGCTCCGCAAGGAGATGGCAGACCTGCAAAAGTCAGGTCCGGCAGGCCTCTCAGAAAAGGTGGCCGAGGGGATGAACTCGATAAAGAACAATTCTGAGATGATAATCAAGATGGCTCAGAGAATAGACGAGGTGCGAGACGATCTCAAAAATGTCTCGGGGCGCGCAGACTTGATTGTAAAGACCGGGGCGGACATTGACAAGCTCCGGGACAGCATTGAAAAGGTCTCTGAAAAGACGCAGGGGCTAGAGGCAGGCTCGCAGATAGTGGAGAGCTTTAGAGAGGAGCTTGCAAGGATTGCCGAGTCGACACGGTCCGCCTCGTCGCTTGGCGCAGAGCTAGAGGCGATAAAGGCTGCAATAGACGCAGTCTCTGAGAAATCCTCTGGCGTGAACAATCTTGCAGGAATAGTGGACGGCATCAAGAGGCAGTTTGACTCGGTGTCTGAAAAGGCAGGCAGGATAGGCGAGATCGAGTCCAAGATGGGCAGGATAGAGGACGGCATAGAGTCAGTCTCAGAGACGGTAAAGAGGCAGGATGCGGCTGCCGCAGAGATGCACGCAAAGTCTGAAAAGCTCTTCTCAGAGATGCAGCAGACCAGGGGTGCCGCCGGCAAGGCCTCAGAGGACTCGTCCAAAGAGGTCCTAGCCCTGCTAAGGCTCTCAGAGTTCCAGTCGTCGATAAGAATGAACGCAGAGTCAAAGTACGGCGTGGCAGCAGACCTCGAAAAGATGGCGGCGCAGACAGCAGAGATTGTAAACCTGTTTGACCGGCTCTCCATAGAGTCTGGACAAAAGATTCCGCTACCACACGAGGTGAGACAGTGGGCAGTCGGCAAGATTCTTGACTGCGCAGACAGGTGGGAGGTGCGGTTTGGCGATGTCTACTCGATACTCTCAAACGCGATCGGAAGGGACATGCTAAAAGAGTCAGTCAGGATAAGGCAGGTAAGGGACATTTACGGGATAAGGGCAGTAGACGAGCTGAGGGCAGACCTCGGGATATCCTAGACGCCCGGCGCGTCTGCCTCTTGAAGCTGGTCCTTTTTGTGCTTTAGCGCGGCAAAGATTCCAAGTATCGCTGCAATCCATATCGTGCTGAATATGATGTTTGCAATGCTGACGTACATGTAGGGGGTCGCATCAGTAATGTTGAGGTCCAGCGTAAGCGCCCTGGCGCTGATGTCCAGCATCCCGGTGTGGTATGCAGAGCTGTCCCTCGGGATGGCCGAGATCTTTTCAATGCCTGCCAGCATGATATCCACATCGCCCTTCATCCTCAAAAAGTTAGTAGAATCGTTGGGAAACAGCCACACGGGGTTCTTTGACGGGGCCCCGGCCTTGTTTACCCCCTCTGGAAGCTTTGCAAGGACTAGCTCCATGTCCGCCTGGATTGCCACCAGATGCGCCCTGATTGTAGCCGGGTCAGAGGATCCGCGGATTCCGTCCATATGACCCCGCATCCGGTCAAGAGGGTAGATGTCAGAGTCGTACCCGGATATGGCCATGTATCCGCCAAAGACGATGATTCCTGCAATGCCGGCAAGTGCGAGCTTGTATGTTACGCGGGCCATTCTCTCTCCGCTGTCTGCGTGAATGGGGCTTGATTTATTTCTTTTAAACCGCGTGTGCGAGAGGCTCATAGAGGCGATATAAAAGAATCCGACTGTCTGCAAGGCTATGATGGGCACAAATACTGGGTTGTTTGAGAATATGGCGGCAAAGATGGCCATCACGCCGTACACCCCAAAGAAGATCTCCAGCAGGGTGGTCTGGGTAAACGGCAGGTTGTACGCCTTGTTGCGCCAGTCGTCGCCCTTTGCTACGATTCCGTACTTTGGCGTGCGCAAAAATTCGCTCTTTTTGCTCAGTACGGCGTCAAATACTGCCACCGTGTTGTTGACTGACATGCCCGCATTATACACGAGCAGCGCAGGCAGTATCTTTGCCTTTGACTTCCACGACTGGCCGTACATGCGCTGTATTATCATGACAAATGCTCCAGGTCCCATTGCAAAGTATGTGGCTATGGTAAGCGCGGGCACCAAGCTGACCACATACAGGTTTATCTGGGCGGCAAGCAGGACAGGCAGGGCCAGAAACTGCACGAGTATCAGCGGGTACACGATGTGGCGCGTAAGCTGGATGAATGCCTGTATTTTTGCCTCTATGGCGACGCGGCGGCGCATCATAATGTCTGCAAGCAGCTTTATGGCGCACTGGATGGATCCCTTTGCCCAGCGGAACTGCTGCCTCTTTGCGGCGTTCATCTGGACGGGGAGCTCTGCATCCACCACTATGTCCGGCAAAAAGACGCACTTCCACCCATTCATCTGGGCCCTGTAGCTCAGATCCAAGTCCTCGACCAGCGTGGCCACGTGCCAGCCTCCCGAGTTCTCGATGCAGTCCCTCCTCCAGATGCCGGCAGTCCCGTTAAAGTTCATGAACAGGTGCGAGTTGCTCTTTGCCTTTTGCTCGATGAGAAAATGCATGTCAAGGCTCAGTGCCTGAGCCTGTGTGAGTGCGGAATAGTTCTCGTTTACGTGACCCCAGCGGCACTGCACCATGCCGATGTCAGGCCTGCTAAAGTGGGGGATAGCTCGCTTGAGGAACCACTCGGGGGGGATAAAGTCCGCATCAAATATGGCGACAAGATCCGTATCTGTGGTGGACATTGCGTGCTTTAGCGCGCCCGCCTTGTAGCCGTGCCTGGTGCCGCGCCTGACGTGTTCTATCTGAAAGCCGCGCCTGGCGTATTGTGCGACTGTCTTGCCTACCACCTGCACCGTGTCATCATCAGAGTCATCTAGCACCATTATCCGCATCTTTTCGCGTGGATAGTCGAGCGCGCACACCGCGTCGACTAGGCGCTCGGCTACATACTTTTCGTTGTATATGGGCAGGTGTATGGTGACTGAGGGTATCCAGCTGGAAGTGGTGGGCGTCGAGTCCTTTCGCCTCCGGGACAGGTATGCAAGATAGTAAAAGTTGCACGTATAGGCGGTGATTATCACGGCAGAGACGATAAACAGATCAAAGACGAACTGGATAAAGGGATTGACGGTCATGATTCTGCTTTATGGCACTAGTTATTTATACTTGCGAGGAGTCGGTTTCAAGACCTGTATTATTCTGGGGCGGAACTTGGGCAAGATGGCGCACTGTCAAATTCTGGAAAACACCGCGCCTGCATTATGTGATACAGTGCTATTTCTGCTCAAAGATCTTTATTGCCTGTGGGGGACATACCCCCTCGCATGCAAGACAGAATATACAGTCGGGCTCTTTTGACATGAGTGGCTTTTTGGCAGATCCGGGGTTGCCGGGAGTGTCAAACCACTCGTAGACGCTGACCGGACACGCCTCTATGCAACCGCCGTCTGCTACGCAAATGTCATAGTCGACTGATACAAATTCTCCCCACACACCCATTATCGCGTTGCCTGAGCCCTTGCGACCCCACGTCTTTATGGTGTGCTCTGGCGCATCATAGGGAGTAGACGCCTTTATCTTTGACTTGAACTCGATGTCTATGGGTCCGGGCTTTGACCCGTCGGGTATCTCTATTACAGAGTCGTCCTCTTCTTCTGCATCATCTGCTGCCTCTACTGCCTTTGCCTTTGCGCCTAGCACTATCTTTGCAAGCGGGGTAAGGTCTTCGAGCTTTTGAAGCGCGGCCACTTCTGATACCTTTTCAGTCTTTACATAGTATGAGACCATCTTGTCTGCAAGTATCGTGTTGCGCAGTATGGTGTCAATCACCATCTTTGCAAAGTGGTCTGCCTTTTTCCTGTAATCAGTAACCCAGTTGGGATCTCCAAACTTTTCAATCGGGAATATCTGGTATATGATATCGACTACCTCGCCTGTCACTATCTCTACTGTAACTGAGAGATCTGCCTCCTTGTACCCTTTCGCGTCGGGATCCCTAGAGCTTTGCTCCCTCCAGGTGTATGTGGCAAATACTCTGTCTGCATACATGTCCATCTCAAACGTCTTTTTGAGGCCGTCATGGACTGAGCGGATCTCCGATGGATCTTCAAGCTTTATGGGCAGACGGTACAGACCTATCTTGTATCCGTGCAGCGGATAGACGCCGCGCTTTGCGGTAGGGGCCTCCATTGACCAGACCCTGTCTTTTAGAAGCAGAGACATCACACTGTCTAGCAGGGGTTTGTTTAAAAATGTTGCCGACAGAACGTTTGCCACGAATCCTCCAAAAATGCTGTTTTCATCATAATACTGCGGCGCTTTTTTCTGGCGTGGTCTCTTCAGGGTTGCCGCTACGCGCAGGCTCGATCCCGGGACGTGTGATCGCCTGCCAGATCACCTGCCGTCACGCGCCCCGCCCGATCAGAAAAGGCATCGTCACGCGTCATAAAAGGCGGCCGCCTGTTTTGCCTCTTCTCCCGGATCTGCACGATTCACATCATGCCCGCAGGCACCAGTTATTTCTCCACAGGATTTCCTATCATATTGCCCCACTCTGTCCACGACCCGTCGTAGTTTCTAACGCGCGAGTAGCCAAGCAGGTACTTTAATACGAACCAGCTGTGGGAGGATCTCTCGCCGATTCTGCAGTAACATATCACGTCCTTGTCCGGCGTGATGCCCTTTGGGGCGTAGTTTTTGCGCAGCTCGTCTGCTGTTTTGAACGTCCCGTCAGAGTCGTTAATGGCAGACGCCCACGGTATGTTGCTTGCTCCCGGTATGTGTCCTGCGCGCTGCGCGTGCTCTGTCGGATACTCTGGCGGGGCGGCAACCCGCCCGGAGAACTCTGCGGGGGATCTCACGTCCACCATTACCGTGTCCTCGCGCCCGAGCGCCCGGCTCACATCAGACAGATACGCCCGCAGTCCCTCATCAGGTGGCCCTGCACTGTATGACGAACTGACAGTATCTGGCTCATCTGTAGTGTATGTCCGCTCCTCAAGCTCCCACTTTTTCCTGCCGCCGTCCATTATTCGGACGTCGCCGTGGCCGTAATACTTGAAGACCCAGAATGCAAACGCGGCAAACCAGTTGTTAAAGTCGCCATACAGTATCACCTTTGAATCATTCTTGATGCCATGCCTCGACATGAGATCCTCAAACTGTCCCTTGTTGATTATGTCCCTGGTGAGCTGGTCGTTGATGTCGCGGCTCCACCATATGAGGCTGGCCCCCTCTATGTGCCCCTTTTTGTATCCGTTTTCGGGATCATAGTCCACCTCAACTAGGCGGATCCCGTCGGATCTGTTCTGCGAGACCCACTCCGTATCTACTAGCACCTCTGGATGCGCATAGCTCACATGGTGTGTCAGAGAGGTTCATACTTATGCTTTTTTCCAGATGTCTGGTCATACCATTTTTAAGTAAACAGGACGGCACAACTGCATTGAAGCTACAGCGCGTCGCGGTGATAAGCAAGGTGGGATCTGCAGAGTCGGAAAAAGCCGCATCAGACGTGGTAAAAAAGCTACTGGCAAAAAAGTCCACAGTATACACGGTCTCACCAGTCGAGGTAAAAGGGGCCCTGCAGGTAGAGGCTCTCGAGGATCTAAAAAAGGCAAGGCTTGATCTGGCAGTGACGCTTGGCGGCGACGGCACGACGCTGCGCGTGTTCCGCGGACTAGAAAACGAGACGCCCATACTGACTGTAAACGTGGGGGGAAACAGGGGCATACTCTCAGAGATAACAATGGACGAGTTTGACGGGGCCATATCGCAGATCACAGCGGGCAGATTCATCATAGACAGGCGGACAAGAGTCGTCGCGTCATGCGGTGGGAAAGAGTTCCCGCCTGCGCTCAACGAGATATACATCAGCAGGACAAACCTGACAAAGACCTCTGAGATAGAGATAAAGTTCCAAAACGACACGGTAAAGCAAAAGATGGACGGGGTCATAGTGGCCACTCCGAGCGGGTCTACTGGCCACTCGTTCTCCCTTGGCGGACCGATACTTCATGAGAGCCTCAACGTGCTGATAATCACACCCGTTGCGCCCGTGTACAGGCTCGAGTCCATTGTGGTGCCGGATGAAAAGATAGAGATCAGCTGCTCGCATGACTGCAGCATAGTGATGGATGCCCAGGTGGTAAAGTCTGCAGGGTACGGGGAGACCATTACGATAAAGAGGCACAAGACGCCGGCTGTGTTCTTGAGACTCAAAAAGCGCGGTCTCCGGCAGATGAGCAAGCTTGGCTTTTAAGATACTTGACGCTAGCGCATTTTATGCCGGGATTCCGTTTAGCTCGACGGCAAAGTACCATACAACCCTGCAGGTGTACGACGAGATAAGGCACATAAAAAAGAACCACGGCGCGCTCGACATGCTGCTAGAGACGGGCAGGCTGGTGCTTGCCGAGCCTGCAGCAGAGTCGACTGCTGCCGCAGTCGCGGCCTCAAAGAGAACAGGCGACTATGAGCAGCTCTCAAGACAGGACATGTCAGTAATTGCACTCTGCATGGAGCTTGGCGGCGAGCTGGTAAGCGACGACTATGCGGTGGCAAACGTGGCAGAGAGCTCTGGGATCAGCGTGGCGCCAGTCATGACTAGGGGGATACAAAAGGCGGGCAGGTGGATTCGATACTGTCCCGGATGCAGGGCCACGCGCAACGGGACAGAGTGCCGCGTGTGCGGGACACTGCTCAAAAAAAGGCTCGTGGGTAACAGCTCAAAGCGTGGTCTGGTCTGACTTTTTTGCAAGCTTGCTTTTAGAGTCAAGCGTCTTTTTTATCCTCTTGGCGCGCGCCGCTCCGAGCCCCTCCACCTTTGCAAGGTCTGCCGCCGTGGCGGCAAGGGCGTGCGCAGGCGTCCCGAACCGCTCCAGCAGGCGGACTGCAAACTTTTCGCCCACTCCCGGAAGGCTGCACAGTACGGAGAGCTGCTGCCGCTGCAAGTCAGAAGACTTTTTGATCTTTTTTAGGTACGGGCCTTTGTGCAGGTTCTTTTTGGAGCACATTGATACTAGAAGCTTTGCAGTATGCATCGCGCTCGGCGTCGGGAT
Source organism: Nitrosopumilus sp. H13 (assembly GCA_003724285.1). Lineage (GTDB taxonomy): Archaea > Thermoproteota > Nitrososphaeria > Nitrososphaerales > Nitrosopumilaceae > Nitrosopumilus. The sequence goes on along the minus strand of RHFB01000044.1, from coordinate 24,610 downwards.
CACCGGTATCTTGAACTCTAGCACCACCGTGGATATGGCGCCGTAAAATATCAGCGGGTTTTCTGCAACCTCTTCTATCTCGTCAATGTTTCCCTCCACTAGTACGACCGGGTTTTTAAAATGATCCCGGAGGCGGGAGCACTGATCAAAGAGCCGTCCATCAAAGACGGACGAGACGAGATCCCGAATGCTCTTTCTCTCGACTATGGTCTCTGGCGCCACAATATAGTCGCCCACAGGGAGTGTCTTCATCTCTAGGCGCACCCCGACTGACTCTAGCAGTCCCGGAATGCCGCTCTTTTTTTCCCGCTCATCCACTATGATCCTGAGATCCTTTATGCCCATGAAATAGACTGGAACTGTTTGTTAATATCTTATTTGCGCGGATTCTCTTTCTGGCCGCCCTTCATCATCTCTGTTATCTTTGCCTCTTGCTCTTTGAGATCTGCCTTTATGCGGGTCTCCTGCTTTTCGAGCACTGCCGCGCGCGTCTTTGCCATCTCCTGCCTCTCCTCTAGCTCGTCTACAAGCTTCTTTTTTGTGGACTTTACCAGCACAGAGCCGGCATGCTTGAATACCGCGTCTCCTTCTGCCGTCTTTTGCAGCTCTTCGAGAGCCTTTGCAGTCTCTGCCTTTTCCATCTCCAGATGCTGCTTTTGAGCCACAATCCCCTGGAGGTTCTGCTGGACCTGCTGCATCTTTACGAGCTGCTCTTGCAGCCATGGGGGCATCTGGTTTGCTGACATACAAGTCAGGTAGCGATGCGTTTCATTATATCTCTAACGGAGCAGGCAGGATTGCATGGGCAGCCTCGTCAGATCGCATCCCGGGATCACCGCAGCTGTATGTGGTGCTCTGCCTCTGCCTTTTGGTCCTCGTATGTGGCAGATATCGTGTATGTTCCAGGCTCTATGAGCCTGTCTGTCAGCCAGTGGTATACGACCTCGTTGCCGGCGTTCTGTATCGTGTACTTGTGCACCTGCCTGCCGTCCTCATATGTGATGCTGATTACTGTGCCCTTTTTTGATCCCGTTACAATCACGTTGACTAGATCCCCCGTGTCCACCTTTCCGCCGTCACTTGTGATTATTTTCAGGTTCTTGCCATGTATGTCCACCACGTCAAAAGAGGACTCTACCAGCGTAATGCCCGTTCCCCCGCATCCAAGTATGTTCCGAGGAATATTGCCGCGCGCGTCTGCATAGCTGTCAAGGTCACACGGATCCACTATGGTTATGGTCCTGCTCTTGACTGCCTTGTTGCCTGACGCGTCCGTGCAGGTGTAGGTTATCTTGTGCTCGCCGAGCTTTCCAATGTTGAGGTGCCCGATGTTGTTTAGAAGTATGGGGTTCTTGTCTGCATTGTCAATGCACCTCCATCCAGGCTCTATGTATTTATCATTCCTAAAGTGGTTGGCCACGGTGCGTCCGTCCAGGAATATGCGGGGCTTTTCGCTGTCGATCATGGTAATGGTCCGGATCGCGCTGTCCGTACTGTCTGTTCCCGCCCCGCACGTAAACAGTATGATCTGCCTGTCCGGGCTGAACCTGTCCAGGGCGCTGGCGTTGTGCTTTGGTACGGGGTCGATGCCGAGGGAGCCAGTGCACAGGGGCATCGGGGCATTGTATACCTCTCCGTACGAGCACGAGACGTGTTTTATCCCCAGCAGGTCTATCTTTGTCTGGTTTGACTGGCTCGTAGAGTTCCGAGGCTGTCTCTTTATCGGATCCGCGCAGTCGTGATCAAACGTGAGCTGTGTTTTTGACGGCGCGACAGCCTCCAGTCCCTGGATCACGCCCCTCTTCTCGTTCAAGATTTCAAATATGTCATCTACCAGCGCGGTCTCGCGCTCCCAGACGATTACACCCGTCTTGCTGACCAGTTTGAGCACGGGAGTCGGATTAGGCCCGTCCACGTCCTTGCGGCACGCAAGCAGTACCAGCTTGCCAAGGTCAGTTGCCGGGACGCATCCCTCATATGACTGCCTGGCAGCGGCGTTGATGCTAGTGATATTGTTTGGAGGCACGAATGAGCCTGTGCGCTCGTATGCAGACGCGGTCTTTATGTTGGAGACTGTCTTCCATGTCCCGAGCACCGCGTCGTCTGGTATCTTGAAGGACATGTCTATCACGCTACAGTTGTTGTCTATGAACGTGGGCTTTGACCTGATGATCTTCCCGTCCGGATCCACTAGCCGTATTATAATCGGTATGTTCTTTCTAGTGATATCGCAGACATGGGTGGGGTCGGGGTTATCTCTGATGCGGACAGAAGGTGCGGTGGTGCCTATGATCAGCATGGTCTCGCCGCGCGCATATGCGTCCTTTACGGGACCGATTACCAGTACGGTGCTCTTTCTGTCCAGGTCGACTCCGAACTTTTCCTCGTCGCCGACGTTGCCCTTGCTGAGTCGGGCAGTATACGTCCCCTCGGTATAGTTGCTACTCAGATACACATGGTGCAGGCTGCGACCCTCTAAATCAAGCCGTATCTGCGCGTCATACTCGACTCTGTGTGTCGCCCCCTTTTCGCTCAGAATTGCCAGATTCAGTGTGTCTGACTTGTCGCCAGAGATTGCAATCTTGATCGTCTCGCCGCGGATGTATGTGATCTTGTCAAGCTCTAGGTTAAAGTCAAACGCGGGTTTTTTTCCAAGCGACGTGTGGGCAAACTCTGTCTGGTCGCCCTGGATTGCGATCAGCGTGTACGAGCCGAGCTTGCTGTCCTTTGATGTGGGATACTCGTACTCTACGCGGCCAGAGTCGTTTGTGGTGATGATCTCCGTGCCGACCTTGTTTCCATCCGGGTTTTCTATTGCAAGGTGTATCTGCTCGTTTGGCAGGGCAGTTCCCTCAAACCGTATCACGTCACCGGGTTTGAGGATCTTTTTGACAGGGGATATGTCCATTACGCGGTCAGACTCGATGCTCCAGGTTCCAGTCGCGGTATGGCGCCCGTCTGTGACGGTGGCAGTGTATGATCCAAACGGAGAGTCAAAGCCTATCCTGATGGGATCTACGGACCACATGCCCGCATCATCAGTCTCCGAGATTAGCGAGTTCTCAAGCATGCCGTCAGGCCCCGTAACCTTGATGATTATCCGCGTATTGGGCTCCCCCTTCCCCTGCAGCGTGATTGATTCGGCCCTGTGCACCGTATCCGGGACTTTTTCTAGCACGAGTCCGGCCACAGACGGGCTTGCGCCCCTTGGATGATCCAGTATTATGCTAAACGTCATCGCGTCATCGCCGTTTCCAAGCCGGAACTCTGTCCTTCCGGGACTCAGGTGTGATGGAATCTTTGCGGTTCCGGCAAAATAGCCGTTCCCGCCTGTCGCAAACTCCCCGATCCGTTCATTACTTATGTAAAATGCAAAGTCGGCAGACGGTTGCAATGATTCGCCTACCACGCGTATTGTGGATCCGATGTTTGGCCTCTCTGGTATTATCCTGAACACCGGCTCGGGCTTTTGTTCTGGTTCTGCATCTGCCACTACATCTGTTACTACCGTGATTACGCCGGAGCCGATCCGGTCGTTGGCGCCATCTACCTGCCAGTTGATTTTTTCCAAGGACTTGTCTGCAACAAGGCCGAACCTTGCCTTTTTATCCGGACCAAGCTCGTCTGATGCGGTAAACAGTACAGAGCCGTCAGGTATTTTTTCTCCAGTCCAGCCACTTTCTGCCTTGAATGAGTCAAACTTGATGCCGTCTTCAAGCCACACCTTGAAATAGCGCACATCCTCGGATTCGCTTGCAAGCTTGATTATTACAGACTTGCCATAAATAGAGCCGTCCACCAAGACGTCTGCATGGGCAAGGGGCGCGAGGAGCGCAGCTGCCGCCAGCGCGATTACGATGGAGAGCGCTGTTGCCGGGAAAGAGATCACACCTTGAGACTATCAAAATAGGTTATATAGATTCTGCCAAATCTTTGGGCGGGCACTGTTTTTTGCATGTGGTTTGCAGACAGTGTCGTTTTTGTGGCGCGTGCAGTCTTGAGACTTTGTGATCCCGGGAGCAGTGTTGTCTGGCGCGTGATCCCGGGAACAGACTGGTGAAAATAGATTGCAGTTTGAACCCTCGCTATCCCGGATAGTTTTTGGGACGCGTTTCCGCATGCTGTCCGCACGGCAGTCCCGGAACCCGCCGCAGACTGCTTCCGAAACCTCACTATTCCGGGATCAAGTTCATACAAGACCCGGGATCCCCCGCCAAGATGCCCGGGATCGCCGGCATCTGACAAGATGAATCAAAAAATTTGACGTATCAGTTAAATCGTTGATTACCAACTATCGCTAGATGCGACTTCGAAAATTCAGAGTCAGGGCGTACCGGTGCATACACGACTCCGGCGAGATCACAGTAGGCGATCTGGCCGCATTTGTCGGAAGAAACGAGAGCGGCAAGACCACCATACTAGAGGCCCTCACGCTCCTAAACAAGGATCAGGTAGTCTCAGATCTTGACCTGTGTGATGAGATGACAGATGAGCTCAAAGACGAGATAAGGCTTGCAGAAGGCGAGTTTGAACTAAACCAGAACGAGATAGCCCACCTAAAGGAAAGGTTTCCCGGGCTCCCAGAGGTAAAAAAACTGAGACTATACCGCACTAACAAGAGGCCAAAGGTGCAGTACGAGTTTGACGATATTGAGCTCAGCGATGCAGAGGACTCGGGGCTCAACTCGTGGGAGAACTTTGCAAGGCAGATCACGTTGTTTCTTGACACGCTGCCAAACCATCTCCGCATACAGATGGACACGGCATTCTTTGAAGGTCCCGCTCCCAAAAACCAAGAAGCTTTTGACGGAGGGATGGCCGAATTCAGCAACCAGTTCCATGTGATTGCCATACAGGAGCCAAAGGTAGTAGAAGAGTGGGAAAAGATCTATGAAAACCCAGAGAACCAGTTCTCAAACCTACTAAGCGGCGAGAATGAAAGGACCGCACTGCAGAACTTTATCGAGTCGGATCTGCACCCAAGATTCGTATACTTTTCAGACTATAAGAAGATCTACGGCAACGTCAACCTAAACGAGTACCAGAGAGGGGAAGAAAAGAACGCATCAATCGAGTACGTCGAGGAGTTTGACAAGGCAGAGACTGTAAGGAACCTGTTCTATCTAGCAGAGCTTGACATGCAAGAGCTAGAGCAGGTAAAGGAGAACCCCTCAAAGTGCATAAAGATGCTCAATGCCGCAAGCAACAGGCTCACAAGCAAGCTAAACCCGGCGTGGAAGGGCGACCCGATACATGTGGATCTGAGGTACAATCCCGGGAACATAATGAGCGTCGTGATATCTGACGTGCATTATGACGGCACGGTTACAAACACAGGACTGCTAAACCGCCGAGCAGAAGGCTTCAAGTGGACGTTCTCATTCATTGTAAACTTTGCCGCAGAGACGCAGCGGGCCGAGCTAAAGGAGGCAATCTTGCTGCTTGACGAGCCTGCAAGAAACCTGCATCCCACCCAGCAGATGGGAATATCTGACCTGCTAAAGAATCTGGCCGGCTCAAACCAGGTGCTGTATGCCACCCACTCGCCATTTATGATATTTGACTATACGCCTGGCAACCTGCTCGTAGTGGAATTAGACAAGAGAAGGCACCTGAGCAGGATATTTTACGACTATTGGAACGCAGACGACAAGACGCTCACCCCCATACTGTACGGGCTCTCAAGAGGACAGGTGGACTCGATAGTAGACAGGGAGATAGGCACGAACTCGAGGCCCGTCATAATAGTAGAGACAATGTCAGACGCCATGTATCTCAACGCCTTTGACAAGTTTCTGCAGGATCCAAACATATCGATGAATCCGCTCAACATAATCGCGGCATACAACAAGAACTCCGTCCTGCCCCTTGCCATATTCTACAGGAACCACGGCTACAAGACGTTCGTACTGCTGGACAACTCTGACGAGTCAAAACAGACATCGGCCCAGCTTGTCTCAAACGAGTTCTCCCCCGTGCAGACGATATTCTTTGAAAAAGAGGGCAAAAAGCTCGAGTCAATCGAGGACTATATAGTCCCGGATGACTATATGCACGTGGTAAATCAGACCTACGAGATAAAGCTGAGGCAGGAGGGCTATTCAAACCTGACCGTACAGGACATGGATGCGGCAGAGGGGGCCGGCATGCTCAACAAGCTCAGAAAGATCTGGCAGGATCACAGCGACGACGACTGGGGCAAATTTGACAACGTGGAGATCACAAGGTACATCTGCGAAAAGATCGCCCTGGAGGAGACGGCATTTTTGTCCGACAAGACAAAGGACCGCTTTAGATCCCTCTACCGGCTGATTGCAGAGAGAATCAGGCAGTATCAGAACACCGCCACAAAGCCGGATCTAGACAAGTTTCAGCGGGCCAAGATTTAAGAAGCTTACTCATGACAGATACCCAATCATCAAATAACTGCGGCTTTAGGTTTAAGTGAGAGATGGGAGTCGTGATGGTATGATGCCCTCGCTTGGAGGAGTCTTTTTCCTGATGGCACTGCTAGCAGTGGCGCTTGCCGTCCCCTCTGCCCATGCAGACGTAATGGTGGAGGGAACAGGGTACGGCAAGACAGTCATTGTGGAGCTTGTAAACGAGTCAGACGACAAAATAACCCATCTAAAGGTGTGGCTTGGAGACAACATATTCGAATCGTGCAATGCAGAGAACGGCTGGACATGCGTGATATCGCCGGAGAGTCTCATAGTGTTTGGCGCCTCAGAGCCCCTGCCGCCTGGCAAGTCTGCAAAGTTGGCGCTAGTCACAGACGATCCGGCTTCTGCCATATTCTGGAAGGCGCTAGACGGAGAAGAAGAGATTGGGGAAGGCACCATGCAGCCAGGCAAGTCATCAGAGCAAAAGTCCGATCAGCCAAGCGTCCAGGACACAAAAGTGCAGGCGGTGCAGGGCCCCTCAATGACTGCCGAGTCAGTATTCAGGATAATCCCGGAAAAGCCAAACGTCGGATCCACTGTAAGGGTGGTGGGCCAGTCACTTGGAGCCTCTCAGCCATTTGACTTTTACATCGGCGCTGAAAAGATTGGCACGTTTATGACAGACGAGAGCGGCAGCTTTGTCGGCACGGCTAGAATCCCAGACCAAAAGGCGGGAAGGGTCGACTTTAAGCTGAGCAGCGCAGATGACAAAAAAGAGTTCAGCCTGCGGATAGGCGAGGCCAGAGTCAGGACCCCGCCGTCATCCATCATAGTGCTCACGCTAAACAACGCGCCAGACATCGTATACCGCGGGGATCAGGTTGATATCTCCGGGACTGGCAAGCCCAACGGTGCTGTTACCGCGGAGGTAAGGGCGCCTGACGGAGGCATCATCAACTCGATGATTGCAGAGATTGATTCCAGGGGCTCATGGGGCGCCGGTGAGCCGATCACCATACCCGCCGATGCCCAGTTTGGCCGGTATACGGCCACCATTACAGACGGCAGGCAGACCATAACAAAGCAGTGGACGGTGGAATCAAACCAGGTAATAGACATAAAGCCTGTCCGACTCAAGTTCAATCTCGGAGAGAACATGGTGTTCAAGGGAACCGCCCCGCCAGATGCCCAGATAGTCATAACAATGGAGGATCCGGGGGGAAAGGAGATCAGCTCCGACGTGATAGGTACGGACGGCACGGGGGCCATATCATTTGAGTTTCCCACCACCAGATCCATGACCATTGGCACATACACGCTGATTGCAACGCTTGGTTCGGACAGGGAGTTCATCTATGCTGGACTAGGGCAGTTACCGACCACTCCCGTCAATCTAGAGCTAGACAGGTTCCACTATGACTCTGGCGCCACGGCCACAATCATGCTTTCAGGCGGCAGCTCTGACACGCTAGAGCTGCTAATAATCGAGGACTATAACAACAACAAGGCGATAGAAGAGACCATAGTTCTCGGGCCTGACGGCAGGGGCACGTACACGTTTGATCTAGAGGGATTCAAGAGTACGGTATATTCGGCCATAGTCAAAAAGGGGAACAACCAGAGCGAGGAAAAATTTGCGATAAATCTGAAAAAAAACCCGAGTGCCCTGATCATACATGCCACAAAGGAGAGGTATCTTCCAGGCGAGTCGATACTGATTACCGGAAACACGATGGAGTCAAAGAGAATAGCTACCGGCTCGAATGCAAAGCCAAGACCTCCCGTGTGCCCTGACGAGACGCCGATCTATCTGATAACCATAACCCTTGTGAACCCCGACGGGGATGACACTAGGCAAAAGAACTCGTTTGTAAACAACAAGTGCCAGATAAGCGATCAGACGTTTAGGGTTCCAATTGATGCAAAGCCGGGGACATGGGCTATCAGGGCAGACAGCGGAGCAAGATCCTCAACTGCCGAGTTTGACGTGATAGATACCGGAAATACAGGGATCCAGATAACAGTGGAGAGGGGCAAGTACACAGCCGGGCAGCAGGAGAAGATTGACATTCATGTGACGGATGCCAAGCAGACAGTAGTCATTACCATAATATCCCAGAACGGAGACACCATAGACACGCTACAGTTTCCTGCCAGCGACAGCGGCGAGGTAAAACAGCCGTGGCTTGTCCCGACAGACATAGGGCCGGGCACATATACATTCAGGGCCACATACGACAGGAACAATTTTGCAGAGGCCACCTACGAGATAGCCGATGAGTGACATGTCTGAGAACCTGGGCCTGCTAGTAGACGCGTTTGTGGAGATACTGCGCTTTCGCGACGCGGCAGACATGCAAGAGAGTGTAAAGGAGGGGATAATGCAAGACATCAGCGACGGCGCAATGGGCGGGGTGGATCTGCGGCCGGGGCAGAAGTTCATCGACGAGGGAAGAAGAGAGGCAGACGCGTTCCTAAAAAAGGCCGAAAAATGGTACAACTCGCTTGAACCGGCAGAGCAGGACTGGGTCAGGGCAGAAGTCGAGAGGCGCTGGAAGGACGTCAAAAGGCCGGCGTGGTACGAGGGCCAATCTTAACAATTTTATCTTGCGAAAAAGCCGGCACTGACATGAACATCAGGGAAAAGATCGCCGAGTATCAGGACTTTCCAAAAAAAGGCGTGCTGTTCCGGGACTTTGGGCCGGCATTGCAGGATCCTGCCATGCTCACCATCATGGCCGACGAGTTTTACAGGCACTTTCACCCAAAAGACGTGGATCTGTTTGCAGGAATAGAGTCAAGGGGGTTTATCATAGCGGCTCTCCTTGCAGTCAGGTACAACAAGGGCATGGTAATGATAAGAAAGGCAGGCAAGCTGCCAGGAAAGACGGTAAAGACGTCATACAGCATAGAGTACGGCAAGGACACAATTGAGATGCAAAAGGACTCTGTTCAAAAGGGCCAAAAGGTGCTCATCTGTGACGACCTGCTTGCCACGGGCGGCACTGCAAAGGCGGCAGCCAAGATGGTAGAAAAGGTCGGAGGCACCATAGCCGGGTTTGCATTTCTCATAGAGCTCACAGAGCTGGGCGGTATGAAGGGCATCTCAAAGTACAGGTGCAAGTCGCTGGTGAGGTACTAGTGGACGCAGAGATCGGCATATTCGGAGGCACGGGCATATACGATACGGACATGCTCGAGGACGCAAAGGAGGTAGATGCAGACACGCCGTACGGCAAGCCGTCTGACACCATAACTGTCGGCACGTTTCACGGAAAAAAGGTCGCGTTTCTCCCAAGGCACGGCAAAAAGCACAGCATTCCCCCGCACATGATAAATTACAGGGCAAACATCTGGGCGTTCAAGGAGCTGGGAATAACTAGGATCATAGCCCCGTCTGCAGTCGGAAGCCTCAGAGAAGAGATGGCGCCAGGCCACTTTGCCCTGCCGTCGCAGTTCATAGACTTTACAAAGTCAAGGGCCGGCTCGTTTTCTGAAAAAAACAGGGTCATACACATATCTGTGGCAGACCCGTTCTGCCCTGAGATCCAGTCGCAGATATCTGATTCCGCAAAGAGGCACGATCTAAAAATCCATGCCGACTGCACATACGTGTGCATAGAGGGGCCAAGGTTCTCCACGCGCGCAGAGTCCAAGTTCTTCAAGAGCACGGGGGCAGACATCATAGGAATGACGCTCGTGCCAGAGTGCCAGCTTGCGCGCGAGGCCCAGATATGCTACGCCTCGATATCCACCATCACAGACTATGACGTGTGGGCAGACAAGCCGGTCACCGCAAAGGAGGTGCTAGACACGCTTGCAAGGAATGTGTCTGGAACAAAAAAGATTCTCGCCGACATTATTGACGGCATGCCAGACGAGCGCGGCTGCGCGTGCTCAAAGGCACTAGAGGACGCAGAGTACTAGTCGGCAAACGTCTCTTTTTTCAGTCCTGCAGGCAGGTCCAGGTTGCCTTCAAGCAGGTTTTTTTGCAGCAGCATCACCACCTCTTCTTCGTCATACCCGAGCTTTTTGAGCTCCGTCTGGGTCACCTTTGAGAGCTTGGCCCCCACGTTCTGCCCCCCTATCCTGCCAAACGCGATGGCGCTAAAGCGGAACGTATTCTCATCAATCACAAACGTCCCGGTAATCTTGGCGGCCATCTGGCTTCCGTGCACGTTGTTGATGCGTACCTTGAGGTCCAACTAGATCTCCACTGCCTTGTTGACGTTCTCATCTATCAAAAAGCTCCAGTGCTGGTCGTCTTGGACCTTGTGGTCCCTTATATCAAGCGGGATTATCCGCTCGTCCAGGCATTCGTGCTTTATCTGGCCGGACTCTTTTAGCTTTACGAGCTTCCACTTGTGTTTGTCCTGCTGGAGCTTGCATACGGTAACTGCCCACTTTGCATCGGGAGCGATCTTTGGCATTCCCACCAGGTCTGCAATCTCTTCTATCCCAAGCTGCTTTTCCTCGCAGAACCGCTTTTTACAGACGCCGCACCTCCACACATCCACAGAGCCGATTGTCCGCTCGTCAATGTTGATGTTTACCACCCCATAGTACACGGGCTGGTGGCTGCATGTCTCCGTATCTACGCTCATATCACTACTCTTGCGGGCAACTATTTAATCATTCAATCCAGCCGCATATTCGTGCCGGCGTGTCATGTATTGGGATCAGTCCGGTTGGAACCGCCCGTCCTTGCGTCGTCGTAGGGCTGCTCTAGCACGACCCCGATATTATCTACCGTCTTGTTCTGCTTGAACTCGATGCCTTTTTGCTCGCACATTCTCCGGTACATGTTGACTGCAGTAAAGCGCGGGTGCATCGCCTCGAATTTTCCGGAAATCTCTATCAGGGCGCCCATCCCGACTAGACCAGTTGCGACTTTTTCTGCATCTGTGGCCGCAATCCCCGCGTTCTCTGCAACCTCCAATACAGACATCATCCCACGGGTGTTAATCAGGATGTATATCTTGGCCTGCATCGGCTCCAGCCCTATCTCAGATATTAGATCTTTTTCAATGCGGTCAAGGTCGTTCATCATGCGTGTTTTGGACGGCGTTTAATAAAAATCAAGAACGGGTTGCAGGTAGAGTGGAATGTGTGCAATACTGCATCTTGATGGATACCATATTCTGATATGATTCACTAGGATGGCAGACCTTGTGAAATCAGTCGTCGTCATCGTCACTATTCCAAGTAAACAGAGCCTTTTTTAGATCTCCGCTGACATTAATTGGCTTTCGATATCTTTTGGTTTTTTCCATGTGTTATATGACAAGCAAACCCTTTTAATAATTTTAACAATAATCTGTCTGCAAGATGTGTTCAAAAAACTGCATAGGTTGTGAAATCAGTCATCTTCTGAGTCGTCATCGTCATACCTAGTAAGTATGGCGTTTTTCAGGCGACCACTTGCATCAATTGGTTTGTCATAATTATCTTCTGTGTTTTCCATGATTATTTAATAGCCAAATTCTTTATAACACTTTCAGTCAAAATTATCATCATGTATAAAGAATTCTACGAGGAAATGCGGCTACAATTGCAAAAACGCGTGGATACAGTTAGCAACATTGACAAAAAGGCGAGGGAATTGATGATAGCTTCAGGAATCATGCCAATAGCAGCGATATTTGCGATCATATGACAGCTGAATTTTGAAAAAGATTCAACTAGTGGCAATGAAACATAATGCCACATACATAGTGGACATGTTTTTTGAGAATAGGTTTGGAATCTTTAGATACAATCGTCTGCCGGTTCCAAAGATCCTTTATATTTGGCAGAGGCGGACTCTGTATCGTGTCAAGCTACAAGGGCTCGTATTCCAGCGATCAGTCTACAAGCTTTGCAATACCCATAATCCTGATCATATTTGTCGCAGGCATCTACGTGATGGTAAGCAGGACGGATGCCGGATTTGCAGGAATAATACTCATTGGCGCGGCATCAGTTACGATGATCTACTGGACCATTGTCCTGAAAAAGATTGCAAAGGACAAAAAGCCCATGTACACAAAGGCAAGGGAGCAGGAGACAAAGAACTGGGTATACGACCTCATAAAGGGCGACGGCGAGTTTGTGTTCGTCGCAGAGGTTCCAGGACCGGAGGACAAGATAACAGTCAGGCTCGTAGAAGAGGCGCTGTACATACGCGGCTCGTCTGGATTCTCAAAGGAGGTCATGATAGAGAACGCATCAGGCATGCAGATATTTGACTTCAAGTACAGAAACGGCGTCCTAACTCTCCGGATAAAATAGCTAGAGGCTCTTTGCAAGCTCGAGCTTTGGAGGCAGGTACTTGTCCGTGATGTTTGTAAGCCCGTACTTTGAGAACGCCTCTAGCTCGGCCTTTCTCTTTATCCGCAAAAACACTTCGAGCTCCTTTTTCCATATGCCCGACTCGTATCTGGGATCCTTTTTGAGGTCATGGCACCTCTTTATGTCCGACTCTGTCATCGGGATGGTGGGCAGGTTGTACTTTTCAATGTCCGTTGCCCACACTCCGACCCACTTTGCATCAGGTACGGTGAGCTCGCGCAGGTGCGCCGCGTTTGCAGAGCCTGACTTTATCACCATTGCAATGTGCTCGCCGTACACGTCCCCGTCAGTCAGCACTATTATTGGCAGGCTCAGTTCGTCGTGCAGTCGCTTTAGCAGCGTCCTCGTGGAGCGGGGCGCCTGCCCGCCCGTATTGATTATTATCGACTTGAACTTTTTGTCCACCTGCTCCTCTACAAACCTCGTAAAGAGGCCGCCCTTTTCTATCGCAATCACTATCTCTGCGCTCGTGTCTACGAGCTCCGCAGTGGTGAGGCTCGGGCCTATGGAGTAGCCGTCCGGATGGTTTGAGAGGTTCATCTTTTTGCCCTCGTATCCGGGTATCGTGTATTCGATGTCAAGGTCTCCAAATATCGAGCTGCGCTCCTCTGGAAATATGTGAAAGTCCTCGCGCGGCTTTGAGGTGACCGCCTCTAGATCCACGATTATGTTGTCTGACTCTGACTGGTCGTCAAACTCCACTGCAAATGCCTGGGACGAATAGTACACGTCCCTCAGCGTAGAGGACTTTTTCTCCTGCGTGAGTCTGTTTGCAAAGAATGCAAGCCATATCAGCTGCGTAAACGAGCGCAGCTGCGACGAGTTCCTCGAGTTGCGCTGCGTGGCCGCGCTTCCCAGGATGTACTGCCTGAGCCTTTTGTCATATACAATGTTGCTGACTGACCTGCTCGGTATCGAAAACTTGGGGAACTGGCCGTCCTCTAGATCCCGGTATATCTTTGCCCCATGCTCCCGTAGTACTTCCAGCACGTCCACCTGCTTGTCCTGGTACTTTTTCTTCTCACTTTGTTTCAATCTCTGCCTCCTTTGCATTTGGCGCCTCTATCTCTGGCGCGCTCTGCTCGAGTATCTGCGAATAGTCTGGCTTTTTCTTCTTGCCTGCAAGCTCTGTGCAGAACTCGGCGATCAGCGGGATGTACTTTGCATACAGGTTTGCCCTCTTTTTTGCCATCTCCGCCTGGCCCCTCTTTGACATGTATGCTGCAAGCTTGCGCGACAGAAACTGGAGCGCAAGGCGCAGCTCGCGCTCTATCTCCGGCCTGTCTGCCACGTTCTCCTTGCCGGCAGTCTTGTAGGGGATCCTAGTCGAGCATATGTGCGACACGATGAGAAACGGCGGCTCGCCCTTTACCTTGTATCTTGCCCAGTCAGTCTCGTTTACCACCTTTAGCACCACGTCACTGCCCTCGTCATATAGCAGCGGGATCCTGTTTGCATACCTGTAGACGTGCGGCCCTCCGGACTTTATATCTCCCCCGTACGCGATCCCCATCTCTACGATGAACGGAAACCCCGAGTATGCAGACGCCGGGCGCTGCACGACTGCGGCAAAGTCCGGGTTGAAGAACTTTTTGATCCCCTTTTCAAGCGGGGACTCGCCAAGCGGCGCGAGGCAGCTAGAGTCGGGCGCCAAAAACGCGTCAAACTTTTGCAGCGAGTCACTCAGATGCACGAGCTCCTGGTTTGAGAGCGTGCCCATCCTCTTTTCTGGCCTCAGCTGCGCAAACTCTGCAAACTTTACCGCAGTAGCAGGCCCCACGCGCTGGAACCTCTTTGTAAGAAACGTGGTGAGCTGCTCGCCCTGGACGGTGTTTGTGAGCTGCTTGTAGTAGGAACTCTCGGGATCAATGTCCACTGACTTTGACTGCGAGTCCCCAAAGTCCCAGTAGAAGAGCTTTTTGTTCGGCACGTCAATGTCTTCGATCTTTATCTTGCTGAGCCTCTCAAGATCCATGCCCAGAAACGACACGATTGATATCACCACCCTCACCTGCCTTGTAAGCGTCTTCCATTTTTTCTCCACGCGCGCCATCATGGACTCAAAGCCGAGGTTCTTTTTTGCCAGACCCAGCTCGCGGCGCACCTTTTCTATCATGGCATCATCTATGCTAGGGATCTCAAACTGTGACTCGACTATCATCCTCCGTATGCGCTCGACGTCTATCCCGTGGGGGTGCGGCCTTATGATGGTGGGCGCCTTTGGTATGTCCTTGACGAATCTCGGGTGGTGGAACTTTTGCCCCTTTGGGTCATCAAACGTGATGGACGCATACGGGGTGATTAGCGATGTCTCGTACACATAGTCGCGTATCTTGCCGCCCGCCTTTGAATAGTCGCCCTCAAGACAGATGCTCACAGAGAGCCCCTTTTTTGAGGCGGGCTTTGTAGAGTGCTTTAGTATCACGGGCTTGTTTCTCTGTATGTCAAGCAATATCTCAAATTTGTCCTGCGTCTGCCCGTCGGTGCAGCTCTTTACAGTCACGGGCTTGTTTGTGGTTATCTGCCCGTACAGTATTGCCATCGTGGCCCCGAGCCCGAACATGCCGCGCGCCTGCTTGAGGCCGAACTTTGATCCGTACAGGACCGTCCCAAACGCGTGCGGCACGTGCTTGGAGTCCACCCCCGGCCCGTTGTCTGACACCGTCAAGATGTAGTGCTTTGGATCGTGCTTTTCTGGATCCACTGCCTGTATCTTTAGGTGCACGTCTGGCAGCACCCCCTTTTGGTCGCACGCATCTAGCGCGTTTTCCACAAACTCGCGCACCGCCGTGTACAGCGAGCGCGTGGGATTGCTGAATCCCGCCAGATCCCTGTTACTGTAAAAGAACTCGCTTGGCGATATCTGGTTGAATTTTTCTATCGACACCTCAATCCTCCCACAGCTTCATGCGTTCCTGCTTTGCCCTTCTGTTTGCGGCCTCTAGCTTGCCGTACACCGCACCGTGCATGCTGCCGTTTGATATCGAGGTAATCGCATCCACTGCCAGGCGCAGCCTTGCCGCATCCCCTATCACGGAGACGGTCTTGCCGTACACTGAGATGTGCGTGTTGCTGAGATTTTCCATGTTCTGTCTTGCCCTGCCGCCCTCTCCGATAAGCCTCCCTTTTATCCTTTCAATGGCAGAGCTTGACTTGCCTGCAAAGCCGCGGAGATCTATCACGTGCAGCGTGTTTTGGTCCTGCAGCAGCGTCATGGCGTTCTCAGGCGAAAAGCCCCGCCCTATCGCCGTGACTATCTCCACTGCCTTGAACGGCTCCATCCTTTCAACATCCCCCTCGGAGCTGATAGTCACCTCGCCGGATTTGCTGTCTATCTCTAGGGCGACATGGCAGGACTCTTCTATTGCCAGCTTGGATCTTCCCGACTTGCCTATCAGGGCGGCTACGCGGTCGCCGGGTATGCGCACCAGCTTTTGAAAGCTCATTTTAGAATCCTCCCGAGTATGACATCTGGCTCTTCAACTTGCACGCCTCTTTTATGAAAGAATCTTGTAATGTTATTAATATCTCTTTTAAGGAATTCTGCCGAGTTGGGATGCCTCGTATCCACCGCAGATCCCAGATCAAAGACCCTCAGGCCCGACTCTGTCTTGAATATGTTGTACTCGGAATAGTCGCCGTGCACCAGCCCGGCCTCATACATCTGCTCTAGTATCAGGACTGCCTGCGAATAGTCCTCTGCTCCCGCCTCCGAGTCCAGCAGCGTCTTGCAGGGAGCCCCCCCCTCCCCCACAAACTCCATTGCAAGCACGTTCTTTGAGAGATGTATGGGTTTTGGAACCGGGAGCCCGGCCCCGTGGCACAGCGACAGGTTGCGAAACTCCTTTGAGGCCCACAGATACACCAGGTTTCTTGTGCCCTTTTTGATTCTCGAGAACCGGGGATCTCCCGCTATGTATGCCTCGCGCTTTTTAAAGTTGGACGTGCTTACAAGGTATATCTTTAGCGCCACGTCTGCATCATCTGCCACGCCCCAGAACACCACTGATTCCTTTCCCGCGCTTATGGGGCCGTTGACGTACGAGATCACGTGGTTTCTTATCATCTTGTACAGGGTCATCACGGTGCTCTTGTCAAGCACCTCGTTTACCACCTTGTTCCCCTTGAATCCGTCCTCTAGCTTTTTCTTTCTTGCAAGCTTTTTGTGCATTCTAGACTCTGTCTTGCTGTCTAGGTCGTCTAGGACAAAGTCGTCATGCAGGTTCATGTCTTAAAGACGATAAGAAACGGGATCCCGGAGATGCTCCTGACACCTTCCTTGGAGCCGATGCCGAGGCGCGTGGAAAGTGATACCGCGTTCTTGCCCGCCATGTTTATGATGGAGGATTTCTTTAGCAGTTCGGATGCCTCTGTCTCCTCCACTAGGCGCTCGCCGTAATAGCCCTTGCTTATGTGCATGGTAAGATCGTCCTGGACTATTTCAGAGCCTAGTATGTCAGCATCGCATATGTTGAGCATCGAGTTGTCTTTATAGTCAGAGACCTTTATCGAAAACATTATGCGTATTTTCCCTTTAGCGCCGACTTTGCCCCGCACGCCTCGCACACTAGAAAGGAGATCCTGTGCTCCTTTGTGATCTTTGTGTCCGGGCTCTTGCAGGTGGGACACTCGAGATAGTCCTTTACGTATATCTGGAACAGGCGCGTAAAGTCGTCTGGTGCGCGCCTTCCGACGAACATGGCCTTGTCGCCTAGCCGCTCGGCGGGCACTGCAAACTCTTTTGAGAGGTACTGGAGCACCTTGTCCGGATCACGCCTGAGCACCTTTGGAAACTCGGAAAAGTTGCGCAAAAACGTCTTTTGGCCCTCCCACATTACATCCACTACCGGTAGCTCAAATCTGGCAGATCCCGCCTTTGAGCCGCCAAGCTTGTCCTTTATACGGCCTAGCAGCGCCTCGTATTCCGTACTCACAAACATGGGTATGCGCAAGACCCTATATGGGTTTTGAAAAATAGAAAAGGCTGGTTTTTGTCTAGGGCTTGCCTATACGGAAGACGTTGGTCCCGCATTCTGGACATGTGCCCTTTACTGCAGGACGCCCGTTCTTGAGTTTAGTCTCTTGTGGATCCTTGATCTCTCTTTTCTCCCTGCACTTTACGCAATATGCCGTAGTCATTCTAAGTTTCCTCACTCCTGCTGGTATTTAGGAAGATCATGTAAAGATTATTTAACCATACGCTAGACGCACGTAAATTTTTTCGGGCCGAGATATAAAAAAGAGGCCATTTTGGGGCAAAAACGCCAAAAAATGCGGCAGATGGGCGGTTTTTTACAGATCGGGGGATTATCAATTATAAACGCCCCTCCTACAAGCTGTGGAAATGGTGTCAAAAAAGGGGATCGTACTTACGGGGGTCATGCTTGCCGCCATTACCGGCGCAAGCTTTGTCATCTGGCTGGTTCCGCAAGACGGCAAGACGACTTTTGTCGTAACCGACTTTGAGGGGTACCTTGACGGGGTCAGGAACATCCACGAGATCCTCCAAGAGTCGCTACATGCAGAGTACCAGATGCTGCTTGACGGGAATGTCTTGCCGCAAGAGTACGACATAGCGGCAGACAGGACGGCCTCCCAGATTACAGCAGAGATAAGCAGGCTTGTCACATCAGAGCCGCCAGCAGAATGGACTGACAGCTATATCAGCTACATGGAATCCATGAGGAGCTTTAACTCGTACATCGAGGAGACAAGGGTGGTCTCAAGCATGATTGCAGGAGGCGCGGACGCATCAGAGGCCATTCAGAGAACAGAGGAGATAAAGGAAGAGTCAGAGGCGCACGCAAGAATGTCTGATGAATCAAGACCCTAGGCCGGGTTCCGCATCGAGCCTGAAGACCCTGCTATAATGGTGGAATGGTTGGAAATCATTAAAAAGGAATCCACACATGGTAAATAGAAATGTCCCAGAGCTCAAAAAAGGTCGAAAAGGATGTAGGCGCATCTGCTGCCAGCAGGCTGCTGGTAATATGCATAGACAGGGATAACGACGTGGGGGAAAAGGCGGGAATCACCACCCCCGTGATCGGAAGGGATGCGTGCATAGAGGCGGCCCAGAGGCTGGCGCTCGAGGATCCAGAAGATGCGGACTCTAACTCGATATTTTCTGCGATAAAGACGTACGAGGATCTGATAAGCAAGGGATACGAGGTAGAAGTTGCAACCGTGGCAGGTGTCAAGAACAGGGGCGTCCAGGCAGACGAAAAGATCCTTGCAGAGGCAAGGACCATACTGGAAAGGTTCTCTGCAAACGGGGCGGTGATAGTGTCTGACGGCGAGGACGACGAGAGCGTCATACCGGTGATTCAGAACATACTTCCCGTAGTCTCGGTGCAGCGCGTAGTCATGAAGGTAAGCAGGAGTGTAGAATACTCGTACGCCGTGTTCGGCAAGTACCTCAAGATGGTTGCATACGACTCGAGATACTCAAAGTTCTTCCTCGGCGTTCCGGGAATGCTGCTGCTGATCGGCGGAGTTGCAAGCGTGTTTGGGCTCACCACGGAGATATTTGCCGTGCTAGTAAGCATACTGGGCGGCGCGTTTCTCATCAGGGCGTTTGATGTAGACAGGGCATGGGCCAGCTGGTCAAAGCCGACGCCGATGGGGTTCATCAGGCTCTTTACCATGGTTGCGGGGATAATCATAATACTCTCCTCAATACCTGCAGGCATCGGGGCAATTGATGCGGCGCTGCTGGGGGCAGATACAGACGCACTCTCAAAGATTTCAGACAAGCTGATAGTGGGACAGTTCATGGTGGGAGCGCTTCCCATACTCTGGATAGGGATGGGGACCATATTTGCAGGAGTCCTGCTCAGCAACTGGATAGGCGGGGTTCCAAGGCAGATAAGCGACATACTGCGCATCGTAGTGCTTGCGTCCCTGTATCCGACAGTATACCAGTTCACCAACATTATGATTAACGATGAGAGCTCGTTTTCGCTCGTTCCGCCCCTGCTAGGCGGGCTTGCAGCCACGCTGGTCTCTGCGACCATACTCTTCAAGAGGCATAGGAGACACAAGGACCAAGAGACGGTCTCTGACTGAAAACATTGATAACTTGAGCTCAAAAACAAGAGATGGTGGTAGATTATCGGTATCATACAGACGATATGGCACGTGTCTGGCTTGTACAGGATATACGGAAAGAGGCTTGAGCAGGAGATTCAAAACGGGGATATTCCAAACCACGTCGCCCTCATACTAGACGGGAACAGGAGGTGGGCAAAAAGCCATTTCATCGTGCCTGCAGGCGGCCACCGGCGCGGCGCAGACGCAGTCGAGAACCTGCTTGACTGGTGCGAGGAGTTTGACATAAAGATCGTGACCCTCTATGCGCTGTCTGCAGAGAACCTCGAGCGCGGCGACGGGGAGATAGAGCACCTTTATGAGCTCATACGCATGAGGCTTGAAAAGCTCTACGTCGACCCGCGAATCCACAGGTGCAAGATGAGGGTAAAGGGAATAGGAAGGATAGAGCTTCTGCCAGAGTCCATACGCGCGGCGCTGCAAAAGCTCGACGATGCCACAAAGGACTATGACTCTCACTTTCTCAACATCGCGCTCGCGTACGGCGGCCAGTACGAGCTGGTAGACGCGGTAAAAAAGATCGGTGAGAAGATAAAGGACGGCCGACTCGACATAGACAAGATAGACAAAAAGGAGATAGAGGCAAACCTGTACACGTCGCACCTGCCCCAGTCCTCGCCTGACATGATTCTCAGGACGTCCGGCGAGAAGAGGCTCAGCGGGTTTCTCATGTGGCAGAGCGCGTACAGCGAGCTTGTCTTTATGGACATATTCTGGCCCGAGTTCCGCAAGATAGACCTGATGCGCGCAATAAGGACGTTCCAGGAAAGGAAGAGAAGGTTGGGAAAATGAAGGAGACGTCTGCAGGAGTGGTGCTGTTTAGAAGGGTCGGCGGGCGCGTCAGGTTCTTGCTGCTGCACTATCCGTCTGGCCACTGGGACTTTGTAAAGGGCAAGATGGAGCCAGGCGAGACGACAAGGGAGACTGCGCTCAGGGAGACAGAAGAGGAGACTGGCATCACGGACGTCGCATTTCTTGACGGGTTTGAAGAGCAGATAAGATACGAGTTCGAGTACAACGGCGAGACGATAAGAAAAAAAGTAGTGCTGTTCCTTGCAGAGACGCGCACAAAAAAAATAAGGATATCCCACGAGCACACCGGGTACGCGTGGCACGGATACGAGGAAGCTGTAGAAAACACCACATTTGAGAATGCAAGGGTGGTGCTTGCAAGGGCGCACGCTATCTTGCAAGCGACTGCAGATGCCGGGCCTCGCGCGCAGGACTAGAAGCGCCAAGTATGCCCCTGCCTGCAATCACATATCTTGCCCCTGCCGCGACCGTGTCTTTTGCGCTGCCCCCCTGCGCGCCCACGCCCGGCGAGAATATGTCAAGCCTGTCTCCTGCATTTTTTGAGCAATATCTGATGATCTGCGGGTATGTGGCGCCGGCAATTATCCCGTCTGCCCGGGACTCGAGGGCCCACCTCAGGAACATCTCGTACAGGCGTGTCTTTCCCACATTCAGCTCGTATGACTTTTTGGCCTCTGGGGCGCTCATGTGGCACAGCGTGATGACGCCCCTGTCCTTTTTGTGGGCCGATCTCACCAGGCTTTTGAGGGCGTCAGGCCCCATTATCGGGTTTGCAATGACTGCATCAATGCCCATCCCCCAGAGGGACTCGGTGGCCGCAAGGTTTGTGCTGCTTATGTCGTTGAGCTTTATGTCTGCAATCACCTGCAGGCCGCGCCTGTGGGCGGCGGCAGTTATGTTTCTGATCTCCTTGCGTCCCAGAGGCAGTAACAGGTGAAAGTTCAGCTTTATTGCGCACAGAAACGGGTGCAGTGCCTCGATGTTGCGCATGGTCCTTGACTCGAGGTTGCGGGATGTGGGATAGTCGTTTGCAAGAACGAGGCCGCCGCGGCGCTCAGAGGCCTTTGATATCCTAGTTCTGAAGGTGGCCATAGTCGACTAGTGGGTGTGTATCCTTTAGCTTTATAATCTTGAGGTACGAGTACCCGTGCTCAGAGGGGCTCTCTACAAACAGGGGATCAGAGCCGTTTGCAGGCGAGAACTTTACAAACGGCTTTTGCGGATCGTAGTCCAGCACGACGTGGCAAAAGTAAGACGCACCCTCCTCGCTAAAGTTCATAAACGCTCCCAGCAGCCACTTTGTGCCGTGCGGGAACAAAAACAGCGGAAACGGGACGTCGTCTATCCCCCACGTCATCTTTGCAAGGCTTGAGACGTCCTCGAGCTCTATCGGCTGGTACCTGTCAGGGGTTCCGTTGCCGGGCATGAGCGTCTTTGGCAGCGACTTTATCCTGATTATCGGCGAGTAGAGCTTGCTAGAGTCAGAAGTCGAGTCGACTATTCCCGACTCTTCCCTGCCGCTCCTCAGGCCGTAGCATATGTAGTGTCCGTTGTTCTCCAGCGGTGTATAGTAGACTATCGGCTTTTCCTTTAGTATGTCCATCTGGACTGAGAGGATCTTTTTGCCGTCATACTCGTGGAGGAACGACACGCGGGGGGGGCGCTCTAGCGCGCATACGAGTCTGGAGAACTCGAGGGCGGAGCTTAGCTGTATGTAGCGCGGCAGCGTGTCCTTTGGGACATCTTGTGTTGGCACGGGTACCGTGGAATGCAATAGGAAATTAAACCTATCCAAAAATTTCGAGCCTAGCTTCTGCGGTCGATTATGTCGCGTACTGCAGGACCCGTGCCTATCACGGTCACAGGCGTGGCGAGCCTGCCTTCAATCTCCTCTACGAAACTCTGTGCCTGCTTAGAAAGCTCGTCATACGCGGTCTTTTTTGCGCACTCTGGAAACAGCACGTCAAGCTTTGTGAGAGATATCTGCGTGGCCCCGTTGAGCATGACTGCGCGCCCGGCAAGCTCAAAGTCAAAGTCCGCTGCGCGCCTGGGCCTGCCGGTCACTGTGCCCACCTCTGACCAGCCGCGCGCCTCTGCCTCCTCTGCTGCAAGCTCGCCATTTAGCATGCCGTCCCCCACGCGTGTGACGTACGCCTTGAAGACGACTATTACCTCGTCTACCTTGGTGGGGCCCACTCCCACGTCTGCGCAGATGCCAGATGCAGTCACGTCCTTTGAGGTTACAAAGGGGTACGTGCCGTGCCACAGGGACAGAAACGTCCCCTGCGTGCCCTCTATCAGCACGTTCCTGCCTGCGGATATGGCCCCGTTGATCTCTCCGGGCACGTCTGTCAGAAGCGCAGATAGTGATTCCACATCCTCTGCCATCTTTAGCTCGCGCATGGCCCTGTCTGCGTTTGCAGGACCGGTACCAGAGCCGGTGCTGCCTATCTTGCTTTTGAGATCCGAGTCCCGGGATATGTGCGAGTCCTCGATGATGCCGCACTTCTTATCTATCAGGGCGCGCCCCTTTGCTCCGAACTCGTCTATCTCTTGCAACAGGATTTTTGGGTTTACCACCACCCCGGGGCCGATCATCACGCGGGCACCGGGATTGAGAAAGCCGCAGGGGAGCATGCGCACCTTGTAGGTCTTGTGTTCGTCGCAAATCGTATGGCCGGCGTTGGGTCCTGCCCCGCCGCGCACGATGATGACCGGGCTGTCTTTTTGCGCCAGGTACGAGATTATCTTGCCCTTGCCCTCGTCCCCAAAGAACCCGCCTACTACCACCGTAACTGTCATGGTGTTGGGGGTCAGAGCCGTTTATTTAAATCGCCCGTGTAGCCAGAATGCGTCTATCCAGTGAGGCATACATGGTTTTTATCCGGCGTGCCCTTTCAAATGAGCATGCAGGAGAACTTTGCAGGAAACATCATAATCAACCTGGCAAGCCTGCCGGATTTTTTGCGCACGCCCATACTCAAAAAAAGAATGGCCGAGTTCTTTTCAATGACAGAGCCTGAAAGGACAGAGGTGGTCTTAAACGCGCTAGAGGCTGGCCCCACCATCCCGTTTCCGAACTTTGCAAAGCTGTTCAAGACGTGGCTGCAGGTGGTAGCCGCCATGCCGCAAGAGCAGCGCGACGGGCTGTTCTCTGCGTATATTGCGCAGGTGGTAAAGAGTCCGGAAAAACTGGTACCATACAACCTTGACGGGATACTCGGCGTGTTTCTAGAGCTTGACGCGAATCAGCAAAGAATGATCTCAGAGTCAGTGTCTAGGATAATCCTGGCGCTTGGATCAGAGCAGCAAAGAATGATGACGCTCTTGATTCCAGACGGCGCAAGGGTGCGCCTGGGCATCTAGGCCCCGGGGGCAGGTTCGTCGGGCTTTCTGTTGTCCTCGTTGGAATAGTCAATAACTTCTCCGTCAGCCGACAGTACTCCTACGAATATCTTTTCGTGCTTTTTGAGCAGCTTGCGGTGATCCGGCATGGACATGTCAAGGCGCATCTCGTTCATCACCATCACCTGGTACTCTTTCCATTCTGCCCAGCACTTGTTGCAGGCAGGGTACTTTGAGGCGACAGGGTTTAGCACCTCGCCGTCAGGTATCGCCTGCTTGCATTTTGTGCACATTCCCATGAGGAATGGTATTGTCATACGCCTTTTATCTTTTTTTGAATCCGGCGCGTACAAGTCTGGCAAAGGGCGATATATTTTCTGTTTGAGATTTCAATCTGCAGGACGGCGGAGATTCCGGGATCGTGGCACGTTCAGCATTCAATCATAAAATATGACAGATTTGCGATACGCCTTGAATCTAGCTGACCGTGATCGTAGTCTCTACCGGCGGTGAGAGCGCAGTCGGATTACTTACAGACTCCCAGACAAATACCGTGGCAGTGTACGTGCCCGCCTCTGAAGGCGTCCACGACTGCGCCGGGCTGAATGACTGGCCCTGGGCGATATTAC
>RHFB01000031.1 GCA_003724285.1 Nitrosopumilus sp. H13 | reverse complement strand
ATGGTGGGCCCGATGAGATTCGAACTCATGACCTTTCGATTATCAGTCGAACGCTCCAGCCAAGCTGAGCTACGAGCCCACGGCGTGTCTGCAGCGTTTGAGCCTTTTAATCTTTCCACTTTATGGAACAGCCGATGGAGGGATCAAAGTCCTTTTGTATGCTCTTGCCTGCAAGCATGCTCTCAATGTTATTGATCATGGTCTTTTCTGTGGCGGCATCATCTGGCTTCATGGCATTGTCAATCCTGCCGTGAAAGACGAGCCTTCTCTGCGAGTCAAACAGGAACGGGTCCGGGGTGCACGTGGCCCCGTACGTTCTTGCCACCTCTTGCGTCTCATCTACAAGATAGTCAAACCCAAAGCCCTTTTCCCGGACGGCCTGCTTCATGGACTCGTAGCTGTCGTCTGGATACTTTACAGAGTCGTTGCTGTTTATGCCCATCATGGCTATCTTGCCGCCAAATTTATCATACAACTCGTTGAGGGCGTCAGACTTTGCCTTTACGTACGGGCAGTGATTGCACATGAATATCACCAGATACCCCTCCAAGTCATAGGAGGACAGCCTGTGCATCTTGCCGTCTGTCCCCATCAGCTCAAAGTCGGGGGCCTCATCGCCTGTCTTCAGCCTTGCCTGCGACTCCATCAGTACCATTATGGTGTAAAGGCGCGATTCTGCCAATAAAACCCTTAGGTTAAAATCTCTGGAACCTGCATGTCCCGTGTGGGCCGGTAGTATAGCCTGGTAGTATACCCGCCTTGCACGCGGGGGGTCACGGATTCAAATTCCGTCCGGTCCACCTCTCATATACAGACCTGATGCCATATCCAATACATGATCGCAGCCCCGGGAACCGAATCACACACATCTGATGGCCTGTTCCTGACCGAATCCCGGATCTTTTGATTGATTTAAATAGGATGCAGTCTGCCCTACACCATGGCAAGCGTAGTAGACGGATGGCCCGTATGGATTCCGCTCATTGTAGGCCTTACACCCGGTCTGATATACTGGCTGGCAATCACGGCAAAGAGAAAGTAGGACATTCCCTTTTATTGATTTGTTCAATCGTTGGTTAAACGATGTTATCTTTCTTGTTTACTATATGATATGATATTACCAATAAGCCGCGCATTTCACATCACTACCATGAGGGAACTCGTGGTGCTAGTCATACTTCTGGGCATGGTCTCGTACGCCCACGCCCAAGAGTACTATAACACGCCGCAGTCGCTCAACGTGGAGATAATAAGCGACTCGCAGTCGGTATACCGGGAGGACGGGTATACCGTGGTAGTAGGCGAGGTTAAAAACGGGGACTCGCACGCGTTTGTGGGAGATGTCCGGCTGCAGGCAAAGTTCTTTGACCGCACGGGGGCGGTGCCGCTTGAGATTGTGGCGGGAAACACCACGCTGGAGGTCATACCGCCAAACTCAAAGTCGCCGTTTATGGTGCGCTCTGCCACCCCGAACCACAGCATTACCGACGTGTCAGTATCGCTTGCAGGATTTGAAGGATCCGGCGGCAAGGTCGGGGAACTGATGGTACACAGCACGGACGTGGCGCACGTGGAGGAGCTCACAGTCGGCGGGGTGGTGAGAAACTCCGGGCCTGAACGCGGCGTGATGGCTCACGTGGTTATATATGACGGGTTTGATCCCCCCCGCGTGCTAAAGGTAAAGTCGTTTGAGATAGGGAACATGCTTCCAAACTCCAAAGAGTCATTCGAGTTCCGGGATGTAGTAAGCTCGAGGGCAGTCTCGCTTGTAATGATTGCAGAGTCTGACTCGTCATACACTGAGAGCCGAGTAGAGGTGGAGATCCCGCCCTCGCAGATACAGCGCACCGTTGCTAAAATATCTGACGTCCCCCTGGTGTATTCGGCAGACCGGCCCGGCGAGATCCCGGTGGGCAGCAACGTCAGGATTGACGGCGTGATCGACTCCGAGCCGGGAGAGGATACACAGTACGTCTATTATGTCCAGATAAAAGAGTCCGGAAAGATACCGTACGTCGCGTTTCTGGGATTCGCAGAAGGGACGCTTGGCGACGGGACGGTCCCATCCGTACACTGGACGCCGGAGAAGAAGGGGCTGTACTTTATCGAGACGTTTGTGTGGAGCAGCAACGACGTGCCGATAGCCGAGCGCGGCCCGTTCCGGCTGGTACTGGTAAGCTGATGGGCGTATCTGCAGTGGGAGGCACGTTTGATATAATACACAGGGGGCACCTTGCGCTGATCGGGCGCGCCCTAGAGGTGTCAGATGCTGTAGTTATAGGGCTTGCAAGCGACGAGTTTGCACGCAGGCGCGGCAAGAGGCCAGGGCACGGGTATGGCGAGCGCCTAGCCGGCCTTCAAGGCGTGATGCACTCGGAATTTCCAGATAGTACCTTTGAGATAGCCAGGCTTGATGACGACTTTGGGCCTGCCGTACTAGAGGAGCGGGTGAAAACGCTAGTAGTCAGCGAGGAGACTGCGCACAAGGGCGGCGTGCTAAACAGGCTCCGCGCAGAGCGGGGCGTGGCGCCCGTGAATATAGTGATAGTCCCGATGGTTACAGCTGAGGACGGCTCGCGGCTCTCGACTAGCCGGATTCGCGCATCAGAGGTGGATTCTGAGGGAAGATTGACCAGATAATGCGATGATTTTGAGCATTCCTGCTAAAGGTATTGCAGGGCAGACTAGCCGTGGCGATAATAGGCGAGATGATGAGGACCATAGACGAGGACGTCTCCGGGCTCAGGGACGGCCTGCAGCCAGAGAGCCTCTCCCACTGGTATGGCATACTGATATCAGAGACGATAGACATGGCGCCCCCGTGGCTTGAGGACAAGATAAGTGTGAAACAAGACGAGCTGCTGCCGATGAAGTTCAACCTGGACATATCAAAGAGGGCAGTCAGGTACTTTATGATGGCAGTAGATGACAACATTGATCAGATGCCGTACTCGACCCGGCTCTACTTTCTAAAGGTGCAGGAGATACTGGCCACAGAGATGGACAAGTCGCTGGTGTAAGGTATCTATATGCATCATCTGTGCAGAGTTTGTGAAGGCAAGATCGTACCGCAATACCAGGCCCAAGGATGAAAAGCCTCCGTGGGCAAAGGCCAGATCCAGCAGGCCGCCACGGCCAGGTTCTAGATCCCGGGATGAAAAGTCCGGGAATATGTCACGGGACAAGCCATACCAAAGATCCCGGGATGACGACAAGCCATACCAGCGACGATCCAGAGATGATGATAAACCATACCAAAGATCCAGAGATCAAGCATCACGGGACAGACCGTTCCGGGAGAGACGATCCCGGGATGATGATAAACCATACCAAAGACGATCCCGGGATCAAGCATCACGGGACAGACCGTTCCGGGAGAGACGATCCCGGGATGACGACAAGCCATACCAGCGGCGATCCCGGGATGACGATAAACCATACCAGAGATCCAGAGATGATAACAAGCCATACCAGAGATCTAGGGATCAGCAGGACTCAAAGTTCTATCAAGCCATGCAGGAAAAGATCTATGCCATTCTGGGGGACAAGGTGTGCTCTAACTGCGGCTTTGGGGACGAGAGGGCGCTCAGGATACGCAACATGCGCGACCAGCCATACATAGGGCGCGGCGGCTCTGTATCGTGGGACAAGTACGTCTCTGATCCCGGGCTTGCAAGGGAGGATCTCCGCGTGCTGTGCCTCAACTGCGACGCCACGGCCCGGCCTACAAGCAGGCCAAAACAGCCCAAGAAAAAGCGCTTTCCAAGATGACACTTTAAATTATATCCGCATGCAGGCATTCCATGGACAGCGACTACAAGGCGCTCGCAGCCTCGATGATCGCCATGGTGGGAATAGTCACTGCCTATGTGCTGCTTGGCATCTAGGCCTTTGTCATCTCTACCACGTCCTCTAACACCTTTGTGGACTTTAGCACGTGCTCGCCGTCAAATATCGACTGGCAAAAGTCGGCAAATGCCTCTACATTGTGTGCGTCATACAGCATTATACTGTGGGCAGACTTGTCCCGGAGGGATACGACCATCTCGCTTTCTATCACGTTTAGAACAGAGGTAATGTTAGTCTCGCCCGAGTCCCGGACAAATACGAGCCCGGCAAGCTTTTGGGCCTCGTATGCGTCTGCGCACCTCACCCTTGCAATCATCATTCCTCGTAGAGAAACTCTCCCATTCTATTCCTTGCCTCCTCCCTCTTTTTCTGGTGCGCGCAGAGAAACTTGTTTATCTTTTCCACCAGTATCTGCTTTAGCTCGCCTGTGAGCATTCTACCTGACTTGTAATCCGCGTGTATTGACTCCAGCTTTGCATCGTCTGGCTCAAAGAACATCCGCAGATACTGGTACGACACGTCAATGTCTGGGTTGCCCCCGAGCTTTCTGTGCTCTGCAACGTCTGACTGCCCGCCTGAAAAGGCGTACTTTGTGATCTTTTTCCTGACCATATCCGGCGTGTCAGTCGTGTATATCGCATTGTTCTCTGCAGCAGACATTTTTCCCCCCGGGCCGCCCAGCCCCGGCATCATCATGTTGTGGATGAGCGCCGGCTTTGGCCTCTTTATCTTTGGGGCGACGTCGCGCGTGAGCCTAAAGTGGGGATCCTGGTCCACGCCGAGCGGAATCAGCACGGGGCCGTCCTCGATAAAGCACGGGGCAGACTGGAGCGCCGTGTAGAATATCATGCCTATGTTGGTCTCGTTTGTAAACCCGAACGTCGCCTTTGTGTTTGAAAAGTTTATCCTCTTTGCCATCTGCGCGGCAATCGGGTACAGGGTGCGTATGTTCCTGGTGTTGATTATTATCTTTGTCTTTTCCGGGTCGAATCCGAGCGCTATAAAGTCCAGCGCGTTTTGCATGGCGTATTCGTACGTATCCTCTAGTGACATGTCGTGCTTGGAGTAGAACTTTTCATCGTCTGTAAGCTGAAAGTACATGTTTGCGCCAAACCTGTCCTGGAGCCACTTTGCAAAGACCCACGGCACCAGGTGGCCAATGTGCGTATCCCCTGACGGGCCCCTGCCCGTATACAGAAAGAACTTTTCGCCGTTTTTGTGCTGCTCTAGTATGCGGTCCATCTCCCTGTGGGAAAAAAACACCCCCCTTCTCAGCATAAAGTGGTCCTCCCCTGCCGCCTGCCCTATATCTTGGCGCAGCTGCTCTGTAATCTTTTGGGTTCCAAACTGCCTGGTGAGCTTGTCATAGTCGATATCCCCCTCCACGTGCCACGGGGTCACGGTAAAGTCAGGCATTACCTGTGTATGAATCAAGGTTTAAAAAAGTGTTTTTTGTAAAATTGTATCATGTCCCGGGTCTTACATGACATAGAAAAGAGGATTATCACCTCCCTGAGGAAGAATCCCGCCCAGACCCCAGACTCCCTTGCAGAGTCCGCCGGCCTGTCCCCGGATCAGGCGCGGCGCGGAATAGAGTGGCTAAAGCTCAAAGACCTGATACACGTGGAAGAGAAGAGCACCGCCATGGTATGCCTCGGGAAAAACGGGCTCGAGGCGCTAAGGCTAGGCATGCCAGAGAGGCGCCTCTTAGATGTGCTGCGCGCAGGTTCTAGGTCGCTCCAGGAGATTCAAGACGAGCTCGGATCCGCGTTTGGCCCCGCGATGGGCCGCGCCCGCAAGAACGGCTGGATCACATCCCTAGAGGGAAAGATGACATTTAGTAAAGCGCCAGAGCACCTGCCCGGCGAGCTGCTGATACAAGAAATAGGTGATAAAAGGGTCAGGCGCGACTCTGTATCTGACGTGTCTGCGCTGCTTGGCAGGCCGGGCTATCTCACAGAGAGTCATGACTCTGCATATACAATAACGCTCTCCAAGTCCGGCATGTCTGCAGAGCTGTCCGGCACGTCGGGCGCGATAGACGTAGAGGCAGAGGCGCCATCCGTATACGTGGCAAGGACCCACCCCCTCAAGGATGTAATCAACGAGGTGCGCGAGACGTTTGTGGCGCTCGGGTTCTCGGAGATTCACGGGAGCCTCTCGCAGCCGAGCTTTTGGAACTTTGACGCGCTATTCACGCCGCAGGACCACCCGGCGCGCGAGCTGCAAGACACGTTCTACCTTGACGGGGTGCCCGCTCCAAAGCACGCGACTCCTGCCCAGATAAGGAGGGTGGCGCTCTCGCACCGCCGCAACTGGAGGTATGAATGGGATGCTAAAGAATCCCAGAGGATGGTGCTCCGCACGCACACCACGTGCGTCACGATACGTCACCTTGCAGAGAACAACTCCGGCGAGGAGCGCGTGTTCTCGCTTGGGCGCGTCTTTAGGAACGAAAAGGCAAGCTACAAGCACCTTGCAGAGTTCCACCAGATAGAGGGGGTGGTGGCAGGAAAGGACGCCACGCTGCGCGACCTGATGGGAATACAGCGCGAGTTCTACCGCCGCATGGGGCTTCCAAAGGTGCGGTTCTGGCCGACATTCTTCCCATACACGGAACCGTCCCTCCAGACAATGGTGTATAATGAGAGGCTCAAAAAATGGGTCGAGCTGTTCGGGATGGGCATATTCAGGCCAGAGGTGACCCGCCCGCTGGGGATACACAGGCCCGTCCTTGCGTGGGGAGGGGGGATTGAGAGGATTGCAATGCTAAAGTATTCAGTTGATGACGTGCGCGAATTCTATAACAACAGCCTCGGGTGGCTGAGGGGTCCGAGATGCCGGTAGTCGAGCTGTCCTATTTGCGGCTGCAAAAGATGACGGGCAGGCCAAAGGGGAAGATTGCACGCATGCTGCCATATCTGGGGCTTGACATCGAGTCAGAGGACGGCGATGCCGTGCGCATCGAGTACAGCCCGAACAGACCCGACTATTCGACTGACTATGGGGTGGCGCTCGGCCTGCAGGGGATGCTCGGGGTAAGGACCGGAATGGTAAAGATGAGGATAAAAAAGTCCGGCCGCCGCATAATGGCAAAGCCTGCCATATCGCAGATGAGGCCGTTTGTGACGGGGATTGCAGCAACAGGCGGCAGGGTAAATGACAAGATGATAAAGCAGCTCATGACATTACAAGAGGACCTGCACGCGGGGCTTGGCAGAAACAGGGTAAAGTCGTCAGTAGGAATACATGACATGGATCATATCACATTCCCCATTACATACGGGAGCGCCAACCGCAGCCACAGGTTTGTCCCTCTTGGTCATACAGAGGAGATGTCAATATCTAAGATACTCTCAGATACTGTGGTGGGGCGCGACTATGGGTATATACTGGGCAATAGGCCGCGCGTGCCGATACTGCTTGATGCGGCAAACCGCACGGTATCGCTGCCCCCGGTGATAAACGCCGCATCCACAACAGTCAGCAATCGTACCAAAAACCTGTTTGTCGAAGTTACCGGCCTCTCAAAGAGGGGAGTAGAGGACGTACTGGCAGTCATTTGTGTGATACTGCAGGGGGCGGGGTTCTCTTTGGAATCAGTCGGCGTATCTGGCGTGAGAAACTCTGCGCCGGACATGTCTCCAAGAAAGATGAGCATTACTGCAGATGTGGTAAATCAGACGCTCGGGCTGGACCTGTCAGTACAGAAAATAGCGTCGTGCCTGAAAAAGTCGCGGCTTGACGCTACCATATCGGGGCAGTCGGTAAAATGCGTGATACCGCCGTACAGGTTTGACATGTTCGGGCCGATGGACATAGTAGAGGAGGTGGCTTTGGGGTACGGCATTGATAATTTAGAGCCGGTATTGTCCCCGTCGCGGACCATCGGCTCAAAGGATGCCGGCTCTGCGCTGCTAGAGACCATATCCCTGGTGATGGCGGGGCTGGGATACATGGAGGCGCTAAACTCGAGCCTCTCAAGTGAGAGAATATTGTATAGTAACATGAACCGCGATCCGGCCGGGATTACGTCCGTGCTGGACTCTAAGAGTCTGGAGCATACCGTATTGCGCGACTCGATACTGCCGGGTCTGGTCGACTGTCTGTCTAGGAACATACACGAGCCGTACCCGCAGAGGCTCTTTGAGACGGGAACCGTATTTGAGAGGAACGGTACCGTATCAGAGTCTGTGCATTTGTGCGGAATTACGTCCCATGATAAAGCTGCATACACGGAGATAAAGTCCGTGCTGCAGGGAGTGATGTCTGGCGTGTTCGGCG
>RHFB01000001.1 GCA_003724285.1 Nitrosopumilus sp. H13 | reverse complement strand
CGCCATTACATACGCGATGAAGTACTCGCGCGGCAAGCCGCAAGACCTCATAGAAAAGTTCGTAAAGATGTATGTAAACCAGGTCACAGTAAACATGGGGGATTCGGGGGAGAAATCCATCAGAAAGCTCTTTGAGATGGCAAAAAAAGAGGGGCTTGTTCCTGACTTTGAAATCAGCATTGCCGCCAAGTAATTATACCGTGGCGCAAATGATACGGTCATGGGTGACGGGATAGGCGGGCCCGTGGCAGCCGTCCTTGCAGGGGACACGTTTGAGATGGCAGTCAGCCACGTGCGAAAGGACAACAAGGGCGAGTATGGCAAGACGGAGCGAATCGCCATTGCAAAGGTGGACAACCCAGACGAGCCCCAGTATGAAAACGCCACCAAGGAGCAGCTAGAGGTGGCGCTAAAGGGCAAGTTTGTCTCGTGCAATGTCCAGTACAGGGACTCCAAGACCGACGTCCTAGTCTGCAACGTGTTCGTGCAAAAGCCGCCCGAGGGATTCTAGGCATACATAATATAGGATGAGGCACGCAGTGTGTCTGATGCTGGTGGATAAGAGGATGCTTGCAGGCGGAATAGCCCTGCTTGGAACTGGCATGATCCTAGTCACCATGATTGGGGGCATGCTCCCAGTCGGGCACGAGGGAATGACTGTCGACGAGATAGCCGATCTGCGCATTGCGCAGCAGGAGAACAAGGACTATGTCAACCTGTCCGGAATCCTGATTGCAGTCGGGTTTTTGCTGGCGCTGATAAGCTTTGGAGCCAGAAGGCGCGGCGGGGCAAAAAGAGAGGAGAAAAAGCAGGCAAAGGTCTAGAACCGGCGCAGTATCTCAAAGTGCGTGCTGCGCTGTGCCGGCTTGCGGCCAATCTCCCGTACCATGGCGGCAAGATCATCTACTGACGAGGACGTTGGCTTGCCTGCGGCGCGGTATATCTCCTCAGAGAAAGCAGTGCCTACGAGGTCGCTTCCGCCCCCGGATAGGGCGACTTGTGCGAGCTTTTTGCCGTATGCTACCCAGTAGACAGAGATGTTATCCAGCACGCCTGCAAGCATGAGGCGCGAGAGTGCAATTACCTTTAGATCATACACTGCAGAGCACTCGCGCTCTACAAGGGCGTCGCGCTCAAGCTCTGTGTTATCAAGGCTGAACTTTAACGGTATCAGGGTGATAAACCCGCCCGTCTCCCTTTGCAAGTCGCGTATCTTTATCAGGTGGTCGACTATGTGCTCTGGCTTTTCAATGTGGCCGTACAGCATGGTTGCGTTGCTCCGTATACCCATGGTGTGCGCCTCTTTGATCACGTCAAGCCACTCCTGCCCGGTGCACTTGCCCCGGACTATCTTGCCGCGGATCTCCGGATGGAACAGCTCCGCCCCGCCGCCGGGCATCGAGTCAAGTCCTGCGTCCTTTAGGCGCGCAAGTATCTCCTTTGTAGAGTTCTTTGTCAGCTTTGAGAGGTAGAATATTTCCGCCGCAGTGAGCGCCTTTATGTTGAGCTTGGGGTGGCTCTTTTTTATCGTGCGCATCATGTCCTCATAGTATTCCAGGGGAAGCTTTGGATGGAATCCTCCCACAATGTGCACCTCTGTGGCCCCCATCTGCTCTGCAATGGATACCCTCTTTTCTATCTCCTCGGGCGTGAGCGTGTACGCGTCGTCTGCGCCGTCCTTGCGGTAAAACGCGCACATCTGGCAGCTTGCCGCGCACACGTTGGTATAGTTCATGTAGTAGGACGCGGCAAACGTGACCGTGTCTCCAACCTGCCTGCTTCTGGCCGCGTCTGCCACCGCTCCAAGCATGTGGATGTTGTCATAGTTCATCAGTTCCAGGCCGTCAGAGTACGAGAGATCCTCCCCTGCAAGGGCGCGCTCTAGGGCTCGTGACTCCCCAGCCAGCTGTTCTAGCATGACGTGGGTCTTTCCAAATGTGATATAACCCTTGCATTCTAGGAGTGCCCGGCTCTGGTTTGAGCGGCTTGAATTATTGGATTTGGCAGGTATTCGTCTTGGCTGATCTTTGGTATTTCAAATTGGATTTCCACACGCCATGGCACATGAATGACATCACAACCATGCGAACTGCCAGAGTTATTCCCACTACGACTGGATTGTATCAGACAGCCATATGTCAAATCTATCACTGTCAGAACTTCATTCTTAATTTAGATGATACAGATTTGTCATGCAGTTTTTTCAGATGCTGACAGCATGCAGTCAATTATCCGCACAACTTGTGAAATACAATTCATGCGTTTTCATGTCGGGTTTGACAATTATTTCAGCTCTGCCGCGCAAAACAAATAACATATGTCCATTGTTTTTATCAAGGCGAGTACAAGGAACATATGATTCATGTTTTTTAAGATCATCATAAAAAATGATCTCGCGTTTGAACCATTCGATCAAATCTACAGAAGGCTATGAAAGATAATCAATGTTTTGAGAATATTGTGAATTTTCTCTCCCAACACATCTCCAGATAGGCTTCATAAGGCATCAAAAAATTAAAGGGGAATTTTTTTTCCCTGTTTGCCGGATTTGAACATTTCTTCAGATTCCTCTACAATCTTGAAATGGCGTTCTTCCCAACTTGGCTTCTTTTTTTCCATGCATAATTTTGGCAATAATTGTTAATATATTTTGCCATATTGATGATGCGAATGGTCGGATCGCTCAGCACCTCTACCGGTTGTTCCGTCATGTTCAACATCTTCCCTCCGGCAGTCGATATCTTCTGGTGCATCTTGCGTTGCATGATCGCTTGGCTCAGCACCACCTCGAACCCGTTGTTTGTAGACGACACCTTGGAATTAATGACAAACGTGAACAAATCATCTGCAGCATTGAGCACAGTGGTGCCGAACCTATGATCCAATTTGAGATACGATACGACAATGTTTTTTGCACAGATCACCAGCATGTCGTATATGTTTTGGTCCGACGGGAAGTGTTTTGTACCATGGTATGATTTTTTTTAAATTTTCATACAGCATCTCCTTTTTTGGCCATCCGGGACAGGATCTACTGTATGCCGCGGTATATGCGCCCAGCACCGATGTTTTTTCTCAAACCAGCCACTGATCTGCTAGAATGATTCCAAAGGCGTGGTTTTTCTGGACATCGTTAGCAATCATGTATCTTATAAGCATGGAAGATGCAATTACGGCAGGGAAAAGACATGGACAAGAATACATTCTCAAAATCTGACCGGACGACACCTGCCACATCCAAACGCATTAAGAACACGTTTGTCTCGGACTGCAACAACGAGTACTTTGTCCCTGC
Organism: Nitrosopumilus sp. H13; assembly: GCA_003724285.1. Taxonomy (GTDB): domain Archaea; phylum Thermoproteota; class Nitrososphaeria; order Nitrososphaerales; family Nitrosopumilaceae; genus Nitrosopumilus. Next base: position 8,628 of record RHFB01000001.1, on the reverse strand, counting down.
CACGTTGCATTCCCTGTGCAGGTACGGGTTTCCGTTTGACGAGATTCCAGAGGAGGCCAAAAAGATGGTGCTCGAATTCTCTGAGGAATACTACAAAAGATGCACAAAGCCCGGCGACAAGGTAGAGATGCCTCCGTTCCCGACCGGTCCAGGCATCATAACATAGATGTGGACTACCCGGCGCTCCAAAAAATTGATTCATACCAATCCAAAATAGCATCCTCAATGCCAAAATCATCACTGTTCAAAGACATCATACTTCCAAGCCTAGCGATCATGTGCAAAATCAATGCCTTAAAATTAAAGTTACGTTTCAGACGGGCATGGTTGACAAGACATCAGACGAAGAGATAGAACGCTTTGCAAAAGAGAACATGAAAAAGTACTCGTTCATATTTGATGCCCTAGATGACCTTTAAAGACCTCACTCCAGATAAGATTTTTCGGATCCACGACTTTGTCGTTAAAAAATACAAGATTGATGGAGGTTTTAACAACAAGGGCACAGTTGAATCACTGCTCGAAAAGATCCAATTCTTGGAATACGACGATGTCTACAAAAACGGTGCTCTTCTTTTGGAGGGTCTAGCCAGACTTCATCCGTTTGTGGATGGCAACAAGAGGACGGCGCTTTTATCATTGCAACAGTATCTCAACCAAAATGGCCATCTACTTTTCCTGCCGTTGAGTACAACTGCCTTTCTTCACAAAATTGCCGCCACAGAGGAAAATGATCCAGAAAACACGGAAAAACTAGTAAAAGAGATTGGAATCTGGCTGAAAAATAACTCTGTTACAGAGAAGAAAAAACTACGAGCACTTGGAATGTTCTATGCTTATTATGTGTGGCCAACAAAACTGATCGTCTTTTTTTCAAGGATTCATCTTCCAAAAGTTGCAGGCTTTATTCTGAAAAAATACCTGAAACACAATGTGAGTGATCTAGATGAAAATATGATTGAATTTATAATGGACACACAGTTAAAACAGATGGAATTTATGGCACATAAAGAGGATTCCTGACCTCAGATATGCCATATCGGCAAAAACACAGATCAGAAATAGACACAATGATTAATTATCCGAAGGATCATTGCCACACCATGGTACTTCCGCTAGTAGACGAGCACAGGCCAAAATGCTACATGTGCCACGAGGGATTCAAGAATGTGGAGGATCTCAGGGAGCACCAGGAAAAAGAACACAAGCTTGAGCTACAGGAGAAAAACAAAGAGCCTGCCCCCGGCGACGTCACCGTGTTTTAGAGTCCAGCATTTTTTGCGCCGCATCCATCGAGACGGCTGCAAGCTCGTATCTGCCATCTATTGCAAGCGCCCTCTTAAAGTGGGCCAGCGCCCCCGCCATGTCCCCCTTTTCTCCAAGCGAGAGCCCCTTGTAGGCATATGCTACTGCGCACATTTTGTCTGATTCAAGCACCACGTCATAGCATGATATCGCCTCGTCGTACCTGGACTCGCAGTGGAGCGCAGATCCCTTGTTGAGCAGCGCGTCTGGATGATCAGGGGATATCTCTAGTGCGCGCTCGTATGCGCGTATGGCGCGTCTATTCTCTCCCATGTTCTGCAGGGTAGCGCCCCTATCTATTATTATCCTAACGTTGTCTGGATCTCTCTTTAATGCCTCGTCATACAGCGACATGGCCTCTGAATACTCAGAGTTCTCTGCGCATTCGTATGCCTTTTCTAGCATATCTTTAGAGTCCACCGTCATGCATGTAGTCGCGCCGGTAATTAAACTGCATGCGGCACATAATGCAAACTTTATGGCAGAAACAAGCGAAAAACCCCAATCCAGAGCGCGTCTATGCTCAAAGAAACCACACAATACAAATCCTGTAATGTATGATCAACCCTTTTTGAATTAATGGTGATTTTCATCCAGTCAAATTTGCAGGATCAAGCCTGCAAAACACTTAGACTGTCCATTATCATGCATGAAAATACGAGTCATGGTGGTCATTGCAGTGGCGGCATCCGTGGCACCGGGAGGAGCCCACATGGTATACGGACTGTACTGTCTGCCAAACTGGCGTTATTGTTACTAGACGTCAGGCATCATCTCACAAAAACAGGACCATCATGATTGGACATGTTCCACCATGCCGACAAGTGTATACAATCATGCGGTCCATATTCATGATGCTGCCCTGTCGCGCGGGTCGATCTCTAGCGCGCGGTTAAAGCAGGCGGCTGCCTCCTCGTACCTGCCCATGCTACGCAGGGCCGAGCCCCTGCCGTTCCACAAGTCGGGATTCTCCGGGTCTGCAGATAGCGCCTGCTCGCAGAGGAGCAGCGCCTCCTCGTATTTTCCTTCTAGTACCATCTCTCTTGCACGAGATATGGTCTCTGTCGAGTCCAACGTACGGCATACGGGACTCATTCTATTTGAGGATTGTGCCATACATGGCAAAAACATAAATAAATTTTTCACCATGACGGGATGTGGACAAGACGGATATGAGGATACTCCGGCATCTCATGATGGACGGGAGGCAGTCTGCAAGACAGCTTGCCTTGCGCCTAGGCATGTCCACTGCCGCCATATCAGTCCGGATAAAAAAGCTTGAAAAAGAGGGGGTGATCGGCGGGTACGCCGCGATGATAAGCCATGAAAAGCTCGGATATGATCTTACCGCAGTCATTGAGATAGTGGCCAAAAACGACAAGATGCTGCAGATAGAAGACAGGATTGCAAAATTCGAGAACGTCTGCTGCGTGTATGACGTGACTGGCGCCACGGACACGATAATCGTGGCAAAGTTCAAGACGCGCGGCGACCTGAGCGCGTTTGTAAAGACGCTCGGGGCAATCCCCAACGTAAAGAGCACGGTCACGCACCTGGCGCTCAACACCATCAAAGAGGACTTTAGGATGACATGACTGACTGGATGCAGCTGATTCTCGCATTTGCTCAGACCGACGGCATGGTACCAGACGTGACGGACTTGGAAAAGACGGTCATTCTCGGGGGGTTTGCAGCCGCTGTGGCCGGAATAGCCGTGTTTCTTGCGCGCGACATCATATTCAGAAAAAAGTCGTCGTATGACTCTGAGGATCTAGGCTCAAAAAAAGACAGGACGTATGAAAAGTACCACTCTGACTGGGGGGATGACTATGAGGAGATGGGGCGGCGCAACCAGGACGTGGGATTTGACCGTGATGACGCGCCTGACTGCTATGAGATTCTCGGGCTGGAAAAAGACGCCACGCAAGAAGAGATAAAGGCGCGGTTTCGCGAGCTGGCAAAAAAGACCCACCCTGACAGGACCGGCGAGGACTCTGAGGGGATGGCCGAGCTGAACAGGGCGTACGAGACGCTCTCAGATGAGCGCAGCAAGAAAAGATACGACAGCATGATGGGGTTATGACAGTATGCGCGTAATGGTGATTCCAAGCTCGACAGAGCCGGGCCTTTGCACGCTGTCAGTGAGGATTCCGTATATGGTATAGTCGCCATTTTTCGTGCGCGCCGTCACCTCTATCTGCGCAAACTCTGTGCTCGGCCCGAGCATCCTCCCGGTGAGGAGCGGCACTACACCGGCGTCATGTATCGTGGCGCGCATCTTGTACTCGAGGGCATCGGCAGTATACGCGCCCCCGCGCACAGTAGACTCTGTCACCGGCGTGCGAATCCGGGATATGCTCACATCCCTGAGCGGGCGGCCTCCCTCGAGGGATATCTCAAACTCTGCATCTGGTGCCATCAGCGGCTCTGGCACATCCATGATGTGGGCGCAGTCGCTGTTTTATTGAGTCTTTGTGTGAATCTTTAAAAACGGGCTGTCTGTGATCTGGATCGTTGCAGCAGTTTGCAAGCACCCACTCGCTCCGGAGCGAGATACTCGACTTGATGGTGCAAAACGGGCTAGAGGACGACTGCTACGTGGAGATGCTCGACTTTACGATAGACCTCTTTGAGAGCCGCGGGCTGGGGGCCGACTATTACGGGTACCACAACATCACCCACGAGCTAGAGGTGACGTACGTCTCGCTGCTTGCCGCCCACCAGAAAAAGGTAAAGCTTGACAGCAGCGACATAAAGCACCTGTATATCGCGGCGCTGTTCCACGACTTTGACCCGCAAAAGAGCGTCGACAAGCCGCACGAGGAGAGCGTCATAAAGTTCATCAGTACGGACTCGCAGATACGCCGGATGATCGGGGCGACTGGCACGGACATCGAGGTGATAAAGGCGCTGATACTGCGCACCACGTACCCCTGGAGCGGGGAACTGGGGAGGGATGCCGAGCGGCAAATAAAGCTGTGCTTTGAGAGGGCCGGCGCGGATGCGGCATACCAAGAGCACGTGATGCAGATGGGCGAGTACCTCTCAGTTGCAGACCGCCTGAGCGGCTACTCGCTTGGCGGGTTCTCAAAGGCCATGGAGCTGGCAAAGATGAACGCCCACGCGCTGGCGTGGACCCCGTCGCTAATTGTGCGCAACTCTGTGGCATACTTTGAGGATCTCTTGAACAAAGAGCCGGCAATGACAAAGGCTGTGCTGCGCGTGTTTCCAAAGGAGATGAGAAAGAACTTTTTTGACACGGTGCTGTCATTCATGAAGATAAGGCAGCAAGAGATCACAGTCCAGGCAGACTATGCGTATGAAAACCTAAAGCTGGTCCCCACAATAGAGGGGACTGCCACCAGGTCTGACCCCGCGTTCATATCTGCAGTGCACGACATATTCCTAGAGCTGCCCCGCCCGCTGCAGTTTGGCGGGAAAAACTTTGAAGAGTCCGTCGCGGATCCGCAGACAATAGTGACTACGCTCCGGCTCAACTCCGGCGACGGGGACATTGTCGGGTTTGTAGGAGATTCGCGATGAGAACTATGGGCTTGGCAACACGATATTTCTCGAGCCGCTGGCGCTAAAGATGGGCTACTGGGGGATACGCGGCGGCAGCGAGATGAGGCACATGTTCGTGATGCAGGCGTACTCGATGAAGTACACGTACCTGACCAGCTTTGCGCTGCGCGACGTGATCCAAAAAAGAATAAACAAGGAACAGGCAGAGTTTGTCACAAAGTTTGACCCCGAGCGGTGGGACTATTACAGGATAAAGATATAGACTCCTAGTTGGGGCCGGGGCTCCTGCCGGTCACTTTTGCATGATGGCAGTAATGACGTTTCTCATCTCTGCCGCGTCTGCATCAATGGCGGCTGCTACATAATCGGCATCAGTGATTATGGATTCCAGATTGCGGATAATTTCGCGTGGGACGACTCTGAGGGCGCCTGACCTTGGATCATCTAGCCGCGTCCCCGAGTACCTCAAAACGGCATAAATGTCTGCCATGTCCTTGCATTTTTTATGCTCTGCGTTTCTTCCGGGAAGGGACACTAGCTTGGTTGCAAGCAAGAGATCTGGCTTTGGAAGTATCTCTATCCCGAATTCCTCGATTTTTACGTACTCGTCCCTTGTAAATACCGGCTCTAAAAGAACTTCATCGACGGGGGCAATGTTCAGGACATCGTGGATGTTGGGAGGAATCCTGTCAACAATGAAATCCACACACAGATCGAACATGTCGTATGAATTCGTGTTTTTTGCCTCTTTTAAGGTGAGGATTTTTCTCGTCTCCCTGTGACGCTGCTGAATCATTCTATATCCGGACGATCCAAAGCCTATTTTTTCCAGGGCAGCTGTTGACTGGTTTAACGCGGAATTTACCAGTTCGTCACGGGACTCTTTTCCTGAAAAGTGAAACCCAAGATCGACGTCTTTTGAGCCGTGATAGTTTCTTCCGTTTGTGTCTTTATAGTCCTTGTTTACCGTCAGATAAACGGCCCATCCGCCAAGCAGGAATGGCGGTTTGCTGACGTTGGAGAATACGGTTACGAGGTCTTCCCTCGAGATCTCTGTCTCAAAACTATCATACAGCATGCCTTTCCATCTTTTCAAGCAGCATGTCTGCCGCGTCAGTACAGACGCCGCCCTCCTCGTACAGATCATGGATCAGCTGTGGAGTAGACACCAATTCGACCCCGTCAGTCCGGTGCGACTTGTAGAATACGTGTTCGTCTCCAAGGAGAACCCGGACATTGCCTTTTCCCACCAGGCCGTCTTTGATTATCATCTCGTGCCATTTTGTCCTGTCAGAGTGCCGGATGTAAAAGTCGATGCGAGATGGAAACAGGTAGCTTTGGACCTTGTTTTCTGCATGGTACGTGGTAAGCGCGTACGGCAGTCCCGCCTCTGCTAGCAGCTTTTGGGGATCCCGGACCATGTATGCCCTGTATGTGTGCCGGCTCTGGTGGCGCCTCCACCATGCCAAGAACTCTCTGAAATTTTTGACCTTGGTTTTAACAGTAATGTCCTCGTCTTCTAGCTCTTTTAGGAGGCTGTGTGTCCACGGATAGCTGCTGTTTGCCAGTTTTGCGACACGGTATTTTGTCAGATTCCCATGCGGGTCATTTAGCAATATTCTGGCAATGCGTCCCCTGATGTCTGTACGTCTGTCTCTCGTCATTATATCGTTTTAATTTAAATAGTATTGCCAATAAAGATATGTCGGTATTGGTTAAATAGTGTGGCTAACAGCTGTACTAGTGCATTAGTGAGTGGTTTAACTATAATAGGTTCGGCTGTAAAATATGATTGGTTTTCAGGGGTTTTTTGAATTATTTTCGAATAGTTATCTGTCTTGAATCAAACAAACTAACCTAATTTAACAGCAAGCGGAATTGCAGTGAAACCAACACCTAACGCACCAGTGCATTGACGACTGTATCTGTAATGAATGTGCCGCAAAGGGTGACGAGTGGATTGAGGATACAAAGAGACTGATGGCAGCACCGCCTGACATATCAAACATTGACCTCTCAAAGTTCAAGACTGATCCGGAAATCATGGTAGAATAGTTTGATCGGAGAAAATTTTAACGCAGAGGGCGGGATTCGAACCCACGATTCCATGCTCGGAACGACATTTATAAGATGCCCGCCCTACCATGCTAGGCGACCTCTCCAACACTTATAACCATACCTTACATAATAATATTGGTTGTGATAGTCCAGGTAAAACTGGGTGCCTTCCATGCTCGGAACGCACAACCACCTTTTCAATTACAATCATCATCCGTCTTCCCCTTCACATCAGGTACTGTAATCTAAATGAGATCTGAGATAATCAAACATTTGAATCAAGATCATGTATAGACCCCGTCAAGTTTACAGTCCCGACTCTTGCATCAAGATAAAAACACGGACCTAGAGAAGATCTAGACACGTGCAATCCATATAGACCGCTCTGCCGATGATCCATTTGTATGGCCATTCCATGTAGTTTGTATCCGTGGCAAGCGGCACTTATTTGTGCCTTTCAAGGTACTCGAGCGCCGCAAGCTCGGCAATCCTCAGCTTTTCTAGCACCACAGGATCCTTTAGCTTTTCTAGCCGGACCGGGGCATCGTGCCTGAACGACTCTCCCACATGACTCTCTATCTCTGTAGAGTTGAATACGAGTGCCGCCCTTGCCTGCTCCCTATCTATCAGATCTGCAAAGTCACTGTGGTGTCTGGTCATCACGGTTACCGGCGCGTCCCGGAGCCTCTCAAACTCTGCGTGCGTGAGCTGCTCCCACGAGCCGTACGAATTCTGCAGCCACACGAACCCATACTGGTCAGTCCATACGTTGTATCTCCTGTCCTGCTGGGTGAGATGTACGGTCTCGACCGGGTGCTGGTTGCCCCTTTTGACGTCAAACGAGTGGGTGGCGGCAGGCAATAGCGACTCTCCCGTAAAGGCGACCCCGTCGTTTATGTACGATACGGTCACGCGGCGGTCAGTATCCATCGCGGATATGGCCACTATATCAGAAGATAGCGGGGCCATTACCCTAAAGGCTATGGAGAACTCGTGGCAGAGCGCCTCGGAGTTGCTTCTGCACTTTACCTGGCCTGCAGAGACGACAGTGCTGTTCTCCTCTATTAGCGGCTCGTCTTGCTCGTGGGTAATGGAGATGACCTCGTATCCGGTATCCATGGAATAGTCGCGCCGCACCTCTGCTGCTATCTCCGTCTCTGCATCAGTCGCGCGCGACACGTCTGGCACGCCCAGATATATGATTATCCTCTGCAGCTGCATCTCGGACTGGATCTTTACTGTAGCAATGTTTGTCTGGCCTATCTTGGCCGTGGCCTGCGGGAAGCCGGTGTGGAAGTTGTCAGTAATGTCTATCGTCTTGCCGTTGAATTTAAAGCCGCCAGATACGGTCTGGGCGCTGCCCTCCCACGACCTTCCAAACGTCGGGTTTAGCTGCCAGTCATCCCTGCTTCCGCCCCCTCCTGCAGAGACGATCACTGTCCTCCCTATGTCGTTTGATCCCGCCGCGTCAGTGCACGTGTATGTCACCTCGTATGTCCCGGACTTGCCGTCTTGCACGCGATCGCCGGATGTATCCGGGAGCAGCTCCTCTCCGGGGCGCGTGTACTCGTCCGTGCACGTTGCGCCCAGTTCCACGTACGGGCCGCCGAGCCTCACACGGGTCGGGCTGTCGCCGTTGAGCTTTATTACCGGCGGAGTGGTGTCCGCCTCTACTAGTACTAGCAGGGTGACCCGCTCTGCCTTGTTGCCTGACGCGTCCCGGCAGTCATAGTCGATATA
>RHFB01000052.1 GCA_003724285.1 Nitrosopumilus sp. H13 | reverse complement strand
CCACGTGGTTTAGTATTGATAATGACGATATCAGCGGGGTCAGCGACACCCTTACCATCTCCCGGAATACCGGGTTTTCCCGCTCCAGGTCTGCAATCCCGGGAGAGAATGAATAGTAAAAGTCGTTAAACCCGGACATGAACGCGCTCCCCGACTCTGTGGTTAGTATGGTGTTGTCCCGGAGCTCCCGGAGCTGCTGCACCTGTGGCGCAAGCTCGGTCCCGTATGTGGCAGTGGCTATCAAACACCCGCCTCCCGAGTCATCTGCCGGCTTTGGATCGGCCGGCTTTTGAGAATCCGGCGGGTCTGCAGTCTGTACTGCTGCCTTGCCTGTATCAATGTTAAATGAGACCGTCTCTGTTGGTATGGGATTGAATAGTATCCCTGTCATATTGACATCCATCGTGTACTGGCCATCGCCTAGCTCAAAATAGACCGGAATTTTCACAGAGCCCTCGGTTGTGTGGTTTGGCGGAGTCGGCCCAAAGACGTCCTGCCCATCCTTTGAGACATGCACTGCATAGTCAATATGTATCTGAATATTCTGCGTACTCGGATTGATAAAGTCCACCTTTATCACCGCCTCCCTGTCCATCTCGATCGGATCGTACGTAATCCTTACGTCAAGCGTGCCCTTGCTTGTAGGCGATGTCTGTGACTCTGCATATGCGGGAACAATCAACAGTGGAATGATTAGTAATGCGAGCATGGTCTTCATGCCACTGCTGTATCTAGCCACAAATAAAAATCGTACCACGGTGCGGGAACAGAAGCATGCTATCAGCTTTAAATATGGATCCGACGTAATCACATCATTGTATAGACTAGCTATGATTACATTGCTGGGAATATCTGTAGCGCTTGCACTTCCAGGAGCATTCGGACACGGACTCGGAGGCGATCAAGCCCCGCCCTTGGATCTTGACGGCAAACAGGTAACGGTGAGTACCGTGCTGAACCCGTTCAATCTTGAAGTTGATGAGGTCGATACGGTAAACATGAAGGTGCGGTTTTTTGATATTGACACCAAGGTAGAGCTCGACCTTGTAAGAAACCTGTTCTTTGACAAGGATGGCACGCTTGATCTCAAGATAAAGCCAAACAAGGTATGCAACGAGGATCCTCTCTGGAAATGCACCATATACGGCGGCTCTGAGCATATCAGCGCCGCTGGGGCACTGTATGTAGAAGGCGCCCCGTGTACTGATGACAATCTTGACATCTGCGCAAGGCCGTCAATTACCGGCCCCGTATTCATAAAGGGCGGACTCTACAACATCAAAGTCGACATAGAGGGGGCTACGAGCCCAAAGACAATAGTCAAGGATTCGCTAAAGTACGAGACGTTTGTAAGCGTGGCACAAGAGCAGGACTTTTCGCTGATCACTGCTACAGGCAAGGCGGCTCCGGTAGTAATAAAGACGTACTATGACGACGTGGAGAACTTTGCGTTTGAGCAGTCCACTAATACAATATCCTTTGACATGGCATTTGACTGGTCTCCTGACTATGTAGAGCTGGTTCCACTGGTGCACGAGGAGGTCAGGGTCTCGTCATTATTCACACAGACGTACGGAAAGGACTTCAAGGGATATGTAAACGGCATCGAGGTGGGCCAGGGCTCGGATCTTGCAAACGGACTGTCTCCGGACATCACTGCTGACGGCTCTGGAATAGTGCACTTTTTGCTTACTACGGATGTACTGCAAAGCATCAACGAACAGCTCGGAACAGAGAACCGCGAGAACAGGCTGTACTTTGAGCTTGTAGCAGGCGAGCCTGCCCCCACAAAATCAGTAGAGTTCCAACTGGTAAACGTGTCAGACAAAACCTCTCCGGTGCCTGCCAACATTGACATCTCCTGGCCTGAGAAATACGGGGTGGGAGACAGGGTGCCATTCCTGATTACATTCCGTGATGATGCAGGTGAACTGATCCCGGACGTAAGGTATGGAATTGAACTCATTGACCACGAGCGCCAGACGACACTCGAGTCCTTTACAGGCGAGGATTCTAATAATCCCGGGATCGAGGCAATAGAGGGCATTCACGTGCAAAATATAAAAATCCCATACGAGGGCAACTTGCGCCTGGATGTTGCAGTGTACGGCACCGGCATCGACTATGATGAAAAGTACAAGGGAATCGGCTCTACGCTCATAGATGTGGGGTCAGGCAGCACGGATGCGCCACCGGCAACTGCACCGCCAACCACACCAACTGCACCGCCTGTGATCCAGCCAACAGAGCAGACTGCGGTTCCAGACTGGATAAAAGACACCACCAAATTATGGATAAACGGCGACATTGATGATGCGACCTTTGTAAACGGCATACAGTTTCTAATCAAAGAAGGCATAATCGTAATCCCGCCCACTGCTCAGGGCTCGTCTGACTCTGCAGAGATCCCCAGCTGGATAAAAGACACTGCCAAATTATGGATAAACGGCGACATTGATGATGCGACCTTTGTAAACGGCATACAGTTTCTAATCAAAGAGGGAATAATCTCCCTGTCCTAGCATGTTCAAACTGACTCTTTCTGAGACTGTAGTGACTGGCCTCCTTTTGCACCCAAGCGCCGCCTCGGAAATCTGATCCGGGAGAGACTCTTGAATCCCAAGTCATAGGTTTTTAAGCTGATTCTGCGAGATCACACACATGAAGGACATTAACGATATCATGCCAAAGGTTCCCAACATGAAATGGGGCGCCCTGATGAACCGGCCGCCAACCCACAGCAAGGTAGATGAGATGAACAAAATATTCCCAAACAACGGCAAGTGGCACACTGTCTTTGAGGAGCCTGACCAGATGATAATAGACGGCAAGACGGTCCGCAAAAAGGATCCCTCAAAGTGGACATAGATTGAAGCGCCTCCTGCTAGCGGTACTGGTGCTGCTTGTTGCAATACCTGCAAACGTGCACGGCCATGGAAACGCAAGTGAGACTGTCGGTCCAGTGGACATTAACGGCAAGAGCGTCTCACTGGAGATCTCCTCGTCTGCAACCGATCCCGGACTTGCAGCCGACCAGCAGATATCCATCTCGCTTCTAAACCATGACACAAAGGTGACCCTGCGCGACGTCACATTCAAGATACTGGCAGAGCGCGGCGACGAATTTTTGTTCGACCGGCAGTTTGACGCAGAGCACGGCTTTGTCGTGTTCAACTTTGTGTCCGGCGAGGACCCGGTCACCATAGCAGAGGAGGAAGGCAGCGAATTTTTTGCCTCGCTGCTGGGATTTGATAGCAGGCTTGTGCACATAAGGGGCTCGGACCTTGCAGAAGGCGGCCTGTACAAGTTCAAAGTAACGGTGCTTGCAGCAGAAGGCCTCCCACTTGGGACTCCGGAGGTGTTTAGCGCCGGCGTCTCCATACCCCAGACCACCAGACACCACATCAACGACCCCAACTATGGCAGCCAGTACATCGACGTCATCACGTACTATGACGCGATATCTGACTTTGCATACGATCCCCTCTCCCGGGAGATCACCTACAGCATGCCCTTTGAGTGGAGCGAGGAGAACATAAACCAGACGCTCGTAGTACACGAGGAGATCTCAATCCCGCTGGGGTTCGGAGATCTGCTTGCATCGGGCTTTACAATGCATGTAAACGGCATCAAGCTCTCTGAAAAGGTGGTTGCAGTCGACGACTTTATCGCAGACGGCAGGACAGTCCACTTTACCATATTCCAGCAAGAGCTGCTCAAGCTGCTAGAGGATGCGGGAGACGGAATGAGCTTTGCAATCAGGCCTGACCGCGACTATATCCACCTGAGCGCAGTAACTGACAACGGCCAGTTCCGCATCTACGCCCATTCCCCTGACGGCCTAGAATCAGGACAGGATGCGCGCATTACATTTGATGTCACGGACGTGTTCCTCCGGGACGTGCCAGTCGCTGCAAGCTACGAGCTGAGCGTATCGCAGGCAGGCAGGACAATCCACGAGCAGTCTGGAACCAGCACCGACTCCAAGACGCAGCACAATACCGCAGAGTTTTCCATGCCTGCAGACGTGACGGGAATAGTGCACCTGAATCTAAAGCTTGACGGCAACGACCGCGCAACTGCGGCAATCTCCATGGTGGTGGACCGCGCAAGCCCTGTCCCGGATCACATACGCAGCGGCGCGCTGGCGTGGTCGCAGGACAAGGCAGATGACGACGCATTCCTGCAGATCACAAGGCAGCTAGTCGACTCGGGCCATATCCGGGCGGATGCAGACATTGCGCACGCCCCGTCATGGCTGAAATATGCGGCGGGCGCGTGGGCATCCGGGGATATAAGCGACTCTGAGTTCTTCAAAATCCTCGAATTTCTAATTAGCAGCGGCGTCATGTCCTAAATATTATTATACAAACATCCAAGCTAGACATCTAGTGCTGCCACTACGCGATGAAAACCCGCATCCTCCCGGATTCAGGCCAAAGGTCACGTATGCGCTAATAGCACTCAACGCGGCGATATTCCTGCTGCAGGTGGCATACACGGGGCAGCTCTTTGAATTTACAAACAACAAGGCAGGCATAATGTTTTACGAGTGGGGTGCAGTGCCCAACTGCATCGGCGGCGCGTCCTCCTCGATAGTAGGAAACTTTGAGGTGCCGTGCCCTAACATGCCACTACTGACGCTTCTCAGCTCCACGTTCATGCACGGCGGCCTGATGCACCTGGGGGGGAACCTGCTGTTTTTGTGGATATTCGGGGACAATATCGAGCAAAAGTTCGGCAAGATCAAGTACCTTGGCATATATCTGGCGTGGGGGGTCGGAGCGGGGCTCGTCCACATATTTGGCGATCTCGACGGCACCATCCCCGCGGTAGGCGCATCGGGGGCGATATCTGGCGTGCTCGGGGCGTACCTTGTAATATTTCCGCGCGCCCGAATCCAGACGTTTCTGATGCTGGGCTTTTTCTGGCGCATGATGCACATACAGGCTAGGTGGTTTCTGCCCTTCTGGCTGGTGTTTCAAAACCTGCTGCCGCTTTTCATCGGCGGGTTCGGGTTCGGAATAGCAGGCTCCGGGGTGGCGTACCTTGCGCACATCGGCGGGTTTGTCATCGGGCTTGCTACCGGGTATCTCTACAAAAAGATGCACAGCTCCGAGTTCACGTATGGCACCAGATACGGCTACAGGCCCGACTATTGAAATAAATCCCCCCGCATGCTACGATACGTCATGCCGCTGATCACAGTATCCATGTATCCGGGCAGGACGCAGGAGCAAAAGACAAGGTATGCGCAGGCCATAACAGAGTCCGCAGCCGAGATCCTAAAGACAAAAAAAGAGCACGTCATCGTAGTCTTTGAGGACAGGCCGCGCGAGAACTGGTTCCTTGCAGGAAGCCAGCTCTGAGACGACCGGTTTTTATTGTCATGCGTGCAATGTGTGCCATGAAGGCCGCCCTGGTCCAGATGCAGGCGTCTGCTGACAAGGACAAGAACCTGCAAAGGATACTTGCGCACATTGAACGCGCCGCCTCAAGGGGGGCCGCACTGTGCGCGTTTCCAGAGTTCATGATGTTTTACACAAGGTCGTCGCAGACGCCCCGGGAGCTTGCGTCGCTTGCAGAGCCGGTCACGGGCGGCTTTGTGAGCAGCATTGCCGCCGCTGCAAAGGAGCACCGCATAGAGGTGGTCGGCTCGTTTTATGAGAAGAGCAGAAGAAAGGACCGCGTGTATGACACGTGCTTTGTAGCAGGCAGGACCGGCAGGATACTCTCAAAGTACCAAAAGGTGCACCTGTATGACGCGCTCGGGTTTCGCGAGTCCGCCAAGCTTGCGGCAGGCAGGCGCCTTGCAAGGCCTGTCAACACCTCGCTTGGAAGGACCGGCGTGATGATCTGCTATGACCTGCGCTTTCCCGAGGTGTCGCGCTCGCTTGCCGCTGCCGGCTCTGAGGTGCTAGTCGCCCCGTCTGCATGGGTGCGCGGCCCGCTAAAGGAGGAGCACTGGATTACCATGAACCGCGCGCGCGCAATAGAGAACGGCTGCTATGTGATTGCGCCAGACCAGGTGGGAAACATCTACTGCGGGCGCAGCCTCGCAGTGGATCCGTACGGCAGGATACTCCTTGACATGAAAAAGCGGCGCGCAATGGGCATGGTAGAGGTTGATCCCGGGATCGTCAAAAAGACGCGGCGCGCCCTGCCGCTTCTTGCAAACAGAAGGCCCGCGGCATACAGGTTCTAGCCCCTGCTCTTGCACGCAAAGTTCGAGCACTGCCTGCTCCACTTTTGATTGCGCGAGTACCGGAATATCACCACCGGCCACCCGCACTCGGCGCACGGGGTCTTTGTGGCGCGCAGCCTGGCCCTCTGCAGCAGAGGAGATGACGCCTTGCATCCGCCGTAAAAGTTCGAGCACCCCATGAACCGCTTTCTTGTGGAGGGGGATCTTATCACCATCAGCTCGCCAATCTTGCAGCTCGGACACGGAACAAGGCCGTCCTTTGGGGAGTTTGTGCCGAGGATCATGTACTTTTTGCTTTTTGCAGACCACGACAGGTACCCGTTGCTGTCAAGATACTGGACTATCTCCTTTTTGAACACGGCGGTCCTTGACTTTGTGGTTCTTACCACATGTCTTTGCATGTTCTCCGGCATGACACCTCTACTAAAACGATTTTTATAGGGACTTGGGTCAGCAACATTTGTGAAAAAGGTTTGTGTACTTGGTGCCGGCAGCACCAAATACGGCAAGTTATCTGATAGTATCGCCGATATAGCAACTCAGGCGTCCGTATCTGCCATCGAGGAGGCCGGAATAGACCCAAAGGAGGTGGATGCCTCTTACATTGCAAACGTGTTTGGCATAGCAGACAAGCAGGTGCACCTCGGGCCGGTCCTGATGAGCAACCTGGGCATATCTGAAAAGCCGTCCCTTTCCATCGAGTCTGCCTGCGGCAGCGGCTCAATTGCGTTTCGCGAGGCATGGGCAAACGTGGCGGGCGGATTTTATGACTGCGTGGTGGCCACCGGGGTTGAAAAGGTGACGCACACGGGAACAGAATGGACTACGACCTACTTTGCATACTGCTCTGACTTTTACTACGAGGGACAGGCTGGCGCGTCGTTTCCGGGACTGTTTGCATCCATGGCAAGGGCGTACCTGTCTGAATTTGACGCGACAGAGGAGGACTTTGCAATGGTGGCCGTAAAAAACCACGAAAACGGCATGCTCAACCCAAAGGCGCACCTGCAGAAAAAGATCACAGTGGACGACGTAATGAACTCTGCAGTGGTCGCAAGTCCGCTAAAGCTGTACGACTGCTGCCCGTTCTCTGACGGCGCAAGCTCCGTGGTGCTGTGCTCTGAAGAGTTTGCAAAGGCGCACGGCGGCAACTATGTAGAGGTTATCGGTTCCGGACGAGGGGGATCTCCGGCAGCGCTGCAGGGGCGCGAGCACATGACCACCATACCCAGCACGAAGATTGCGTCAAAGCAGGCGTATGAGATGGCGGGAATATCCCCAAAGGACGTGGACTTTGCAGAAGTGCACGACTGCTTTACAATTGCAGAGCTAGTCGACATTGAGGATCTCGGATTCTTTGAAAAGGGCGCCGGCATACAGGCCGTGCGCGAGGGGCGCACAAAGCTCAACTCTGACATATCAATCAACCCTTCTGGCG
Organism: Nitrosopumilus sp. H13; assembly: GCA_003724285.1. Classification (GTDB taxonomy): domain Archaea; phylum Thermoproteota; class Nitrososphaeria; order Nitrososphaerales; family Nitrosopumilaceae; genus Nitrosopumilus. Next base: position 19,531 of record RHFB01000052.1, on the reverse strand, counting down.
GTCTAAAGTCAAAGGGGCATCCCATCGGGGCCACGGGAATAGGGCAGGTCGTAGAAGTCTACGACCAGCTTACCGGGGCTGCAGGCGCGCGCACAGTAAAGGACGCAAAAATAGGGCTGACCCACAATTTTGGCGCGACCGGTGCTAGCTGCGCAGTACACCTGTTTGCAAGTGTGTAAAATGTCTGCCAAGGAGAAATTCGCAGAAAACGCCAAACTCGGCAAGTTTCTTGCGCACAAGTGCACAAAGTGCGGCCACCTGCACCTGTCGACTGTATACTTTTGCCAAAAGTGCGGCAACAGGGGCTCTGAGGATATGGTGCTTGGAGGAACGGGCCTGATAGCCACATACACCATAATTACCGTGCCTCCTGCCGGCTTTGAAAAGTTCACGCCGTACGCCTTTGTGGTGCTCAAGCTAGACGAGGCGGATCTGAGGATATCTGGCTTTATGGGGGGGATCGCCACGCCTGAGGACCTGCCCGTGGGAACCAGGGCAAAAATAGCCGGATTTGACGAGCGCGGAGTCATCATCGAAAAAGCCGTAAAATAATTTGCCTGACTTATTAAAAAAATCAGAACCGACTCTTAATTATTCCGCATCTCATACGGCACTCATATGTCAGTAGAGATCACATGCGGCAAGTGCGGGGAAAAGATCACCTCGATGAAGATGTTAAAGTCGCTCAAGGACGTCCTGAACCACTACGACGGCAAGTGCCCGTCATGCGGGCAAAAGCTCTCCACCTCAGAGTTCTCCCTTGATGTCAACAAGAACTAGGCCCCGGGGATCAAACTGATCCCGGGACTGTCTGATCGCAGAACTGATCCTGGATTCTCCCGGAATGAGGGGGTATTCACAAGTCTTATTTACTCCCTACGCGCTTGGAAAAACACATGGAGCAGAGCGAAGAGGTATCCGAAGTAAAGCGCGGCGGCATCCTCCAGTCCACCTCAAAGCGCGTCAGAATGATCTTCTCAGTCATGGCAAGCCCCAACAGGATAGACATACTCAGAATCCTCAACTCAAAGGGCCCCCTGACTTATTCAGAGCTAAAGTCGCTTGCCGGCTTCAAGTCCAAAAAGGAGAGCGGCAAGTTTGCATACCACCTCCGCAAGCTGCTCAGGCAGTCGCTTGTGGCTCTCAACAAGTCGGAGAGAAGATACACCATTACCAACCTTGGCAAGCTGGTGCTGAGCCTTGCAAGGCAGATCGAGGAGAGATCCATAATAGAGAGCGGCAAGATGTACGTGAGGACGTCGCACGAGTCAATTGAAGAGTTCAACTCCCACAAGATAATCCAGTCGCTTGTACGCGAGGGGAGCCTCCCGCTCGAGCTGGCCCAAAAGATCACAGAAGAGGTCGAAAACAGGATCTACAAGTACCAGACCACGTACCTGACAGGCTCGCTGATCCGGGAGATGGTAAACTCTGTGCTGCTAGAGCACGGCCATGAAGAGTACAGGAACAAGCTCGCACGCCTGGGCCTGCCTGTAAACGACGTGGTAGAGCTGCTCTCAAACCTAGATGACGTGGACAACGGGGCAGAAGGCCTGCTGTTTAGCACGGGCCAGAGGGTGTTTGCAGAGCACCTGCTCACCAACACACTGCCAAAGGACGTGGCAGACTCGCACCTCTCAGGCGACTTGCACATCACCAATCCCGGGGTCTGGTCGATGATCCCGGACACCATATTTGTCAACATCAGGGATCTGGTGGAAAACGGGGTGGATCTGGGAGGCAAGTATCTCGATGCATCAAGAATCCCTGCATCAAAGCAGCTTGACGAAGTTGCAAGCTCTGTTTCAATCATAATGTCACTGCTCTCAAAAGAGGCCTCGAGGGAGATAGTCCTTGACGGCCTGGCGCCGCTGCTCTCAAAGTTCAAGGCGCTCCCCGAGCTGGAACAGCGACTTGCAAACATGTTTGCAACCGCGTCTACTGCGTCAAAGTACAACAAGAACAGCACCGCCGTATCCATACGACTCCAGCTTGGAGCGGACACAAAGCTCATACACACCATAATAGCGGCATACAAAAACTACACAAGGATGACGCCGGCTCCAAAGATCGGCCTGATAGTGGATCATGAAAAGGGCAAGATTACAGACGTGTCTGGCGCAATCTCAGAGATCGTATCTATCGGCGGGCGGGTCACGTTTGCAAAGGGGCAGGTTTCAAGCTCTGGAGTCACAAACGGATCCACAAAGAGCGGCTCCCTTTCAATATCACTCGAGTCGATATCGATAAACCTTCCAAGGCTTGCATTCGAATCAAACAAGGACGAGACCTACTTTAGGGCGCGCCTTGCCCTGCTGATGAAGCCCACGCTCTCCTCGATGGCTGTGCGCAAAAAGGACATCTCTGATCTTACCACGCGCGGACTCAACCCCATACTTGCAAAGAGCACCCAGTACATGCAGCGCAGCTCCGTCTCGCTTGCAATCAACCTGGTCGGACTCGGCGAGTCGGTATTCAACATACTCGGGTTCAAAGACGACAAGGTCGGCCGCGACACGCTCTACAAGGTGGTGGAGACGGCAGTGGACGTGGCGACAAAAAAGTCAAAGGAGCTCGGATACCCGGTCAATATCTGCATGACTGACACCGAGGGCTCGGAGCGCTTTGCCCGCCTTGACGGGGAGAAATACGGCAAGAATTCTGCCCTCAACGCGGTAGAGGGCGACTCGTACTCGGAGGGAATGGTCCTGGATCCTGCCCAAGTGGGCAGTTATACTGCCAAGAGCGAGCCTGTGGCAGAGTGCACAAAGCTCTCAAAGATGCTCACCGGAGGCCTGCTTGTAAAGCTGGCATTTGGGGGCGATTCCACGCCTGAGCATATAAAAAAGGCCATAGAAAAGACGGCCCTGCTGACTCCTGTATTCAGGCCGTCAAAGGCAGTCGCAATATGCGGCGAGTGCGGCTTCAAGGACGAACCCTTTGAGGAAAAGTGTCCAAAGTGCAAGTCGCCGTATATCGTCTGAGATTCGCAGATATCTGGATCTTTTGGCATCTTGCTGATCCTCCCGGATCGCATTTTACGATCAGATTTCCAAGGTACGGCCATCTCAGATCCTGCCCATCTGCGATCATCGCAGCTCGCGGGATCGATCACAGCCGATCTGATCCAAGTCGGAGCGGTGTCAATCTTTTTGGACTTGGGATTTGATAAAAACTGTGGAATCATTTATACCATCATTGATTATACCCTCCTTGGGGAACTTCTGATTTGGAAAATTCACAGATAGAAAACACCATCGTCGAGATCCGGAAACGTAGCGGAGTCGTAACGTCCTTTAACCGGGACAAGATCTCAAACGCCATCTTCAAGGCGATGGCAGCCGCCTCGAAAGGCGACCGCGAGCTGGCAGACCAGCTGGCAGACAAGGTGATAGACAGGCTGGTCTCCGGGGGGTTCTCTGGTACCAGGCAGCCCTCGGTGGAGGACATCCAGGACATGGTCGAATCAATCCTTATTGACAGCGGCCACAGCGACATTGCAAAGATATACATCGTGTACCGCCACGAGAGACGCAAGCTCCGCGAGGAAAAGATGAAGGTGCTGAACCTAAAGACGATGGATCCGGTATCCAAAAAGTTTGATCTCAACTGCCTGCGCGTCCTGGCATCAAGATACCTGATGAGAAACGGCAAGAACGAGATAACAGAGTCCCCGACGCAGATGTTTGAGCGAGTAGCCATTCTGGTGGGAATCGGAGACCTGCTGTACGATCAAGAGCTGTTTGACAAGGCGGGAAGCTCCCCGCAGGACGTGGCAGAGGCGCGCCTCTATCTTGAAAAGCTTGACGCCTTTGACTACAAGTTCAAGATTGGGGACTATTACCTCAACAAGTGGCACTTTAGATCGCTTATCAGCCACTATGTGACCCTTGCAGACGGCAACCACATGAAGGCAAGCTTCAAGCAGCTGCTGACAATGCTTGTGGCAAAAAAGTTCGACAAGTATGCAGACAAGATAACAGAATACTTTAACCTGATGGCATCGCAGGACTTTCTGCCAAACTCGCCTACGATGATGAATGCGGGCGGAAGGCTCGGACAGCTCTCTGCGTGCTTTGTACTCGGCATGGAGGATCACATGGAGCAGATAATGAAGTCCACGTCTGATGCGGCGCTCATCTTCAAGTCGGGAGGCGGCGTGGGAATCAACTATTCGGATCTGCGTGAAGAGGGGGACATTGTGGCATCCACGTCAGGCGTGGCATCAGGCCCGGTCTCGTTTATGAACATAATCAACACCGTGACAGAGGTGGTAAAGCAGGGCGGCAAGAGGCGCGGGGCCAACATGGGCATAATCGAGGCGTGGCATCCGGACGTGGAAAAATTCATCACAAACAAGACAGAGCCGGGCGTCCTGGAGAACTTTAACGTGAGCGTAGGCATATGGGAGGACTTTTGGAACGCACTGGTAAACACGGATGACGGCAACTATGTGCTGCGCAGCCCGCGGGACAGGAGGCCGGTAAAGGAGGTCAATGCGCACCAGATGATCGACTTGATTGCCCTGTCTGCCTGGAAAAGCGCAGAGCCGGGTCTCATATTCTTTGATCAGATAAACAAGTACAATGTCTTTGCAAAGGCGAGACAGGCCCCGCTCAGGGCCACGAATCCGTGCGGCGAGCAGAGCCTGTATCCGTACGAGTCGTGCAACCTCGGCTCCATAAATCTGGCAAACCTGGTAAAGAGGCAGGCAGACGGCACCTATGAGTTTGACTGGCAGAGATACGAGGAGACCATACGAAAGACCACCAGGTTCCTTGACAACATTATAGACGTGAACCACTATCCGGTGCCAGAGATAGACACGGCCTCAAAGGAGTCAAGAAGGATAGGGCTCGGAGTGATGGGGGTCGCAGACCTGCTGTACCGGCTGAGAATCCCGTACAACTCGAAAGAAGGATACGAGCTCCAGTCAAAGCTTGCAGAAGCGCTCACGTACTATTCCATGGAAGAAAGCGTGGCTCTTGCAAAGTCGCGCGGCGAGTTCCCGCTGTGTCCAAAGACAGAGTACCCAGAGGGAAAGATTCCGGTATCCGGATACTATGAGAGGCCAAAGGAGACGCACTCGTACGAATGGGACGCGCTAATCGACAAGATCAAAAAGTACGGAATCAGAAACGTGCTGACCACCACCGTGGCTCCGACTGGCACGCTGTCCATGATTTCAGACTGCTCAAACGGAATGGAGCCCGCCTTTGCGCTCGCCTTTGAAAAGAGGGTGACAGTCGGCAGGTTCTTTTACACAAACAAGATAGTGGAGGAGGTTTTAAAGGAGAACGACCTTTACAACGACGAGATGATTGAAATGATTGCAGACAACTATGGCTCGCTCCGGGGGATAGAGGCGATCCCGCTGTGGATGCAGGACGTGTTCGTTACTGCCATGGACATACACTGGGCAGACCACCTCATGGCGCAGGGGGTGTGGCAGGACTGGATTGGAAACGCCATTGCAAAGACGATAAACATGCCGTACGACGTGACTGCAGAGGACGTAAAGTCCGCATACCTGCTTGCGCACGAGATGGGGCTAAAGGGGATTACCGTGTACCGCGACGGCTCGAGGCACAAGCAGGTCCTGCACATGACAAGCGACAATGCGCAAAAGACGTTTGACGTGACTCCGAGCAGCATGGTCACAGAGTACGTCAAAAACTACATTACAAACCCGTACATAAAGTCACAAGTCAACGTGGCGCTGGCGCTAAAGGTGCACGACGAGGAGATAAAGGCAGAGCCTGCAAAGCAAGAGGAGATTCCAGAGGATCACCAGTGCCCCACCTGCAAAAACACGCTGGTATTCGTAGAGGGGTGCAGCATCTGCATCGAGTGCGGCTATAGCGGATGCACGTCCGGATAATCACAACTTTTTTAGTCGCATGCGCGCTCTGGCCTGTATGAATGCAAAAATCATACTCATACCCCTTGCAATAGCAGCCATAGCTTTGGCCCTGGTTCTGGCGGATCCGCCAAGGGAGCCTGACCCGCGGGTCGGCCTGGTGATAAACCCGCCTGACAGGTCCGTCTCGCTTGAGCAGCTTGGCAGGATCTACTCTGATGCGGCATCATCCGGGATAGGCAGGAGCAACGTGTACATGTTTTGGAACATTGTAGAGCCGCAGCGCGGCGAGTTTGACTGGAGGAACTATGACGCGCTCTTTGATGCTGCAAAGCAAAACGGCCTCAGGACCACCCTGTTCTTCTCCATAATTAATGGCGTGACGCTCGGACCGTTCCCGGACTGGATGGGAAACCCGCAGCTTGGATCCGTGGATTCGCAAAGTCTGGTAAAGGTGCTTGATGCGGCGCTCTCCAGGTACGACTCGATAGATGCGGTGATAATTGCAGGCCAGACAGAGTCCCAGTTCAGACGCAGCGAGCATAACATGCCGGCATACGAGGCGCTCTTCTCAGAGGTGTACGACGGGGTAAGGGCGGCGCATCCGGATGTGCGCATGGGCAACTCGTTTGCCTTGCATCACGTGCTCAACAAGGATCTAGAACACATAGTAAAAGAGCTGTCAGACGGAGACTTTGCCGCGTTCTCATACTGGCCGGTCGACTCGCTAAATGACATAGTAAAGACGCCGTCTGAGGCAGGAGAGGACCTCAAAAAGGTCTTTGAGATGACCCCCGGAAACGTGGCCTTTTTTGAGATAGGATGGAGCACGTCGGGATTTGTAGGAGGGGATGACGCGTCACAAAAGGACTTTGTAGGGGTTCTCTTTGACTTTTACGGCCAAAACGAGTCAAAGATAGAGTTTCTCACGTGGTACAAGCAGCATGACATGTCAGAAGGCACGTGCGGCTCTAGACAAAGCAGCATCGGAGACAAGCAGGTGGAGCTAGACGGCTCGGGTCTTGGCGGCAACGAGCACGTAATTGAGAGGCTTGACCGCTATGTCTGCAACGCGGGACTGCTCAAGACCGACGGTACCGCAAAGCCGGGCTGGGACGAGTTTAAAAAGCGGGCAGGAATGCAGAATTGATCACGCTGATCCTCGCAGAGTCCTCGCTCGAGCTGGTTCCTCCGGATCTGGCCAGACACCAGTCCGTATTGTCCCACGCGCAAAGGCTCGGCCGCGATGCCTCTGAGATACTACTTGACAACTCGTGGCACTTTGCAGCCATGAAGGGGCTCAGAAACGAGATAAAGAGGGGCAGGCCGGACCTGGTGCACCATTCCATGCTCGAGGCAGTCTCTACCCCGCTGTACCGGCGCGACGCGCTGGATCTGCTCGTGCATACCGTACAGGACAAGGTGATACGGCTCGGCCGCCAAGTCCGGGTGCCGCGCTCTTACCACAGGTTTGCAGGGCTAGTCGAAAAGCTGTACAGGGAGGGCAGGGTGTCTGCCGGCGACGTGCTGCTAGAGATGAGCGACATGACGTTCCCGGAGATACTAGACGAGATCAACCCGCCCACAGTGGTGGGACTCTCCTCGCGCGGGACTCCGAGCTCGTATGCAAAGGTGGCCGCAGGCCTGCCCGACGGGGCGTGCGTCGTGATTGGCGGGTTTCAAAAGGGCGGCTTTTCTGAAAAGACAACCAAGAGGCTTGACTCTGTATGCTCTGTGGATGACGGACCGCTTGAGGGACACGTGGTGGTGTCACGGATGCTCTACGAGTATGAAAAGACCATTTTTATGTAGGAATGCGAGGCCTCACTCTGTTGCAGCCATAGTATAGCCTGGTTAGTATTCGGGGTTTCCAACCCTGTGACGCGGGTTCGAATCCCGCTGACTGCACCATACAAAGAATTTTTAGTCGGCATCAGGTGACAAGTCCGTGAAACCTGATGCAAGGGCGGTTGCAATTGAGCGCATGCAGATCCTCATAGAAAGCGCCGTGCGCAACGCAAGGAGTGATCCGGCGCTGGCAAAACGGCACGCCGGGCTTGCGCGCAAGATAAGCTCCAGGCACAAGATCCGGATGCCGTACCACCTCCGGATGGTGTTCTGCAAAAAATGCAAGTCATTCATGGCCCCGGGGACAGGCTCTAGGTTCCGGCTTGGCGGTACGCCAAAATCAGTCAGAATCACGTGCAATTTGTGCGGACATACGTACCGCAAGATGCTGACTTTGAGATCAAAAGTTTCTCAGACTGTCCAAAAATGACTGATCCCAGCCACGATCAACAGTTGTGAAAACCAACGTAATCATGCATGCAATGACTGCCACTTGACGACTGTATGCCGGTTGCAAAAAACATCCCTCTTTCAGATCCATATTGCTTGGCATTGGAAATAATGCAGGATCTACAAAGGCGTTATTTGCTTTCATTGTATGTCATGCGGATATGAACCAGGCTTTGTCGCCTTTTGACCTTTTTTTTTTGAACAGCATAAAACAAGTGGCTCGGGGAATTTTGCATTTTTCCCCTCGGCATAAGCATGTCCAAAATACCTATGGAATCCATCTATCTCAAGATAGTCCCCGCTCTTTACGACCCTCTCTGTCTCTTGCAATTTTCCCAGATTAATCAGTGGGTGTGATTTATAACTTGCACAATTATTTTTCATGACTCGTGGATTTTTTCATGGCCGACCCTCAATGATTTATAAGACGATTCTTGGGGTTTTCAACCGTTGGCAAAAGTGTACGACGTACCGGCAGACGCTCTAATACAGAGGCTTGCACAGGTACTCAAGGGAGAAGACATTCCCGCCCCGTCATGGATCCCGTTTGTAAAGACCGGAGCCCATGCGACAAATCCCCCGCAGGACAGGGATTGGTGGTACTCGAGATGCGCCTCTATAATGAGAAAGATCTATTTGTACGGACCAATTGGAATTAACGAGCTTCGAAAGGATTACGGAGGCGGCAAGCCGTCAGGATACGGGGCCGCGCACCACAAGGATGCAGGCGGCGCCATCATACGCGGCGCAGTCCACAGACTAGAGCAGCTCGGCTATGTGGTAAAGGCAGAGAAAAAGGGGCGCGTCATATCCAGCACAGGAATGCAAAAACTTGACAGGCTTTCCACTGAGATCCTAAAGGAAATGGTGTCTGAGAACCCGCAGCTAAAGGTGTACACGTAGATTTAACATGAGCATTCCAGAAGACGAGCCGCCACGCGGTGACGACCATGCAAAAGAACAGGCAATGAGACGGATTCTCGCGCCTGATGCAAGAATGAGGCTCAACAACATAAAGATGGTAAAGCCCGAGCTTGCAGAGATGGTAGAGCAGTATCTCCTGGGAATGGCATCGCAGGGAAAGCTTCCGGGACAGGTAGGAGACGAGCAGCTAAAGCAGCTGCTGCTATCCATGCAGCAGCCAAAGCGCGACTTTAAGATCAACCGCATGTAGCATGCGGAATAGGGTATGCCGGCGTGACTGCCTATGTGGCGCTTGCCCTGATGTCTGCCGCCCGGAGCAGGGACTCGAGGTATGCAAGCATGAACGGGCCGTGGCGCCCGTACAGTGATCCGGATATCCTGGCCCATCTCTTGGGATCCATCTCAAAGCTCGTCTCTTTTTCCGTAATGCCGCCGCCAAGCGGGGTCTCTGGAAGTCTCTGGGAGACGCGCGGAATCCTGCAGTGGTACTTGCCGTGATGCGTCATTACAAGGTACGCCTCGAGATGCGAGCTCGTCTCAGAGCATGCCATGGCGCAGCCGCCCACCAGATCGTGAAAGTACCTGTCCAGCACGAGCTTTATCCTAGGGCGCCTCTTTGCCCAGTGGGTGCGGCGCATATCCGCATCCTCTGCAAGCCCGGCAAGAAGCGCCCTTTGGAATACGGGATGGGATTTTGCCCAGTCGTGGTACCTTGCCGCCCTTGCAAGCTCCTGCGTGAATCCAAGCGGTATCTTGGCGCAGATGCCGGCAATCATATCCACCGTCTGTGAGAGGTGGTCTGCAAGGGACACCCACACCTCTCCAGTACCGGGGACGCGGGGCGGGTTGATTATGGGCGGCGGTTTCTCCCGCATGAACTCTTCAATGTCAGAGTATTCCCCGGAATCCGAGTCAAACAGCCTGCGAATGGGGATGGACTGCGCCCTGCCTCCCCTGATGTTTGATGCGACCCTGTATGCGCCGTATTTTTCGTGCAGTTCTTCCAGCCCGTTCCAGAGCGGCTCGATTCCCCTCATTATCCACATCGAGTCGTTGTTTAACAGCCCAAAGTGCATCGACCACCTTGGCTGCCGCACGCCGTATCCGCGGTTCATGGCGCGTGAGAACAGCTGGTCGTGCGTTCCGGTGATTATCACGCGCCTCTCGGGACTTGCAACCCACTTGCTGTCTGTCACGGATATAGCGCTGTCATTTATTGACTTTATCAGCTCGTGCTCTTTTTCATCGTCGATCATACAAACTAGGCGCCTTGGATGCAAGCTGTCGCGGCTCCATCTGCGGATGTGCTCCTCCCAGAACATGCTGGCAATACTTGGAAAATCCCGGATATATTGCTGCAGATCCGGGACGTTTTGCAGATCCGCGGGTGCTGCCTCTATGGCGCCCCCGTGCCAGACCCGCCAAAATCTCCAAGTATTAAAATAGGGCGGCTCTTCCAACACCACGAATGGCAACTAAAAAATCCCACGGCCGCTCTCACGGCTTCAAGCACAAGTCGAGATCAGTAATGAAGAAAAAGTCTCCCCGCGGCGTATCGTTTCTTCTGCGCGAGTACCAGCAGGGCCAGCAGGCGCTTGTAATTATAGACCCGAGGCAGCACAAGGGCCTGCCGCACCGCAGATACCACGGCAAGGTGGGGCTGATAAAGCACGTAGGCAGGCGTGCAATAACCCTGGACGTCAAGCTAGGCGACAAATCAAAAACTTTAATCACTAGGCTAGATCATATCAAACCATTCGGTGTATGATGATGGAAGAGGTAAAGAAAAGACAGGCAGTCTCGCTCCCGGAGGTAAAGGAGATCCTGGGGCATGTGGATATAGAGGACATGGATCAGATCCAGAGGTGGACATACGACTATGTCTCAAAGTTTGTATCTGCTGACTACAAGGATGCAAAAGAGATGAAAAAACTCCTGATAAAGGAGTGCGAGCTTACAGAGGACGAGGCAGTAGAGATCGTAAACATTAGGCCCACAAGCCTTGCAGAGCTCCGCTCGTTTACCTTTGGATGGAAAAAGCTCATTCTTGCAGAGACTCTTGAAAAGATGCTCAAGATAATAAAGGAGTATTCCTAGCCCGGGTGCATATCTTGCAAAGGGAAAACGCCCCTCCAAGAAAATACGAGGAATATGCGCATGTGCTGGATTTCAATCCAAGGGGCAAGTCGACTACGGTGCGCGGCCGGGAGGGAATCATAATCACAGCAATCGGCGAGGACAGGCTGACGCTGCTTGAGATACTTGGAACCGAGGGCGCCACATTTGAGATAGACGAGAGGATCTACATCGGCAAGGAGGGAAGGACAAAGGTGCAGTCCGTCCTAGGCAAGATGGAGTACGAGCGCATATCTGCGGCCGCCCAAAGCGAGCTGCCCATGATCGTAGAGCAGATAGTGGTGCGCAACGAGCAAAAGTTTGTAGACTATATGAACAGGGCCCAGCCCCTCACCCCGAGAATCCACGCGCTCGAGCTTATTCCGGGGGTTGGCAAGACATACATGAAGACCATGCTAGACGAGCGGGAAAAGGAAAAGTTTTCAAGCTACAAGGATCTCGAGGAGAGAGTCGGGTTCAAGGATCCTACAAGGCACATTACTGAGAGGATAATGGAGGAAGTCACAGGCAAGACCCGCATGAACCTCTTTGTAAAGAAATGAACAGGCGGATGCGCCTCGGGCAGCACTTTCTCCGCTCTGCCTCCGTGGCAGAGGGAATCGTCTCAGAGGCACGAATCACCAGCGATGACACGGTCTTTGAGCTTGGAACCGGCCTTGGAATACTCACCCCGCTGCTGTGCGCAAGGGCGGGCAGGGTCATATCAATAGACGCGGACAAAAGTCTAGTTGATGCCGCCACCGCCTCCATGTCCGGCATCAAAAACCTGGTGCTTGAGGCAGGCGACGGCCTCAAAAGCACGGACCGGTTTACCGTGTTTGTCTCAAACCTGCCCTACTCTAAAAGCCGGGATATAATGGAGTGGCTTGCACTGCGGTCCTTTTCGCACGGGGTGGTCATGGTTCAAAAAGAGTTTGCAGACAAGCTCATGGCAGGCGTTGCAGGACGCAGGGCAGTCAGCATTATTGCAAACCATGCATTTGAGATGCGCCGCGTCTCAGACGTGGGCAGGAACAACTTTGATCCGCCTCCCAGGGTGGACTCTGTAGTGATTCACCTGAGACAGAAAAACACCATGACCCGGGATCAGATCCGCACCATCAACAAGATATTCTCATACAGAAGAAAGACCGTCCGAAACATTCTCAGGCAGTTTGGCAGGGATTCGGATGCAGACGGGCGGCTAGATGACATGACGGGGGATGAAATAGTACATCTTGCAGATGAAATCCTCAGATGACGCGTATCCTCCCTCGGAGGACACGTTCTTTGTAGCAGACTATATCGAAAGGGAGAAAGGGAACTCGGCGCTAGACATCGGCAGCGGCTCTGGCTACCTCACACAAATCCTCTCAAAAAACTTTGCATTCGTGGTGGGGACTGACATCAACATCGCCGCCCTCAAAGACCAGACATACAAGACGGAAAACCTGGTGTGCTGCAGCGGCTCTGATGCCATACGCGCAGAGTTTGACCTGGTGGTGTGCAACCTGCCGTACCTTGCAACAGACCAGATACTAGACGTCGCAACAGACGGGGGAAAGGAGGGCTTTGAGGTGCCAAAAAAGATACTTGATTCGGCACATGGCAGCATCAAAAAGGGCGGCAGGATGATACTTGTGACCTCGTCGCTCTCAAACTATGTCAGGCTCATCAGACACGCAGAGTCCCTGGGGCTAAAGGCGCGGATCATATCAAGAAAAAAGCTCTTCTTTGAGGAACTGATTCTGATAGAGGCTCAAAACTAGCCCTATCTTTTGAGTATCTGCTTTGCGCCAGATATTATGGCATCAGTCATCTGCGTGGTAGACGCGCTCCCCCCTATGTCCCACGTGGTGGTCCTGCCCTCGCCGATTACCTGCTCTGTTGCGGCAAATATGGCATCCCGGATGTCGCTCTCCCCCAGATACTCTGCCATCCATGCGCCAGAGAGGACAGTCGCAGTCGGATTTACCTTGTCCTGGCCTGCAAACTGGGGGGCGCTGCCGTGCGCGGCCTCGAACATGGCAAAGTCGTCTCCCATGTTTGCTGAATATATCAGCCCTATCGAGCCCACCAGGCCCGAGGCCAGCTCGGATATTATGTCCATGAACAGGTTTGTGCTTGCAAGTACCGCCCCGTTGAACTGTTCGGGGGCCACCACCAGCTGCTGCGCCATGTTGTCGATATAGATCTCAGAGAGCTCTATCCCGGTTCCCTCCACCGCCCTTTGCGCAGACTTCCAGAATATCCCGTCTGTCTGCTTTAGTATGTTTCTCTTTGTGATTGCGACAAGCTTTTTCATCTCGTATCTCTGGGCCCATTTCACAGCCGCTGCAAGAAACCTGTCGCATCCCTTCCTCGTAATCTTTCTTATCGCAATTGCCGCGTCGTCGGTGACTGCCGCCTCCACCCCGGAGTACAGTCCCTCCGTTGCCTCCCTAAAGCAGACGCAGTCCAGGCTTCTCCCGGGAGTGAGACTCTCAAACGTCTTTGTGGGCCTGATGTTCGAGTACAGCTCGAACTTTTGCCGGAGCGTGACTGCCACGCTTCTTGGCGCTCCGGGGATCGGAATGGTGGTAGTCGGCCCCTTGAAGCAGGCGTCTGACTCTTCCAGGGTACTCATGGTGTCATCTGGGATGTACGACACGTCCTTTCTGCCGTTTTTATCCCACTGCTCAGAGCCTGCCTCGCACATGATGATCTCTGACTGCAGGTTGCACTCTTTTAGCACCCTGAGCATCGAGTCAACCACCTCTGGCCCGATGCCATCGCCCCTCATGACTGCCGCCTTTTTGCCCAAAACCGTGATCAAGTCGAGGCGGTTGCTATTTAATTCTTGACTGTACTAGGCGGGGCTCCGAGGGCCCGCCGACTCGCAGTGTTTCTAGGCATGTCGTGCGGAGGTCGCCTAGCCTGGTAGGGCGTAGGATTGCTAATCCTATGTTCGAAAGAACACGGGGGTTCAAATCCCCCTCTCCGCGCCATTAATAGACTTAATAATCAGATTCGCCAAGCTCCTGCGATGGGACGAAGAAAGACCCAAAAGATAATCCGGACCAGTCCAAAAAACGCCACCACTGGGATGTGCCCAAAGTGCCAGACCATAGGCAAGGTGTTCCTTTTAGGCGCTCCCGGACACGAGAGAGGCAAGTGTGAAAAATGCCGCCAAGAATTCACCCTCTGACTCTCAAGCGGCAGGACTGTATCTGACTGTAACATTGTCATACGTTTTTAAAATAATTTTAACTGAAATGTTCAAATAGAAACCGTGCACCATCATGTCTGTGGACCACGAGAAGGGCATATCCGGGGCATGGTGGCTTTTGCCGATATTCCTGACGCTTGTAGGGGGCCTGATCTGCTACTTTGTACTCCGGGACAGGAGTGAGAAAAAGGCAAGAAACATGCTGTACCTTGGAATCATACTGGGAGTTCCGCATATCATCATGCTTTACATCGGATCTGACTATCTGTTCTGGTTTTGATGGTATGCTGCCGGGATTATGCCCGGCATTCCCAAGTGACAAGTCTGTCTGCAGGCAGCCCCGATCTGTTTGACTGGCGGGATCGTCTGAATACTGAAAAAATCCAAACAGGCGGCAACTGGATAAATAAAATAACTAGTAATCTACATGGCTGTTCTTGTCTCCATGCTTGGTCAGGGTTCTGAACAATAGGGGAGACAGAACGGCCACGGATACCCGTACACTGGCATGATCACAGTCGCCACAACTGTCACGACGACTGCCGCTACCACACCGATGATGATTGTCGTTTTCACGGCATACCTATACACTCCGACCTATTTAAGAACTCACATCCGCGGTTCAGTCCCGGATCCGAACATGGCCCCACACGACGCTAGGCACGGAACCCGGAATCATGACACGGCTCTTGGCATGTGCCTGCCAACCCGAACCCACGGCCGCCGCACATCGATCATGTGCACACGCTGACGGAATCTGCCGGTATCATGCACGCGCCACGCCTGCATGCAATAGTTTTTATGACAATCACCTACCGTCAGTAGATCATGAGTACAGAAGCAGAGACCATCTATGAGAGGGTTGCAAGGCTCGAAGACGAGGTGGCGCTACTCCGAAGCGAGCTTGACATCATCAAAAAGGCGTTCAGAAACAAGGTAGCCAGGTACGAGATCGCCCAGATCAAGAGGGGCAACGAAGTAGCATCAATTATCGACTAGTTTTTGTCTTTATGTTCCTGATCATCTCTAGAACGTGATCTACATCTTCGGCATTGGGGCGCATTTCCAGGTATCTGTTGAGATATCCCAATGCGGCATCATGGTGCAATAGCCTTGATTCGAGAATCCCCTTGTCCCGGATGTCAGTTGCCGATTCGGGCTCTATTGCAAGCACCATGTCTGCGCACCGGACCGCCTTGTCATACACGTACGACTGCATGTACGAATTTTTCAGGTTGCGCGCCATGCGCACCAGTATCTGCTCCGTGCCGATCTCATCTAGGTGCTCTGGCCTGAACTCTATGCCCAAGCTCTCATCGAGCATTGCCTGCAGGTCGTCTGCATCCCGCAGGCTCCCCCCATAGAACGGATCCAGTATCATCTCCTCGCCGTACTTTGCCAGTATGTGTCCGGGAAACCCCACTATTCTCAGATCCAGTCCGATAAACTTTGCGACCTCTACATAGAGTATCGTCAGAGTGATGGGAATCCCCCTCTTGCACTCGATGACCTCGTTGAGAAAGTTGTACTTTGGATTGAAATAGTCCTCATCATCGCCGCCAAGCCCCAGATCCCCAAAGAGATACTCGTTTAGCATTGATACCAGGTATGTGGGGTTCTTGACGTCAGTTACAGTCTCCCTCAGGGACAGGCCCATTTTGCGTATCGCGCCAATGTACTGCTCCATGTCCAGATCCGGGTACTCGAGCAGCTGCGCAAACTTGAGGCATTTTTCGATCAGGTTGTAGCTTGGATTCCTTGCAAATGCAATCCATTCTGCCACCAGCGGATCGAATTTGACGTTCATCTCAGTTTCTTGAGATAGAGCTGGGCGTCTTTGAGCTCCCTCGTGTTTGGTGGAATGTCGATGATTTTGGAGAATGCGTCCCTGCCAAGATCCCCGTGTATGGTCCTGACAAAGCCTGTTCCCATGCCCTTTCTGACCTGGTATGATGACATGTCCGTGCCCATAAACGTGGCAAGGTATCTCTTAAAGTCGGGATCGCCTCCCAGCATCTCCTCGACGGCAAACCCGGCCATCCCCTCCATGGCAGTAAACGCCGCATGGTGCTGCTGGATGGGCACCAGCCACCTCTTGTAGATGTCCAGCAGTTCCGGGACTGCCTGCCCTATCTTGGGGTCGATCTCCACATGCGTGAATGTCATGACATCGGGCCCTATCTGCTCTGTCAGAAAGTGATCCGGATTCAGAAAAAAGAACAGGTTTGCCTTTTTTGCAAAGGGAAAGTCATCTGGCACCGCCTGCAGCTGGCAGTACTCTGAGAGGGTGTTGACCGTGCCATCATCAAGGGACAAGATTATGCCTGCAAGCTCCTCGTTTATGCGGTTCACCTCTGATGCCGCGCGCCTGTTGACATCATGCAGGTTTCCCTGCGCAGAGTGGACCAGCTCCTCAAGAACCGTCATCTTTACTGCCCCCGTATACCCAGAATTCACATCCTTGAATCCGGACTCGAAGGGCTCCCCCTGCTTGAAGAGTATTATCTGCGGGTATCTCGAGAGGATGAACTTGTTGAGGTAGATGCCCCCGTCCATATAGTCCCCGTATGTGGTGGTAATCTTTGATATGTACTGGATTGCATAAGTCGAGTACACCAGGTACTTTGCCGTGTCTCTTTGCATCATCTCTGCCACCCTCTTTTGATCCTCGCATGAGACGGCATCAAACAGCTCTGCTACAAACTCCCCGGCGCTGCCTGCGGCAAACACCTTTTGCCCCTTTATCCTCTTCAGGTCGGCAAGCTCTGGAAACTCTAGCCTGCTGTCTGGAACATCGACTCCCAGGAACTCTTGCGCCATGCCCCTGTACCCTGTCATGATCTCTCCTGCCACATCCTCTAGTTCCCTGAACCTTGCCCTGTCCCCGAGCCCCTCTCTTGCCCTGTCCCCCAATTCGGCGATCTCTTTTTCCTCGTCTATCTCTACTGACAGCTGCCCAAAGAGGGCCTCTGCAAACTCGTCAAACTCTCCCAATTTGCCTTGGAATCGACGAACACTACATTTAACGCTATACTGCCCGGATGGGATAATACGCAGGATCCCGTGGAAAAATGATCATTGATGTCTGACTTGGACGGCTCTGGGTGATCCATGCCACACAAGGCCGGCGCCGGATCTTGGGATCAATTTTAACGAGCCATCTGCATCTGATCGCGTGCCTGTAGCGGCAAACCCGTGCCTACTGACACTTTTATACTGCTAGTCTAACTCACATGTATGTCATGTATGGACACCCGACTAGACGGCGTCTTGCGGGGGAGGGGAGTACAGGGAGTATCCCTGCTTGTTGCATCTATCCTAGTGCTGTCCGGCATTGAATACGCGCAAGCCCAGACCCCGGCGCTTGATACGAGCTCGCCACTCTACATGAAGTCAGTCACACAGGTTTCAGATGTATGTGACGACACGACATCCACTTCAGTTACCCCCACGCTCAGTGCGACCGGGCTGGCCACAAGCCACACGATTGACAGTCAAGCTAATGCTGACTTTGTGTCATACATCGAGGTACACGCCAGTTCGAGTGATACTGCAATAGGAGTGTACGGTTATTCTGCATCTGGAACGACGATCACTGCAACCGTTCCAAGAGCCGCGCTCAGTACCATCAGTAATGATATAGATACGGACGAATTCACAGTAACGCCCGTATTTGCATCGGTTGTTGCCGCTGCGGGTCGTACGACGCCCACCCGGTACGTTGACAATACCAACATAATGCCACAAAACTATGGTCTTCTTTCAATTCATTCGTCGGCGCTCGCCGCATTTGTCGTTACGGACGGTAGTGTTTCGCCTATACAAGGTACTATTGTAATAGAATCTGGGATACGCCAACCTACCCACGTAGCAAGTGGGCCGACCATCTGCGCCATAGGCCCACCCGGTCCACCCAGTCCACTGGTACCAGTCGATGTGGGTCCGCCGCTCTACATGAAGTTTGTCTCTTCCACCGAGACGGCATGTACGGGCGCGCTCACCGGCACTGCCCT
Source organism: Nitrosopumilus sp. H13 (assembly GCA_003724285.1). Classification (GTDB taxonomy): domain Archaea; phylum Thermoproteota; class Nitrososphaeria; order Nitrososphaerales; family Nitrosopumilaceae; genus Nitrosopumilus. The sequence continues at coordinate 1,113 of RHFB01000052.1, read as the reverse complement.
GCTCACGCCAGACAGCCTGTATGCACGCCATGCAGTAAAGGATCATGATTCATTTATTCAAACATCATACATCGAAGTGCGTGCCCAGTCCACAGGAGGGGCGCTCGCAGTGTATAATTTTGACGTGCCAGAGACTGACGTGGCCAGCATTACGGTTCCAATTGATGCGCTCAGAGTCATCTCAGAGAACCCATCAGCAGATACGTATACTACACGTTCAGTCCTTATAACGACTTCAGCTTTTGGTTTCTCGGGGCTGGTGTTCTTGGATAATGAGAATATACCCCGTGCGGCGGTCAGTACATTTCCATCCACTCTGGAAAAAGTCAATGAAAACACAATAGTCTTGCGTGACGATACTAGTCCTACAGGGTACTCTCTAGTAGCCCCCCTCGCTGCACCAATACGATTTGACGCATCTGTTGGCACACAGAGCACCCCGTGCTATACCAGCTCTGCCACTACACTGCCGCATTACTTTTCAAGCCCTGTAATCCCTAATGACGCATGTTCCCCGTCGGAGCTTACTGCCACCGGCATGGTGACAACAAGCGGTCTGCTAAACCTTGATGGCAGTCTGGACATATCCATAAGAGACCTTTCTGCCATTACAGCCGCCAAGTTCGCATCCTACTATGTCATAACAGGAGAGGCGGGGTCAGTGTCCGTCTACAACTATGACATTGTAGACAAGGCGCTCGTATTTACGCTTCCAAAGGGCGGCGTGGCCGCAGTTACTGCAGATCCGCTTGCCAATGACATTACCATACGTGCGGTATATCAGACGACCCAATTGATGTTTGATGCCTCAACGCATACAGTTGCAACTATCAAGCGGGAGACCATCACACACGCTCACTACGATGAATTTGCCCATTTTAAGAATCGCGATTATACGGTCCCGACGCTTCTCAGACCGGGCGCCGTGCCGATACTCGTAGATCGGGACAATGGCAACATTACCGGGAAAGTTGATCTCTCAGGGGGTCGGTCACTTGACTTTGCAGCATCTAGCTGTACCGGACTTCAAGAAACTGCAGGCATAACTGCAGAACCGCCTCCGGCAAAGCAGGCAGACACGCTTGTTACGGGAGAACCGCTATACATGAGGCA
>RHFB01000003.1 GCA_003724285.1 Nitrosopumilus sp. H13 | reverse complement strand
TTCTGATCCATATTGCATTCTGGCTTCTAGTCGCGTACGGAATCGACAAGCTTTGGGGGCATCTTGAGAGAAGATCCAAAAGGAAAATGAATCCTAGACGCGATGCCCTTGGATTCAAAGGAAAATGAGGGGCGGTCTTGCCGTCTAGCAGAAAACTGTGGATGTAAAACGGCATGGTCTGATCCCGGTACTGGCTATCTTACATGACAGATCACCCTTTGATGTATCTTTTATCGGATCTGCGGGTGTGGTGAGACCTGTGCGTGACGGGTTTGAGAGTACTGGCAGATCCGCCGGAGCTGTTCTTGCAGGGAATAAAGGCAGATGACCAGAGAAAAGTACACGAGGGCGCTCCGCCAGATATTATGCGAGATACTAGAGGACAGTCTTGCCGGCAGAGGCGCTGATCCCGGGATGAACCGGGCGCACAGGCACGCGGACCGTCCCGGGGACGCCGCAATACTATTTATATGCACATTTCATTCCAAGAAGTGAGAACAGCAATATATAATCATAAAAGCATTTATAAGTCATGCATGCAGTACCACGTGCATGAGAAAAGCAGTCTTTGTCATGCTGGCTCTGGCCGCAACGGCATCACTTGGCACGGGCGCTGCGTTTGCAGCTCCCGCAGATGCAGGCGGCGAGGCTCCATACCCTGCAGACGACGTGTTTCGCGCGCTGAATAGCATGGATCTGTTCATGACCCTCGATGAGGACTACCACATGGTCGTAGACGAGGTCGGAGCAGGCGGCAGTCCGGGGATCACAGAGGCAGATATTGCCATCGCGCTCGGCTATGCGGCTCACAATGACGCCGTGATCGACGCGGCGGCGGCAAACCAACAGGACCCAGATGATGAGATAAGCCCCGAAGTATGGGCCACCATAAGGGATCTGGAGAACGGAAGGTTCGGAAACGTCTTTGACTGGGAATCCAACGGTGACCAGCTCTTAGATCAGACGACCGCCATTGGGGATGCGGCAGGCCTCCTCGTGTTCATCTACCACCTAGTGTACCTATACTGATACGCAGGTGATAACCCCCTTTTTTATATGCCAGTCCCTCAGGATGCCGCCCCACTAGTAAACATTATACATAAACACCGTTCCACCACATTCATGCAAGTCTTTGACGGCAAAAAGGCCGCGCAAGAGTACATGTCAAAGCACACCCTGGCATTCTCCACCCCGGAGCTGACCCTGATGCGGTTTGCATTCTGGCTTGGAGACTCGGTGCCGGATCCCGACAACAAGGACAAGGGAATCCCCAGAATGATGACATTCCTTACAGAGCAGGACTTTGAGCCCGTTCTGATCGACGACGAGACGTACGTCCCCTCCGGGGCCGTGCGCAGCACTGCAAGCGTCGGAAACGCGTACAGCAAGAAAAAGGACGGCAGGTTCTGCCACGAATGCGGCGGCGGCATCTCGTCTGGGGCAAAATTCTGCCCCGAGTGCGGCACCACCCAGGACTAGGCCCTTGCCCCGCACGAGGTGCAGAACTTTGCATTGCTTCTTAGCTGCGCGCCGCACGAGCCGCATCCGGCTCCCCTTGGAACAAGCGCCGGATCAGGCGACGGCAGCGTGCCGACGTCCCCAAAGGACTCTTGCGCAGACACTATTCCGGGAGGCCCCCCGACCGGGTTTGCCGCGGTCCCCTTTTGCGCCATTCCCGGCTGCATTCCGGGCATCCCCTGGGCGCCCATCCCCTGCATGAGCCCCGGCGACTGCGTGTTGCCAGTAGTACTGCCCATCGACTTTTTCATCTCAAAGATCACCTTTATCGCAAGAAACTCGAGCGCAGAGTATGCCACGGTATAGTCGCCAAGCTTTGCAAAGAACTCCTTGTCGCTGAGCTGGCCCTTTTTGTACATGTTGTTGGTGTCAAGGAACGTCTCATAGTATCCCTGCGACTCGTCAAAGAGGCTCTGCAGCTTTTCAAACAGCATGTTGAGCGTGTCTACTTCTCCAAATGACATGACTCATCTCGGGGCTTGGAATATTAATTACTTTAGAATAGGTCTAGCTAATTTGTGCCCGGCCTAGAGCGCCTTTTCAATCATGCCCTTGTAGGACTCTTTGGAGGCGGCGCCCACCTGCTGGCTCACCACCTCGCCCTTTTTGAACAGTATCAGCGTGGGAATGCTAAAGACGTTGTACTTTGAGGCAAGCTCGCTTGCCTCGTCCACGTTTACCTTTACGAACTTTACCCTGCCGTCATAGTCGCCTGCCAGCTCTTCTACTACCGGCCCGACCATCCTGCACGGCCCGCACCATTCGGCCCAAAAGTCGGCAAACACGGGCACGTCCGAGTTCATTACGTCAGTCTCCCATGACTTTACATCAGATATCTGGACTACTCCCATTGCATGTGCTGTATTACCCATACCTAAAAACCTTGACCGTTCCGGAACGGCCTGATATACTTAAATGACACGCAGGCGGATCCCGGTGTATGAGTTCGGAGGTCAGACTCAAAAAGCTGAGGGGCTCTGGCGGCTATGTCATGGCAAAAGTCACAGACGAGCAGCAGACAAAGGGGAACCTCGGAGGCCCCGACCTGTTCCTAGCTCCCATAGGAAGGCTTGATGCAGCAGACATAACCAAGCACTTTTGCAACACGTGTGAAAAAGAGTTCGAGGGATCGCCGAGCATCGAGTTTGAGAATCCAGGCGAGGTGGTTGCAGACAATCTAGTACTTGCAGAGAGGGGCCAGTACAAGTGCTCGTGCGGATCCACCATTGCAGAGTACCGCCAGTTCAAAAAGCAAGACGAGGCGGGGGACATTGGCGCCGCAAAGCCAGAGACGCCGCAGGACGCTCCAGCAGAGGAGCATGCCACGCAGGCGGCGCCCGCAGAAAAGCATGCCACGCAGCCGGGTTCTATAGTAGGCGTTGGCGCAATAGAGGGAAGGGACGTCATTGACGAGAACGCAAACAAGATAGGCGTAGCAAAGCAGGTCGGCATAGATGCCTCCCAGTCAATGGTGCTTGTGATAACAAAAGCCGACGGGACCGAGGGCAGCATTCCGTGGAATTGCATTGGAAAGGTGGGCGAGGTGATACTTTTGGGACAGGGTCAGGCAGAGCCTGACGGGTGCCCCAAATGCGGCCGTGAAAACAAGCCCGGTTCCAAGTTCTGCGAGGAATGCGGCTCCAAGCTCCAATAGATAACAAATTTAATCAGCAGGACGCGCACGTGCCTTGATTGGCAAAAAGCGCGACAAGGACCATAGTAAGGGACATAGTCATAATAGCCGTGGGCGTGGTAGTGATCTGGATCGGCCTGCAGGCGGCCTTTGGAACCCAGAACCCGTTTTACGTGGTCGCAAGCGGCAGCATGATCCCGGCGCTCCAGATATACGACGTCATCATCGTGCAGGGCCACGACGCCTTTGAGGAACTGGTGCCAGGCGACATCATCGTCTTTGACAGGCCTTCGGACCACGGCAAGGTGATAGTGCACAGGGTGGCGGCGATAACAGGTGAGAACCCGAGGGAGATACGCACAAAGGGGGACGCCAACTCTGCGCCCATCGCCGGGACGGACTATCCAATTACTGATGACGAGTATATCGGCAAGGTGATATACACCATATCGCAGGTGGGCTATATCACGCAGCTGATAAAGCCGCCCATCAACTATATCATCATAGTTATAGTGATTGGGATCATGGTAGCAAGGCACGTCTCAAAGCGGAAAAAAGTCACAGAGCCCTAGGATTACAGCACAGAGTCCCTTGTCTTGAATACGCGCTTGAAGTACTCTGACTGCTCGGATGGCTCTTCAATGTCGCCTGTAATCCCGGAGAGCCTCTTTGCAAGGTTTTTCTTGTAGCCCAGCTGCATCTGCCTCTGGATCTGTATCCGCTGCGCCTGCGGCGAGCCGGCCCCGTGCATTGATTCTGTGAGGTACCCGACTGCGTTCCTTCCAAGCGTCATGTTCTCTATCAGCCGCAGTATCCTCATGCGGTTCTCCACGTCCACGCCCTTGCGCCCGACAAGGTATTTCTTCAGCAGCGGGCCCGCCTCCGGGTGCCTAAAGTCCTTTTCCGAGGGGAGCGTCACCATGAGGCCGCCTGCAATGTCCTGCGCAAGCCTGCTTATCTCGTAGGGAAAGCGCGTCACGTTGTGCTTGCACACCTGCGCAAGCATGTCGTCGTTGAGATACACGCCTGACTTCATCTTGTGCCCCTGGTACGACGAGGCGATGCCGGCTGCAAATATGGTCTCGTTGAGGTGCGTCATCTCTATGATCTTGTCCTTTATGTGGGAGACCTTTGGCACCCCGTTATAGTCAGATATTGTGGCTGCCGCCCCGATGAGCACGTCGCCAAGCCCCGTCTTGCACACATAGCTGCGCCTGTGATAGCACGTAAACCTCTCCACTAGCATCGAGGCGAACTCGTGCTCGCCGTGCATGAACACCCTGTCCCACGGGATGAACACCCTGTCAAGTATCATGAGCGCCTCCTGCCCGCCGTACTTTGCGTTTCCCGCGTCAATGTCCCCCTCCTCCATGCTCCTCGTGTCGCACGACTGCCTTCCATAGATGTAGGTGATCCCCTTTGCGTCTGCAGGCACCGCGCCCACCACGGCCCAGTCCCGGTCGCTTTCCGTGAGCCTCACAGTCGGCATTATTATAATCCAGTGCGAGTTGATGCAGCCGGTCTGGTGCGCCTTTGCGCCCGATATGTACACGCCCTTTTCATCAGAGTCGACCACCCTTGTGAACAGGTCAGGGTCGTCCTGCTCTGCGGGCCCCTTGCTCCTGTCCCCCTTTGGATCCGTCATGGCGCCGCCTATCACCAGGTTTTCGCGCTGCACCATCTTTACGAACTCTAGGAACCTCTTGTGGTAGTCCGTCTTGTGTTTCTCGTCTATCTCAAACGTGGTGGAGTGGAGCGCGTTGAGTGCATCCATGCCCACGCAGCGCTGAAAGCACGTCCCCGTGTTCTGCCCCAGTTTCCGCTGCATCTTGTTTTGGAGCACCAGGTCTGCCGCGCTCTCTGCTATGTGCAGGAACCTGTTTACCCGGAGCCCCGTGATTGAAGAGTCTGCAGACGCGAGTTGCTCCTCGCGCACGGCCAGATCGTACGTCTCTGCCACCGCGTTGATTGACGGCCTTATCATGGGATGGTCCACCGGCTCTGATACCAGCTCGCCAAAGAGGTACACCCGCATGGGCCTCCCGCGGAGGCTCTCGATGTAGTCATCGCCTGTCCTTATCGTCTTGAGGACATTTGCCATGCAGTATGTACGCACTGCTCGTATAAATATTCAAGGCGCGCCGCCTCAGAGTCCTATCCGCACATCAAGCACCCGGCATCCGCGGCCCCTTGGCATGACCAGTACGGGGTTCATGTCAAGCTCCCTTATGCTCAGATCAGATACGAGCTGCGAGAGCCTCTGGATGCACTCGGAGAGCTTGGAAGTATCAGAGGGCCGCTCCCCCCGCACCCCGGAGAGAAGCTTTTGCGTCCTGATTGATGTAATCATCCCGTCTGCCTCGCGCCCAGTCACCGGCGCAAGCCGGAACGTCACGTCCTTGAGCACCTCCACATAGATTCCGCCCATCCCCAGCATGAGGACCGGCCCGAATCCCGGCTCGAGCTTTGAGCCCAGGATGACCTCCTTGCCTCCGGTGACCATCTCCACTACGAGCACCCCGAGTATCTCCGCCTTTTTGTCGTATTTTTTCGCGCTGCGCACAATATCCCGGAACGCCTTTCGCGCATCAGAGTCATTTGCAATGTTTACGCGCACCCCGCCCGCGTCGGACTTGTGCGTTATCTGCGGCGATGCGATCTTCATTACGACCGGGTATCCCGTCTTTTTTGCAATCTTTACTGCCTCTGACTCTGTACCGGCCAGCGCGCTTTTTGGAAGCGGCAGGCCGTATGCGCGCAGGACCTCCTGTCCCTCCTCCTCGAGCAGGCTCGTCTGGCCCCTGCTCCTTGCCGCGTCGATTATCCCCTGCGCCCTTTGCCTGTTCACCTTGAATTTTTTGACGCTTCCAAGCGGCGTGCGCGTCCACTTTGAGAACCTTATCATGGCCGCAAGCGCGCGTATGGCCCCTTCTGCATATGTATAGTACGGCACGTCCCCTGCGGCAAGGATCTCCCTGTTCGTGATGCCCTCGTCTAGCCCCATCAGGGACGCAAGCATTGTCTTTTTGTGCCTCTTTGACATTGACACTATCACCTCTGCAAGCCTGTCATAGTCAAGCGTGCCAGACGGCGTGCACATTGATATGACAGAGCCGACTGCCGGGTGCCGCAGCACGTGCCCGAGCACGCCGGCAAACCGCTCATGGTCTGCATCCCCCACTATATCCACGGGATTGCGCGAGCTTCCCCACGGCGGGATCACGGCATCTATCTTTTTGCGCACGCTTGTAATGTCCGCCATTTTTATCCCCTTCTTCGAGCACGCGTCAGTCGATATTATCGCGGGCCCGCCGGCATTTGAGACTATGACCAGCCCCTCTGAGGGAAGCGGCTGCTTTGAGAACGCGGTGGCATAGTCAAAGAGCTCCTCCATGGTGTCGACCCTGATCGCGCCCGCCTGCCTCAGCAGGGCGTCGTATATCTCGTCAGAGCCCATCAGGGCGCCCGTGTGGGACATGGCCGCCTTTGCCCCCTCCGGGCTGCGGCCGGACTTTAGCACAAGTACCGGTTTTTTGAGCTTTTTCGTAATGTTCCTGCACACCCTCAGGAACTCCTGGCCGTCCCCCATGTCCTCAAGATACATCACTATCACCCTTGTCTGCTTGTGGTCTGCAAGCGTCCGCATCACGTCGACTTCGCTCATCACTGCCTTGTTTCCAAGGCTCACCACCGCGGAAAACCCGATTCCCTGCGCGCTTGCATCCTCCACTAGCGCGGCGCAGATGGCCCCGCTCTGCGATACGAGCGCTATCCTGCCGGACTTTGGGGTAATCTTGAGGAACGTCGAGTTCATCATTGTCTTTGGATCAAGGTTCATCACCCCGAGGCAGTTGGGCCCTATCACCTGCATGCCGTACTTTTTTGCAATGTCTTTTACCTGCTGCTCGCGCCTTGCGCCCTCCTCGTCTACCTCTTTGAATCCCGCGGTAATTATGATCACGCCCCTGATCTTCTTCCTGCCGCACTCCTCTAGTACCGGGGGCACGAGCGTGTTTTTTATCACGATTACCGCAAGATCTATCCCCTTTGGGACGTCAAGCACGCTCTTGTATGCCTTTTTTGAGAACACCCTGTCCCGGGACCGGCTTATCGGGTATACCGCTCCCCGGAACCCGTTCATTATGTTGGAGGTGATCGTGGCACCCACGCTGCCCTTTTTGTCAGACGCCCCGATTACCGCTATCGACTTGGGGGACAAAAAGACTGACTGTGCCATGCAAGATGGTTCGGGGGATTTTGTGTAATAAAGCTATTCATGGCTAGCTTCCCATCATCTTTCCTGCCAGGTTCTGCCCCCTTGGTATCCACGTTATGGTGAGAGCTGAAAACGAGGTCATCAGTCCCCACGCCTCTTGCGCAAGAAGCCGCAGCGGGGGGCTGTTTATCGCGTACTCGTGGTTGAGCTGGTGCACCGTGTTCTTCGAGTCGCTGTGTATTGTTATCTCCTCCTTGGATCCCGCGTACTTTTTTAGCGCGGCAATTATTGCCATGTACTCTGCCTGGTTGTTTGTAATGCCGGGCTTTTTTTCATAGAGCGACTCGCCTGTCTCCCTTGTGTAAAACCCGTATCCGCTCCGCTCCCCGCCAGAGCCGTCCACATAGACGCTAATCATTCCTGTACAGCCTCGTAATCCTCACGCTCATGTTCAGTACCGCCAGATAAATTACTGTTGATGCCAGCTGCGAGAGTATCGACGCGATGTACGCCTCGTGCCCGGCATCAAGCAGATAGTACTGGAACGCCCACCTGCATGTAATGTATACCACCTCTGCCACTCCCAGCGAGGCGACAAGGCGCCACAGGTCGCGGTACAGCCTTGCAGTGTCTGTTCCCCCCGACTCGATCCGGTACTTTTTCCTGTTTTCAACGTAGAACGCGGCGGCAAACACGGAAAAGAACACCACATAGTCAGTCGCCGTGGTGGCAGTCGTGTTGATGTGTATGTCCTGGTCCCCGAGATAGTGGGACACCGCCGCAGAGACCAGCAGCGACACCCCGAGGGCCACGAGTATGTTCCTGTTGAGCCCCAGATATCCCATGCGCGAGACAGGTCCGAGCTACAAATAAACCAAGATCAGTCAAGCGTGATCTTTAGGAATATGAGCAGCCCCGCAAGCTCTGCGATTCCGACTCCGAGCATGTACGGGAATACGCCGTGCGAGAACAGCTCGTCCATTGAAAAGTATGCCAGCGCGCCGATCACGTTGTGCAAAAACAGCATGCAGGCTACCACCACCATCCCCAGCGGAAGCTGCGCCTTTGTGTGCGCGTACATCCTCCCGAACATGCAGACCAGTATTCCCAGTATGCCCATGTTTGCGACCGATACGACCGAGAGGATCAGCGACGTGGGCTCCATCAAGTCAAAAATCCCTCCTGATCTCTTATTTACTTTTGTCCAATT
>RHFB01000004.1 GCA_003724285.1 Nitrosopumilus sp. H13 | reverse complement strand
TTGACCTGGTGCTGTTCCCAAGGCAGGAGCTGCCCCTGCGGATATTCGAGCCCCGCTACAAGCAGTTAGTTGATGACTGCATGCTCGGCGACGGCCAGTTTGGCGTGTGCCTTGCAGACCAGGGCAATACGGTGGACGGCTGGGAGGCGCCGCACATGGTCGGAACCGTTGCAAAGATTACAAAGTGCACGGACGCAAGTCCCGACGGGATGCAGCTGCAGCTAGAAACAATAGGCAGAAACCCGTTTTGCATAACTAGGATGATCCCGCCCTCCATTGCGCGCCCTCCAGACTACGACCCGCATTCAATCCAGGGGCATCATGCCGTATCTAGGATCAACGAGGAGGCAGGCTCTGGCAAGATGTACCTGCAGGCAGAAGTGGAGATGCTGCAAGAGATAGACGGGAGCGTGTCCCTCATACAGTGGGAGAACCTGGTAGAGCTGTGGAAGAGAAAGATAATTGCCGGCGCGCCGCAGCCAGTAGAGCCGCATGCGCTAGACCACGTACTAGAGCAGTACTATCTGCTAACAGAGACCCCCACTACTGACTATGTGTACTCGCTTGCGGCGCTCGGGGCATCAAGCCCGCAGGAGCTGCAGCCGATACTAGAGTCAAAGACGCTCGAGGAGCTGGTTCAAAACGTCGAGGTGCTGCTTGAATAAAATATTACTTGCACTGCCGCTATTGCTCTTATTACTGCCGCTGTATGATGCGTACGGGCACGGGCAGGGATTCGACTCCATAACTGACGTAAGGGTGGACGGAAAAAAGCTCACAATCACAGTAGAGATGCCGCTCTCATTTGAGGGGGGACAGGAGCAGATCACCATAACTGCCACGGAAGATGAAACGGGGGAGAATGCGCAAAACGTGACGTTTCTTGTTGGCCTGTTCCATGATGACATGATGGTATTTCGAAACTATTTCTTTGCGCAAGACGGCTCGCTTGAGCTCGAGGTGACGCCGACTGGCGATGACATGGTAGCAATCCGGGGCATTCAGGACGAGCTTCTCGGCGCGTGGAGCGGGAGCCCGGTTATGATAACTGGCCCGCTGCTTGACTCTGGCGGCCTGTACAAGTTTGAGATAGAGATACGCACAGTCGATGATCCTGCAAACATAATCGAGGACTCTGGCGTATACGAGGCGGACGTGAGCGTGGCAGACACGTACGACTTTACCGGCACGGACACAGAGGGAGACGACGCCGAATTTACTATAAAGTCGTACTTTGACGAGATAAAGTCCTTCGAGTACTCTGCCGACAAGGTTATGTTTGAGATGCCCTTTGACTGGAGCGAGAAAAAGATCTCGCACGTGCCGGTGGTGCACACGGAGGTGCGGTTCCCAAAGTCCTCGGAATTCAACACCCCGGGGTACGAGGGGTATGTAAACGGAATAAAGCTCTTCAAGGCGTCCGTATCCATAGACGACTATACCCGGGACGGCGAGAGGACAGTGCACTTTGTGCTGTTGGAGGACCATCTGCGCCTGATAAAAAAGCAGCTAGAGGAAGTCCCGGAACACATGACCTTTGAGCTGCGCACAGGCCAGATGCTCGAGTTCCCGCTGTCTGCATACACAAGTGGCGAGGATTTCAAGGTGGATCTCTCGTGGGCCCCGCGCGAGATAGAGCCCGGAGTGAAGACTGACTTTATCTTTACAATCCGGGACGGCGCCACCGGTGAACCGCTGAGAAACTCTGACTATACGTTTGTAATAATTGCAAACGGTCAGGAGATACACCGCGCCTCTGGCACGGCCCAGATAGGGGGCGACTTTGAAAGGTTTACGTTTGCAGAGGATCAGACGGGGCCGGTAATAATCCGCTTTGAGGACATCCGCAACACGGGGTTTGAGACGGAGTTTGGCATTGTAGTGGTGCCAGAGTTCGGGGCCGTGGCCCTGCTTGTACTCGGGGGCGCGCTGCTTGGCGCCACGTACCTGATGTCTAGAGCGCCACGAGCTTTACCGTATCCATGTTCTTGTTCGTCTGAAAGTCCCTAGTCATCGTGGTGACCTTTTGCGCGTCGCCGTCTATTACAAACAGCTCCATGCACTTTCTCGAGTCTATCTTGCTGTGAAGATGCGTAGTTATCAGATCCTCAAAGTTGTGCGTAATGCCGGATACCACGTGATCAAACTCGTCGCCGTGCACTACGAGCAGTATCGCGTGTATGCCCCCTGACAGGTCCGCCTTTTGCCTCTCTTCGGATACAAACGACCTGATGCCTGCCCTGATCGCCTCTGATCTCCCGGAGAACCCGAGCGTGGACTGGAGATTGTCTATCTCTGAGAGGATCTCCTCATTCAGCGAGATTGACACTATGGGCATGGTCTGTTTTTTATTAATTATGTTATAAGTTTAGCAGTTAATGTTATTAACTTTTTATACATTTATTAATAATCCTGATTGAACCAGCCTGTGAAGCTTGTATTAGTGATTGTAGCAGCAGTGGCGCTCGGCATAGCCGTAGTTACTAGCAGCGCTGATCCGCAGCACGTGCGCAACGACGCTGACAGGCTAAACATCGTGTCGTCTTTTTATCCGCTGCACGAGTTTGTCGGGCGCGTGGGGGGAGACAGGGTGGATGCGGCACTGCTTGTTCCTGCAGGAGTCGAGCCGCACGACTGGGAGCCGACGGTCCGGGAGGTGCAGCAGCTGCAGGCATCAGACATGATAGTGATTAATGGCGCCGGCTTTGAGAGATGGGTAGACGGCCTGCTTGATGGCAGGTATGATGGAATGATCGCAGACACGAGCGCCGGGATAAGCGTGCGGGAGGAGGGCTCCGGCTCTGATCCCCACATATGGCTCAGCCCACCCAACGCGATGATCCAGGTGCAAAACATTGCAGACATGCTCTCGCTGCTGGATCCCCCGAACAAGGCGTACTACCAGAGTAACGCCGAAAAGTACGTCGCAGAGCTTGCAGAGCTTGACTCGGGGATCAGGGAGGGGCTGTCTGGCTGCTCGAGTGACTTTGTCTCGTTTCATGACGCGTTTTCATACTTTGCAGACGAGTACGGCCTGACGCAGCACTCGATAATACAGTCGACTGATCCGCGCATCGAGGCGACTGCAAGGACCATACAGGACGTGATACTGCTTGCGCGGGATCTCGGGATGGACGTGGTGTTCAGCGAGGACACGGCCAACTCGAGGACGTCGGAGATAATTGCAGACGAGATAGGCGGAACCGTGCTGGTGCTCTCCCCGCTTGAGATCAACACGGGAGGCACGTACGTCTCTGTAATGAATGAAAACCTCGAGAATCTCAGGAAGGCGCTGTGTTGATAGTCAAAGTAGACGACCTGACCGTCAGGTACCAGGGAATACTTGCGCTCGACGGGATCAGCTTTGAGGTGGACGAGGGCGACTTTTTGGGGATGATCGGGCCAAACGGGGCGGGCAAGTCGACCCTGTTTGACGTCATGCTGGGCCTCAACACCGGGTACAAGGGAATAGTAGAGTTCTTTGGCTCTGACATTAGAAAATCACGGGACTATCTTGGAAGGATTGGATACGTGCCCCAGAACCCCGTATTTGAGAGGAACTTTCCTGCAACCGTCCGCGACGTGGTGCAGATGGGCCTAAAAAGAGGCTCTGATGCGGGCAGGATTGACGGCATACTGCAGCAGCTGTGGATACACGAGCTTGCAGGCAGGCGGATAGGCGAGCTCTCCGGGGGCCAGCAGCAGCGCGTATTCATCGCAAAGGCGCTAGTCAACGACCCAAAGGTGCTCATACTAGACGAGCCGGTGACGGGAGTCGACAGGCAGAGCACGGAGCTGTTCTACAGCATACTGAGCGAGCTCAACTCCGTGCAGGGTATAACGATAATATGGTCGTCACACGATCTTGACGCAGTCAACCGGCTGGCAAACCACGTGGCGTGCCTCAACCAGACGCTGTTCTTTCACGGCGAGTCAGAGCGGTTCTTCTCTGATGACAAGCTTGTAAAACAGTACTCGGAGGCATCGATGCAGGAGCACATGCACCAGCACTAGCCATGTCCCTTGAGATACTTGGATACGGGTTCATGCACAGGGCACTAGTCTCTGGCGCGGCCATTGCCGTGCTGTGCTCGGTGGTGGGGCTGTTTCTGGTGCTGCGCCGCTATTCCCTGTTTGGCGACGCGATAGCGCACTCGTCGTTTGGAGGAATTGCGCTCGGCCTGCTTGCAGGCGTGTATCCGCTGTGGACGGCATACGGCGTCTCGATTGCAAGCGCGCTGATAATAACAAAGGTAAAGGACAAGTTCAACATCTCAGGCGATGCGTCAATAGCGGTGCTGCTCTCCTCCGGAATCGCGGCAGGACTGGTGATAATCGGGCTTTCTGGCGGCTTTACCGTGGATATTTTCAGCTTTTTGTTTGGGAGCATACTGCTTGTAGGGGCTGACGACGCCGTGCTGGTACTTGTAATGACTGGCGCTATACTGATCATAGTGCTGCTTTTCTACAGGCAGATGCTCTACTCTACATTCAGCGAGGAGCAGGCACAGGTGAGCGGGATTCATGTCCAGAGGATAAACTATCTCATCGTGGTGATGGCAGGCATTACGGTGGTGACGTCAATCCAGCTCGTAGGCGTGCTGCTGATATCTGCCCTGTTTGTGATTCCAAACGTGACTGCGATAATGTACGGCAGGGGGTTCTTGCAGACTGCCGTCATATCCGTGATACTGTCCGTGTCTGCAGTGGTTGCAGGCATACTGGTCTCGTACCTGTTTGACATAACCCCTGCCGGGACGATCGTGCTCTTGTCCATAGGGATGCTCGGATGCACGATGGGCCTCAAGTCTGCAGGCCTGCTGTCTAGGTGAGCATCCCGTCAAACCTGCGCCTGTCCCGGACTGCCCTTACAAAGAACAGCGACGACATGACTATTCCGAGCGCCATCAGCGGCGATGCGATCTCTGAATACCTGACAGAGTGCTGGGCAGCCTGCGCCTCCCTGCCTACGGGCAGCTCTGTCATGACTATGGTTCCAAGCTTGTTTGCGTTCTGCTCGACAAACCACACGCTGCCTTTTTCATCAGAGGCCATGAACTGGACAAACGACGACTCTGCCTGTATCGGTATGTCTATCAGGTCGCCGTTGTCGGGATCATACGCTCCAACAAAGTCGACCGTATGCTGGGCAAACCACACGTTGCCATACCTGTCAAGCGCCATTCCAAACGGAAGCGCGTCGGGGTTTGGAACCGCAATGCTTGCAAACGTCCCAAAGACGGGATCATACCTGGTTATTGCAAGCCCCGTGTGCTCTGCAATCCACAAAAAGCCGTCCCCGTCAAAGAGCAGGGCCTCGGGGGACTGGAGATCCGAGTCGATCTCCGTGGCCTGGAGCGTCACGGGATCAATGTACCCTATCTTGCCTGATCCGCTTGCAGAGTACCACACGTTTCCGTCTGCATCAACTGCAAGCGCAAATGGCAGCGAGCCGTGCGCCAGGCGCACCTCTTTGAACTCGCCGGACTCTGGAAGGTACTTTATGATCCTGTCCTTGTTGGTAATGGCTACCCAGATGTTCCCGTCAAGGTCTGCCTGTACGGCTATGGGGATGTTATCAGATATGACGGGATCCAGCTTTGGTATGGCCTGTGCGGTTATCTGGCCGCTTTGCGTGTCCAGGAATCCCAGCTGGTTTCCAGGCGTGTCTATAAACCAGATGTTCCCCGAGTTGTCTGCAGTCAGAAACGTGGTGGTAATCCCCTCAAACGTGTGCTGGGAAAATACTTGTGTCTCCGGCGAGAACTGCCAGATCCGCGGGGCAGACGGGTCGCTTATCCAGATGGAGCCGTCATGGTACAGCGGGTATAGCGGCTTTGCCGCCTCTGGCAGCTCGTACTCTACTATCTGCGCCTGTATGTCTGCAAGCCTCGGCTTTACAAGCAGGTCCAGTATCTTTGACTCGTTTGGGTTCTCGTTCCTTTGCGCCTCGATCTCCACCTGCCACCTGCCTGAGAATCCGAATGTCAGCTCGCCAGAGAACAGCTCCCCGTCGCCGCGCTCCATTGCAACTTCGATCGGGGCTATTCCCTTTGACGGGTTTGAGACCTTTACCTTTACCCTTTCAGAGTCGTACAGGGGGCCGCCCCCGGGATCAGACACCTGCACCTGTATGGTGTTGGCGCCGCTTGCAAACGGGGATATCTCTACGTTGAACCGCGCGTTTTGTGTGAACTCTGTCAGCGAGTAGCCGTATGACGCGTCTGCATCGGCGCTCTGTATCTGTCCGGCAGGAAGCGTTCCGTTTACAAGCAGGGCGACTATTCCGAGCAGGGCGATTCCGAGCGCTACGTCCACCTTGAGTGTGCGGCACAGCATCCTGTGTATGCCGGTACCCTGCTTTTTGATGCTCTTTTGCGTGCGGAACTGGATTGTAAAGCCGAGGCCCACCATCACGCCTGCAAGCGCTATCTTTAGCATTATGAGCTGGCCGTACAGCGACTCTGTGATTAGTCCTACATCTGTCTCTACAAACCACATCAGGGACGGGCCGGTGACTATGACCACTCCGAGTGCGGCTATGAATAATGCGGAGAACCTGGGTATGGACGCAAGGCTCATCTTTTCTCTCTGTGTATGGTCTAGCTGTGAAAATGACGGAAGCAGGGCAAATACAAAGTAGAATATGCCCCCGATCCAGGCCGCTGCCACTATGTTGTGGATATAGTCAAGTATTACGGGGATGGTCTGTCCCGTTGCGGCCCCGTGCCCTATCAGGGTAGTGGTGGAGACAAGTGCAAGAGCGGCGGCAAGAAGGGGGATCTGGGACCTCCTTGTGAGCTCTCTTTTGTCCAGTACGAACCAGATGCCGAGCAGGAGTACGGTGATTGCAAGCCGTGCAAGCCAGACCGTGCCAAAGTACGTCCCTATCGTGTCATATATTGGCGCCTCGAGCCTGACAGTCTGTACTGAGATCATCAGAATGTCAGATGCAAACACGAGCACCAGGCCGATGCCGGTGACTGACATGAACCTGGAGTGGTGGCGCCGCTCCACCTGCCGCGTCTTTTCTCCCAAGATCCCCCTGTTGTGCGTGCCCCATACTGCAAGGGACGCGATTATTGCGCCAAGCACGATGGTCTGGCCGACAAGTCCGGGGAACCGCGCCCCCGCCTCTGGAAGGAATACCAGGTCCACGTCCTCTTTTTCGAGCAGCGAGGGATCCACTATCGCGTTGCCTACTGCAAACACGAACGCGTCAGGTACCAGGTGGCCGTCTATCTTTGAGAGTACCTTGCTTGAGACGGTGTATACGCCGTCATTCAGGGGTGACGTGGTGACGACAAGGGACGTCTCTCCCTCGTGGTATGCGGTATCGCCGTTGTCTACCCTGTCCCCGCTGTTATCAAACACCTTTAGCTCGCTGAACTCGATGTCTACTGGCTCTGAATAGTATGCCGTTACCCGCGTCACTCCTGCAGACGGGTTTGATGCAAGGCTTGGCACGGTCTGCTCTGTGAACGGGTGCGCTGCCGCAGACGGGACGGTCATTGACAGGATCAAAAGGACTGCCAGGTATCTCTTCATCTGGTCTACATTAGCATGATTCATTTAAACAGTCTTTCTATTTTTGAGGCGTGTGCGTGATCCCGGAATGCCGCGTGTCACGCAAAGATAATAACACCAAGCATTCCCATACCAGCCATGAGAGCAGCCATACTCGGCATGGTCATGTTGCTGTCTGCAGGAATCATGGCCCCGGCCTTTGCACACACTACGGTTCACGTAGAGCCGTACGAGATAGAGGCAGGCTGGGGTGTAGAGCCGCCGATAGTGGGGATTAGAAACCAGCTGGTTATCAAGGTGATAGAGCGGGGTGGGACAGACGGCACGTTTCAGGGCATTACCAACGTCTTCAAGGATGCAAGCGCCACTGCCATATTTGGCGGCGCTACAAAGAGTCTGGACATAAACTCTGATCCTCGTCCCGGATACTATTTCTCTTCGATAATACCTACAAAGACGGGCACCTACATGGTGGAGATAAAGGGGGAGATTCAGGGCACTCTGGTGGATGTAAAGATACCCATAGAGGACGTAGAGCCCACATCCGTACTTGACTTTCCGCCTTCTGGCAGCTCCGAGCCGGCAGACATATCTGCGCTAAAAAATGCAATTACGTCCCTGCAGCAGGACGTCTCTGATCTAAAGTCAGGCAGCGCCCCTGCAGATGGAGAGGCATCTTATGACATTGCGATACTGGGGCTCTCAATTGCAGGAGCCGCAATAGTACTTGCAGTGATTGGCATGGTAAAAAGAAAATAAGTTAGATTCTTGGAACTATTCTTGACTTTGCAGTTACTGCTACAATGCTGATTACTGCCACTGCCAGTATCATCATTGCAATGGAGCCGAACTCTGGCACTATTTGCTTTTCGCTGATTACTGTACCGATTGATCCGGTGCGTTCCTCTACCGGGGGAGCGCTTCCGTCAGATAATGGAGGCGCCATTCCCTGGGACGTCACTGTTATCATGATTGGGGCATCATCTGATGGTGCGGCCAGCAATGGGTTTGTCTTTAGATCTGCTATCTTGCCGTCATGTGAATGTCCGTCCTTTACTTCGAGTATAGTCTCACCTGATTGCGTTGCAACTAGGTCGTACCAGAGGTGGATCATTTTGCCTTCAGCATTGTCCATCATGGTGACTGTTACGTCGATTGGTATCTGCTCGCCTGCTTCAGCAGTGTCGCCTCCGAGCACGTCGATCTCGGCCATCAGTTCGCCGCCCTTCATCATCTTATCATCATCCATCATCATCTTATCATCATCCATCATCATCTTATCATCATCCATCATCATCTTATCATCATCCATCATCATTTCACCTTCCTTCATCATCTCTTCATCTTTAGGATCCGGCGTTTCTGATTCGTCCGAATTTTCCATTGATTCCGCCTCTTCATGTTCTTCCTCCTCTGTCCCT
>RHFB01000055.1 GCA_003724285.1 Nitrosopumilus sp. H13 | reverse complement strand
GTTGGTTGCACATTCCACAAATATTGCTACTTATTGATATAGTCCCGATTGCCATTATGTATTTTATCCATGAGGGATTATTATTGCGCAATTTTGATGGTGATGTACATGACACACTTGAAACTTTGACGTTCTTCATGGCCCATATCGTATTCTGGGTTCCTGTAGCACACTATATTAACAAATTTTGGGAGCGGTATAGAAGAAATTCCAAGCCCGTTTTGTGATGCTAGGTTCAAGTAATGTGTCTAGGCCGTCTTGCCGGTCTGGGACCAAAGGCTTGCCAGTCGATCTTGGACTCTGGCTCCTGGGCTTCCCTATTCTTCAGGGTGGCTTGGGCGCTACAGGCTTTGGTGATCCAGACGCCCTTGGTGCCGATAGTTTCTGACTCTCCTGATCTCTTGTATGGATCATCAGATGTATACTTGGTGTTCAAACCACCGCTCTGACAAATCCAACTCGACATCCCAACCATGCACCGGCGCTGATGGCTCATACAAGAGCCAGCATGCTTACGCCGTCTTGGGAGCATGGCCAAGCCGCATGCGTCTGGCCTGCCACACCGTCACGAGTCCCAGGATCAGCATGGTGGCTCCCACCACTGCCCCTCCATGCGTGGGAACTTCTACTGGCGCCAGGATTGCCGCGGCTTCTGATCCAAGCGTGGAAAGGGCAGCAATGTACACGAGAAATGGCAAGAACCCCACTCCGGGCACTATCATGCAAAGGCCTGTCAGTCTCTCTCTCGCAAAGACCTTGAGCCCTATTGCGAGGAGCGCCACTCCCAGAGGGACTCCTACCGGGCTGAAGATCAGTAATATGTAGACGTTTATGATCCTGACGGCGCCAGAGTCCGCTGCCGCCGCCGACGCGGAATATGTACACAAAAACACGGCTCCTGCCAGAGCCGCACAGGCGCCAACAAACCCCCTGTCTGCAGTCTTTCTGATCCGGGCGCTTGCGACCAGCACTGCACCCACTGCCAGTCCGGGTGCAATAACAGGTGCCAAGATTGCCAGAGCCTCTGGATTGTCTGAGGCAAACAGTATGGTAAATGCAATATTGGCAAACAGGATTCCGCCCCCGATCAGGGCTATGCCGATCCTTACCAGCTTGTCGGTGTCCATGTCGCCTGCCTCGGTGACGCCGCAGGAATGATTCTTTTCATGTTTGTGCATATGCCGAGCTTGCTTATAACGGTTATTTTCATTCCAAATAGTTGGAATGACTATAAATGCGCCTCTTTTTGTTATTTATGCATGTATTATCGCCTAGATCTGGAACATGAAAAAAATACCAGTGGGAGTGCACAATGTTTATATCAAATATTGCCGTTGAACCACATGGACATGATTGCAGACAGCGAGCATCGCTATGACAGGAGCACTGCTAATCTGTTCAGGCTGCATGCCGCGTTACTTGTTTTCGTATTTGTTCATCTGCTAGCATTTGCGGCAACATTACTTGGGGCCGTAGCCTGGAAGTCTGCAAGCAACGATCCGGGATCTTTTGCGACATATCCAAGCGTCGTCTTGCTCTTGGTTGCGGTGCTTGTCTCGTCATATATTGTGTGGCTTGCAAGTCGGCTCCGCCGCAAGCGCATGCGCAGTGCCATCCCCGATGCAGAGAGCAGGGATATACTGTTCCCTACAGCCGTGTGCGCAGGGCTGGCCACCGGGGCAATCTGGATTTGGCTATGGTCCATAATACCATGACTTCTAGGCACGATAAGCGCGGTGTTGACGGGATCTGAGGCTCCTTCCTGCCACCCCCAATCGATATGCTGGTGGCCTCTGCCGCATAGCTCCTGCCATGATCTGATCCCGCTGCGCCAGGTGTTGTGCAATATGCCCGGCGAGATAGATATGACTGCAAAACAAGAATTGAGGTATTCTCATTCCAGCAATTTGGAATGAAAGTAATGATTATAATTGGGTATGCCCTAGATACAGGCATGGACAAGGAACCTTTAAAATGAAAAAGTCAAGGCTGTCACTTTACATCGGAATGCCGGTTTTTGGATTATTGTGTATACCACTGTCAACCGTCTGGCCGGATTTAATTTATATTGATTTTATTCCGGTTTTATTCTCCATAGGTTTGGATGATATGATACGTGGTCCGCCAATAAATAGCATATTCATTGTTGTTGTGCTCCATGCCGTATTCTGGCTCCCGGTCGCGCACGGCATCAACATGCTCTGGGGACATCTTGAAAAGAGATCCAAAAGGAATATCCGGCGTGACGGTCTTCGATTCAGTGTAAAATGAAGGGCCATCTTGCCGCCTCGGAACCGGGAGGCCGTACAGGCCGCCTGCACCTGCTTTAGCCCCCTATGGGATACGGGCCGATCCCGTCCCGGCTCGGGCGGTACTTTGTGAACAGCTCCACCTCCATCCTTTCTGCCTCCTGTAACAGCTCGGCCTTTCTGCCTGCCGCATCCGGCGAGTCAAGCGATCCCGCCTCGCACTTTAGCGAGTTTATGCGGTATACCTGCGGCATTATGTTGTCAGGACCCGTATCTAAAAACATCCATCTTATGATGTCATAGTCAAGCTCGACTCTATCTCCCACCTTTTTGGAGTGCGGCGCAAACACCGCCCTCCCAAGCTCCGTATCCCTGTACCTCTCATACAGCCAGTCCACCCACTTTTTTACGTCGTCCTCAAATGCCATGTATCTGGCTTTGCGCCCCCGGGCAATTTAGGCTTTAGATCGGGGCCGCACACTCGTACCCGGGCCTTTTCCAGGCATTCTCACTGCATGCTGTTCATCTCGCGCAAGAGCCCCTCCATCTCTGCATCCCCGCCTTTCACACCGGATGACTCTGTTCTGATCCCAAGCTCCAAGACCGCCCGCGCGGCCCCCTTTCTCACGCCAATGTGCAAGTCTGCAAGCAGCCTCACCAGCACGTCCTGCCTGTCCCGGGCCCCGAGGTATCCTATTGCTCCCGCTACACACTCCCTTACTGCCGGGCTCGGGTCGCCCTCCAGGCGCGCTATCTGCGGCACGGCCCCGCCCTCACCCCTGTTTGCAAGGATTAGAACGGCGCACGCCCTCGTGCCGCTGCTCGGAGACCCAAGGCACTCTGTCAGGACGCCGGTAATGTCGTTTCTGTTTGATACGAGCGCCGCAAACGCGCCGCCGCGCACCGCAACATCCTCATCATCAAGCAGGGACGTGACAAGCCGGATCCCGGGATCCGCGCCATCCAGACCCGCCGGCACGTCCATGCAGTTTCATCTCATCACGGCTAATAACGGTTCCACAAAAACCCTCCTAGCTTTAAATTATCCTCCGCCTTCAAAGCTGCCATGTCTGAGGAGGTACGGGACACGGTGTTCATAGGCAAAAAACCGCTGATGGCATACGTCACATCGGCCCTGATTCAGCTGGCGACCCTGCCGTCAGTCCACATAAAGGCCAGGGGGCTGAGCATCGGGCGCGCAGTCGACGTGGCGCAGATAATATCGCGCAAGACAGACGAGGGATACTCTGTAGGCAAGATCCTCATCGGTTCAGAGTCCCTAGAGTCGCAGGACGGCAAGATCAGAAACGTCTCAACCATAGAAATTGAAATAAGAAAACAGGAATCATCCGGACAGGAAGCCTAGTTTTTTCTCTTTGCGGAGAATTTCTCCTCCATGTCGCGGAACTCGTCTAGTCCCACCATCTCGTTGAACTGGTCAAACGTGACCAGCCTGTCCGCGCATCCCGACGTGCCGCCGCTCCTTTTGAGCTCGTCTAGCACGCCTGCCATTGCAAACGCGCTTGCATACAGGGCAGACAGCGGATACAGGATTATCCCAAACCCCATGTCTGCAAGCCTTTCTGCCGGACTGACAGGCGTGGCGCCGCCCTCTATCATGTTTGCAACAAGCGGGGCCTTTATCTCCCTGCCAATCCTCTCCATCTCCTCTAGCGACCCGGGAGCCTCGATGAACACGGCGTCTGCCCCCGTCTTGAGGTTCTGCCTAGAGCGCTCGATTGCGGCATCAAGCCCCTCAGTCGCCCTCGCGTCGGTCCTTGCAACCACCACAAAGTCCTCATCCTGCCTTGCATCAAGCGCCGCCCCGAGCTTTTCAGTGTACTCTTCCTGGGGTATGACCTCCTTTCCCTTCATGTGCCCGCACCTCTTTGGCCACCTTTGATCCTCTAGAAACATTCCCGCGGCGCCCGCATCGCCGAGCTCCTTTGTGATCTTCCAGACGCTCAGGGCGTTGCCGTACCCCGTGTCCGCATCCACTATTACCGGCACCCCTGCTGCTCGGCAGATGCGCCTTGCGTTATCCACAGTCTCTGCCGCGCCGACAAACCCATAGTCTGGCATCCCGAGCAGCGAGGCAGACGTCCCGTACCCGGTCTGAAACATGGCCTCAAAGCCCGCCCTCCGGGCGATCCTTGCCCCGAGCGCGTCGTACACCCCCGGTATCACCAGCGGCTTTTCAAGCAGTTTTCTGAGCACACACACCACACATGCGGGAATTATTTATGACTTTTCAACGTCAATCCTGTGGCCCACCTTTTCAAGCTCGGACTCGAGGAATTTTCTGTACCTGTCAGTCTCCTCCTCTGTCATACTTGATGCATTGGAGCTCAGGACGGATCCGATCATGGAGATTCTCTCCAGCAGGTCCATTGCGACAAACCTGCCGGCCCCGCCCAGCCGGAACAGAACCTCTAGCTGCCTCCTTACAATGTCGCCTATATGATCCACGTCTGCGGCAGTCGACCTGCCGCTCTCTGTAATCGCGTACCTGCCGTCTGACTCTTCTACGAGCCCCTCATCAAGCAGCCTTCCAAGCAGCGGATACACCAGTCCCGGGGACGGCTTCCAGATGCCGCCGCTCTGCTCTGCGGCGCTGTCGATTATCTCCTTGCCCGTGCGCGGCTCTTCCTTTAGCAGCTCTATAATGTAATATCTTGAAAAGCCCCTCGGAACGCAGCTTCCTACCCGTTCAAACCATCCCGGAATCATCACTGCTGTATCGCTAGCGATATATTTTAACATTCTGATCCAACTCATACTAAATATTTGAGCCTGCACGAGGCAGATGTGCATGACTGATTCCATCGAGTATGACATGATAATCTGCGGCTCGGGGATTGCAGGGCTCAGGGCCGCCATTGCGGCGGCAAAAAAGGGCCCCCGCCTCCGCATCGGCATAGTCTCAAAGCTGCAGGTAATGCGCTCGCACTCTGTCTCTGCAGAGGGGGGCACGGCGGCTGCAATCATGGAGGACGAGGGGGACACCGTGGAATCGCACATTTATGACACCGTAAAGGGGAGCGACTTTCTTGCAGACCAGGACGTGGCAGAAAAGCTCTGCACAGAGATGCCCGGGGAGATACGGCAGCTCGAGCACTGGGGGATGCCGTGGTCAAGGAGGGACGACGGCCGCATAGACCAGAGGAACTTTGGCGGGTACAGCTTTCCGCGCGCCACGTACGCGTCTGACAAGGTGGGATTTTTTGAGATGCAGACGCTATATGACACGTGCCAAAAGTATGACAACATCGAGTACCTAAACGAGTGGTTTGCGACCTCGATAATACACGACGGGAGGCGGTTCATGGGGATTACCGCAATAGAGATGTCGACTGGCGCGTTTTACATCATAAGGGCGGGGGCCCTGATAATTGCGACGGGGGGCGCAGGCAGGCTTTACAGCTTTTCAACGTACGCGCTCTCCTCCACGCCCGACGGCCTGGACATGGGCCTGCGCGCAGGCATGGCGCTCAAGGACATGGAGTTCGTCCAGTTCCATCCCACGGGAATACTCCCGTCGGGGATTCTAATAACAGAGGGCGCCAGGGGCGAGGGGGCGTACCTCCTGAACAACCGCGGCGAGCGGTTCATGAAGAACTATGCCCAGGGCAAGATGGAGCTTGCCCCGCGCGACATCGTGTCAAGGTCCATAATGACGGAGATCCGGGAGGGCCGCGGCTTCAAGCACGAGACGGGCGTCGACTGCATGAAGCTTGACCTGAGGCACATCGGCGACGAAAAGATAAAGGAAAAGCTCGGGGGAATACGCGAGATCTCGATAAAGTTCTCCGGCATCGACCCGGCAGAGGATCTGCTTGACATACGGCCCGTCTGCCACTATATGATGGGCGGGCTCCACACGGACATTTATGGCGCGACTGAGATCCAGGGCGTGTGGGCGGCAGGCGAGGCCGCCTGCAACAGCGTCCACGGCTCGAACCGGCTCGGGGCAAACTCGACTTCCGAGTGCCTGGTGTGGGGCAGGATAACTGGCGAGCTTGCGGCGCAGTACGTGATGGAGAAAAAGCCGCAGGGCCAGTGGCCGCACCACATGGTGTCTGCAGAGGAAAAGCGCATCTACGACGGCATATTCCGCGGGAACGGGCACGAGAACCCGTACGAGATCAGGCAGCAGCTCACCGACGTGATGAACGAAAAGGCGTACGTGTACCGGAACGGGGAGGATCTGGCAGAGGGCCTCCGCAGGGTCCGCGAGCTAAAGGCCCGGGCGTGGAGGCACGTCGAGGACGGGGCAAAAGAGTACAATACCAACTTTTTAAATGTCATGGAGCTTGACTCTATGTTCAGGGTGGCAGAGATAGTACTGCTCGGGGCGCTAAACAGGAAGGAGTCAAGGGGGGCACATGCGAGGACCGACTATGCAAAGCGCGACGATGCAAACTTTTTACACCACACCCTTGCCTACTATGATCCAGAGGAGCCGATAATGAAGACATATCCCGTTACAATCACCAGGTACAAGCCGGTGGAGAGAAAGTACTGATGGCGCGCGACGGCAGAAAGGGCATAGGCGGCATGGCAGACCCGCGCCGCTACGGAATAGAGCGCGTCGCGTACTGGCTCATGCGCCTGAGCGGCCTGGGACTGCTTGCGTACTTTGTAGCCCACATATACGAGACTAGCAACATACTCCGCGGCAGGGTCGGCTGGGACGAGATACTCCACATGACGCAGACTACAGAGGGGCACATAGTACTCGCGCTTGTAATCGGGATGTGCGTCTTTCACACGGTCAACGGGATTCGCGTCATGCTGGGACACGGCGGAGTGGGGGTGGGACGCCCTGCAAGGCCGGACTATCCGTACAATCCGGCATCGCAGAACTACCGGCACAAAATAGGCATATATTCGGCGATAATACTGGCGGCTGTCGCCATGATGTACGGGCTGGCAGTGATGTTTGGTGAGTGAGATGAGGGAAAGCACGATAATGAAGATCCACTATGGCACGGCGATAGCAGCCGTAGCCCTGGTGGCAGTCCATGTGCTGATGCGCGTCACACAGGGCTTTGCAGAGTCCCTCGAGTACGAGAGCGTGCTTGCAAACTACCGGTTCGTCCCGTACGCGATAATGCTGGAGCTGATCCTGATACTCTTGTCAGTACACGGCTTCAACGGCCTGCGGGTGATACTGCTTGAGCTGCGGCAGGGCCGCCTCTATGAAAAATCAGTGTCATACGGCTGCATGGCCGCAATGGTTGGTTTAATAGCGTACGGCTCGAGGACTATAATATTGACGAACATGGGGCTGACCTGAATGGCCCAGGAGATGGCCCAAGAGGGGGAGTCTGCGTACCAGTCGCCTCCCGGGACGGTGCTCTTGCGGATATCAAGGTACAATCCAGAGCACGACGAGGCCCCGGGCTTTGCAGAGTTTACAGTGCCGTATGAAAAGTGGACCACCGTGCTTGATGCGATACTAGAGGTGAAAAAGCACCTGGATCACTCTGTTGCCGTGCGGTATTCGTGCAGGCAGGCAACATGCGGCTCGTGCGGCATGATGATAAACGGAAGGCCGCGCCTTGCATGCTTTACAAAGATAAGCGAGCTTGACTCGGAGACCATAACAGTCGAGCCGATGAGCAACTTTCCGGTTATTCGCGACCTGGCAGTAAAGTTTGACAGGCTCTTTGATGCGCACCGCAGCATCAAGCCGTACCTCGTGCGCGAGGACACGGAGACAGAGAGCAGTACATCCAGTTTGCAAACTGCATAAAGTGCGGGCTGTGCAACGCGGCGTGCCCCACCATGGCGACTGACTCTACGTTTGTCGGCCCGCAGGCCCTGGCCCAGGCGTACAGGTACGTGGCAGACAGCCGCGACAAGGGAAAGGACTCGAGGCTGCGCGTAATTGACGACTCGCACGGAATCTGGAGGTGTCACTTTGCAGGCTCGTGCAGCCAGGTGTGTCCAAAGGGGGTTGATCCTGCCATGGGAATACAGCTGTTGCGCGGATACATGCTCGGCTTTAGGTAGCCGGCTTTTTCGGGTTCGGGCTGTTGTTTACCTGGTTGTTTATCTGCTCTGCCATAAAGTGGTTTGAGACGTTGACCTTTACGTCGTCAATGCCGTCTATCTGCAGCAGGTTGTCATGGATGTCCTGGCATATCTTGAAGCCGAACACGGCGGGGCAGAAGGGGCTGGTCAGGTGGAGGTCCACCTTTACGTTGGATTCTGCAATGTCCACCTCGTCTATGAGCTCCAGCTCTGTAATCGTGGTGTTTATCTCCGGATCAACTATCTTTGAGAGCTCGTCAAATATCTTGACACGCATCTGCTTGATGTCCTGGCTCATGCCGGTCAAGGCATGGATCCTATATATAACAACTTCTAAAAAAGATTGTAATGTACCGCTCGAGGCTGGGAGGCGGCATCGGCGATGCCGCGCTCAGGTATGTGTCGTCCGTAGACGATGATGCGGAGATCATGGCCTATGACATAATTGGAAGCCAGGCACACGTGCTCATGCTAAACAGGTGCGGAATCATAAAAAAGTCCGATGCAAAAAAGATACTTGCGGCGCTGCGCGGCATAAAGTCCCCCGGCAGGTCCGGCGCGGAGGACGTCCACGAGCTGGTAGAGTCGCTCGTGATAAAAAAGGCCGGCATGGAGAGCGGGGGAAGGATGCACACTGCGCGGTCGCGCAACGACCAGGTAGCGCTCGACATGAGGATGAAGGTGCGCGACGACATCAACACCGTGTGCGGCCGCATACTTGACGTGGCAGAGGCGCTAGTGTCCGTCGCAGGAGGCCACCAAAAGACCGTAATGCCGCTTTACACTCACATGCAGCAGGCCCAGGCGGGGCTGTTCTCGCACTATCTGCTGTCCCATGTAGACGCGCTGCTGCGCGACGTGGAGAGGCTTGCAGGCACGTACGGGCGCGTAAACCAGAGCCCGCTCGGGGCGGGGCCAGTGGGGGGCACGGGCATCCCGATTAACAGGAAGATGGTGGCGCAGCTGCTCGGCTTTGACGGGCTGGTGGAGAACTCGATAGACGCCACTAGCGCGCGCGACTTTGCGGCAGAGTACGTCTCCATGACGTCCATAATGATGACCAATCTGAGCAGGATTGCAGAGGATCTGGTGGTGTGGTCCACTGCAGAGTTTGGATTCGTCGAGCTTGCCGACGAGTTTGCATCGCCTTCAAGCATAATGCCCCAAAAGAAAAACCCCGACATACTAGAGCTGACCAGGGGCAAGACGGCCAGGATACTGGGGGATCTGGTGGCAGTACTTGCCGCCTCAAAGGGGCTTGCCACGGGGTACGGCCGCGACTTGCAGCAGGCAAAGCAGGCCGTGTGGTCTGCATCGAGGATCTCTGCTGGCGCGCTCGAGGTGCTCAGGCCGCTGCTTCTCACCATAAAGGTAGATGAAAAAAGGATGAGGGCTGCCGCAGAGTCAAGCAACCTGGTGGCGCTTGACATCTCTGACCGCCTAGTCGGGGAGGGAATCCCGTTCCGGGTCACTCACCAGATAGCCGGCGCGCTGGCGCGCATTGCGCACGAGTCAAAGAGGCCCGTCTCCGGGCTTGGACTCGCAGACGCAAAAAAGGCAGTCAGGGGGACAAAGGTGGATGCGCAGCTCGTACTGGACGTGTCATCGACTGCCACCGTGTCATCCTCGCTCAAGGAGAGAAAGTCAGCCGGCTCGTCGGGGTATGCAGAGCAAAAAAGGATGATTGCAGGGCGCGCCAAAAAGATACACGACTACAGGACAGAGCTTGCATCAAGGGAGAACCGCATCAAGGCGGCGCTAGAAGACCTGCAGAGGCAGGCAGGCAGGATATAGTCAAAAGATCTGCTGCATGTCCTTGTTTATCTGGTCTATCTTTTTTGAATACGCCTTTTTTGACCTGTCGTTCTTTTTGAGGTTGAGGACGTTTCCGCACGAGGGGCACTTGAACATGCCGTCAAGGGCGTCTTCAAACGTGACCCGCGGGCAGTCGTTGTTGCCGCAGTGGTAAAAGTCCGACGCGTTCTCATAGTTGAGGCGCTGCTGCAGCCTCTCGCCGATCTTTTTCTTTTGATTCTCTATAAAGTGCTCGACTTCCTCCCTCCGCGTCCTCCACCTGTATACAAACCAGCCCTTTCTCTCGTCTTTGACGCGGATTCCGGTGATGAGCGACTTGCCAAACAGGTCGTAGAGGACCTTTCTTACCATGTTGATTCGGAGCCCCGTCGAGCTTGCAATCTCCTCGTCTGTGGCATCTTCTGCCTTTAGGAGGGACCTTGCCACCTTTAGGTACTCGTCGCCGCCTATCATCGAGGCGATTCTCACAAAGGGATCCTCGTACTTGTCTACCAACCTGTACTTTCGAGGATGGGTCTACTATTAATCCTTGTTTGAGCCAGGTATTGCAGAGTCGGAGGCAGGCACTGGGACGGCTCTCCGGATCTAGCTTGACAAGCTTGCTGATTGGAATCACGAAGTCTGCTGTATTGCGCATGCCATCATGCGAGACTAGACGGAACCATCTGGATTCGTAAAAAGCAGACCGTTGACTACCGGCATGATTCCGCGTAACTACTGCAATACTAGAACAGAATGCTATTTATATGTATCTTTCATTCCAACTAATGAGAACAGCTATATAGAATGAAAGTAATGCTTAAATAATCAGTACACGTGACCAGTATAACCATGAATGAGAAGCATACTACAATCCCGATTTTGCCGGCACCGGTCGTGTCACCTACCAAGACTCTTGGAATTCAGCGCATCGTGCCTGTAATGTTGATCTTATTGTCCGTGTCACTGGTGGTTCTGTTTGCTCCTCCAACCAGCGCATATGAAGATGCGATAAAAGCCCCAGATCTGACAGATTATGTATCCATGTATAAAAAAACATACAAAAATATACTTGATAACGAAAAATCCATTAAAGATGACAAAAAAATACTGGAAGACAAATTAGAATTATCCAAAACCGAAACAACATCAATCAAAAAAAGAATCAGCGACAAGGTGTTTGAAAATAAGCGACTGTGGGAAAAAGTAGATGAGTTTGAAAGATTGAACATAGAATCCTACAAGCTGGACAAGAAAACACAAAAATTATTTGACGAATCTGAGAACGTCATCAGAAATAATTTTCTAGATGTCAATGGAGTTTATGATGTATTTATAGAAAAAAAATATCGAAAAGTGGTTGTATTTGTAGATCCTGACAATTTTGCAAATAGCAACTATGCCCATGGGATAGGATCATTCATTGATGAAATACAAAAAAGCGTTGGCGTAGACGTTGAAGTTCTAGTTACAAAATCTATCCAAACCCATTCTGTGGGCTGCTCCACTCCAACAAACCCATGCCAGCCAGCCAAAGGCGGCATTCAGATTTCACACCAGAACACTGCTGGCGGAGGCTCAACGTTAGGATTCAAGGCTCAGCACAAGACTCATGGAACAGGATTCATCATTGCAGGACATGAAGCGGTTTCTGTAAATACCAACATTGTACAACCAATTAATGGTGGAGTAATCGGCGTTGTCAAGGCCATGGGCGGCGCATTGTGCGATTGCGCATTTGTAAAGTCCACAGGTAGTCACTCGATGAACGATGAAGTGTGGGCATCAACTGTGGGAACGATTTATCCCGTAGGTGTTAGAAATGTTGCTCCAACCCCAACAGGCACATTTGTAATGTATCTGTTTAATGGAGCAGGAAATTCAGCAAAGTTGGGACAGGTTGTGCATGAAGATGGTAATCATGGCTTAGTGTCAGTTGTTCCTGAGGGTGGTGATAGCGGTGCCGCCTTGATCAAACCCAGAATCGATGGCAAAGCAGATATTTATGGCATACTTACAGGAGGCGTTGGTCCATATGCCATCTATGAGCCTTATGACTATATCAAATCTGACTTGGGATTATTATGGTAATCTTTTTTTGATGAATGACAAAACAAAAAAATTAAGAATTTTCGCGATAAAATACTGCCCTGTACTTGCATCCGTCTTGCTAGTCGGCCTTGGATTCTCTGCAGATGCATCCGGCTTGTCCCTGCACGGGCAGATCCAAAGCGGCGTTGAAAACAAGCACCTCGAGTGCAACCGGCAGGATCACCTGCTGGTCGTAAGACCGAGCCTGCAATTTGCGTGCGTGACCGGCGAGTCTGCATCAAGGCTGGGATGGAAGGAGGTCAGTTTCTCCGATGATAATGACATGATGGTTAGCTACACTCCGCTAGAGGTCGAAATTGATGGTGAAAAATTCCAGATAAATGCCACGCTAAAAAACGGGTTGATTCAAAAAGCCGGAAATTGGGGCTACTATGATTTGTCATTAAAAATAATCCCGACTCGGGACGGCGAGGCCAAATTGGAGATCCTGCGGTCATTTTTTACATCGTTTGACCCGGAACTAAGTATTCATGAAAAGATAATGGTGATAACGCCATCGGAAGAAATTCCCAGTAATGTGAAATTTGAACAGGGCAGGTATGTCGTGGAATTTTCCTTTTCAGAAGATGATTCGGTATTCGAATTTGGACTTGCATCTGTTCCAAAATATTGCTTTCCATACCATGAGCGCAAATTATCGCCATGCCTGACATGAAATCATGCCGGGTGCGGGCGGATTCGTGGCCTGCTGTCGCAGCCTAGCAGTTCTGCTCTACGTTCTTGCCGCTCCCTGACGGGACTATCCTCCTTTTTGCCCCGGCAAAGCCGCGCTCAAACTGCGCCCCCTGCTGTATCCTGTCAAGCAGCACTGCAAGCGCGCTCACCTCCGAGTGCGGCTGGCTGCCTGCGGCCACGTTATAGTCTGCCTCGTCGTACACCTCGCGCGGGACCTTTTCTGCGCCTACCACCACCAGGAGCCTCTCCTCTGCGCCCATCCTCTCCTGCACGTCCCCTATCTTCTCCCCGTACATGGAAAGATGCGCCACCGCATAGCCGTCCCTCTTCTTTTCTGCAAGCGCCTGCCTCCATCCGTCTATAATCTCCACCTTGAAATCCCCGCCCCACGTCTGGTTCACGCCTGAGATGGTATCTCTGATCTCCGGGTTTACCTCTGTCATCAGTATCTTTGATGCCCCAAACGCCCTTGCAACCAGGGCCACATGCGTGGTGACGCGGTCGTCGCGGACCAGGCGCTGCCCTATGCGCAGTACCTCAATCTCCATGCCCTACTCCTGCAACGCCGCCTATCACCTCTTTGATCGCCTCGATGTTCCTGCCGGTATGCGCAGAGATGGGCACGCATTTTTTGCTCTCCTCGAGGCCGAGCGCCTCTATCCTCTTGCCTAGCTGCCCGGCATCGACCAGGTCTGCCTTGTTGAGCGCATAGACCATCCGGTCCTTTTCTATGCCCAGCTCGCCAAGCGTCCTCATGCAGCTCGAAAACTTTTTTCGCAGCTCGCCAGAGGAATCGCCCACGTCTATTACCACCACCACCACGTCTGCATACCCGAGCTCCTCAAGCGTCGACTTGAAGGCGTCGATCATGTATGCTGGAAGCTTGCTGATGAATCCCACGGTGTCAGAGATCAAGAGCGCCTCGCCGCCGATCATCACGCGCCGCGTCGTGGTGGAGAGCGTGGTGAACAGCTCTGCGCTTTGCGCCCCCGACTCGCCTGTCATCTTGTTAAACAGCGTGGTCTTGCCTGCAGACGTGTACCCCGCAAGCGAGATGATCCTAAACCCTGCGCGCCTTCTTGCCTGCCTGTGAAGCTCCCTCTGTTTGCCGGACTTTACAAGCTTTGATCTGACCGTCTGCATCCTGTGCTTTATGTCGTTATAGTACACGTCTACTTCGAACTTGCCTATCCCCATGAACCCGGGCTGCTCGCCACTGCTTGAGAGGCGCACCTTTTCCTTGGCGCGCGCCATCTCGTACCTGAGATGCGCCAGCTTTATCTGCAGCTTTGACTCGGAGCTTGACGCCCGCCTGTCAAATATCTTCAGTATCAGGGTCTCCCTGTCAAGTATCTCCATGTGCAGCGCGGATGCCAGGTTGTAGTTCTGCCTCGGCTTTAGTATCTCGTCAAACACTATCACGTCGGGCTTGATCTTTTTTGATACCTCCTCGAGCTTTTCTAGCACCGCGCCGCTGATCCCGTACTTTGGCCTATTGAGAAACCTCTGCCTGACCGTGTGTACCACCTTGTACCCTGCGGCATCGCACAGGCCCAGGGCCTCACCTATCGCGTCCTCCCCGTCATATGTGATGAGTATGGCCGTATTCATGCCCTGCTCATCTTGACTTTTTGAGGACCTTTTCAACGTTCATGTTGAGCACGATCTCTGCAATATCGCTTGCATACTCTGAGACCCTCCGTATGTTCTCGGCCATCCTCCTGACCCTGTAGATGTCCTCGTCGTCCTTGAGGGATCTCGAGGCATCGCGGACTTTTTTCTCGTATTTTGATATGTCCATGGTCTCCCGGATGGTCCTTTCTGCCTGGGCATAGTCCTCCTTGAAGAGCGCAAGGCATGACTCGTCGAGCGCGCGCAGGCAGAACTCGTTCATCTCCTGGAGCCGCGCCAGGATCTCCTTTTTGACGGGCTTTTTGAACTCGAGGAGATCCTTTGCAATGTATGCGGCATGGTCCCCTGCCCTCTCGATGTTTTTTACCACCAGCCTGTACCCGAGGCAGTCCCGCGCGTTCCTGAACCCCATCTCCTTTAGCATGTGCTCGTTTTGTATGGCGATCTTTAGCTGGCGGATTATGTAAAAGCCGAACTTGTCCACCTCGTCGTCGGTATTTATCACCTCTTGCGCCAGGTCAGGGTTGTTCTCCCTTGCGGCAAGCAGGGCGTCACTTGACATTGACTTTGCAAGGTGGATCATCCTCTTGAATGCGCCATCGACTGAGAGCTCCAGCAGGTTTACAAGCACCTGCACCGTGATCCCGCCGCTCGAGTCAGACGTTATCTCCGAGCCCATCAGCATCCGCTTTACTGCGCTCTTTACCGTGTTCCTCTGGCCGGGACTCAGCCTGCCGTCCTTCGGCTTTACATAGATGGTCTTGAATCCCAAAAAATAAAGCGATATGAGCTTTCTGACTGTAGCAGACGCCTCCTCGCTGGAATCAATCTCGATTACCGCATCTTCTTTCTTCTGCGCCCTTGACTCGAATTTTGGCGGGTACATCTCTAGCGTAGAGGATCCCTTTCTGACCAGCCTTATCTGGTCGCCCTGCCGGAGCCCTAAATCCACCACCCACTGCTTTGGCAGGGATATGATGTATGAGGACTTGCCTGTGAACTGGATCTTTCTTGTCTCTCCTTCCATAATCTAAAGAGAAAATTCCTAACTATATAGTTTGACATACAAAGTATGGTCATGCATTGGACTAATATTTAGAACTAGGTATCTGCACGCATGGATCATACGGCAAAGCTCAGGCATACGATTGATGCCCTGTTTGGCAGCGGCGTCTCGCGGCGCCTGCCGGGAAACCTCGAGATGACATTTTCGCGCAGGACCGGGAGGCTCAGGACGGTCTCGCACGAGGGCAGGCTGCTTTGCACGCTCAGGATAGACGGCGGCCTGGCAGTCAGCACACTCCTTGCGGGAATGCTGCTAAAGAGCAGGGCGTTCCGGGAGAACTGTGTGGAGGTAAGCGCAGAGGCGGCCCCCTTTGTCCGGGACGGCAAGTCCGTATTCTCCAAGCACGTGGTGTGGTGCGGAAAGAGGGTCAGCATTGCAGCCGACACACCGGTGCTCTTTGAAGGCGAGGTGATTGCAGTGGGCAGGGCCATCCTGTCCGCCCCCATGATCCGGGATTTCAAAAGAGGCGTGGCAGTCAAGGTCAGGCGCGGTAAACTTGACGGAGCCCAGGCATGATCTCGATTCAGATATCTGACTATCTCAGACCTCGTCTAGTCTACAATACCCCATAAAAAACATAAATACAAGAATCACATCCACTATGCATGAACAAGCGCATCCTGGTGGCAGCAATAGCAGGCGTTGCGGCGCTATCTGCATTTGGTCTGGCATCCGGCTATACGTGCACGTATTTGCTTTGGGGTATATGCGTTTAGGCGCTGTAAACTTGACGGAATCCAGACATGATCTCGATTCAGATATCTGACTATCTCAGACCCCGTCTAGCTTGCAATGCCCAAGGTCAGATAGTTTAAAAGACAAGCCCGGCGTCATACATGCATGATGCGCGGAGGCAACCGTGAGATGCGGAGGATGATGGACAAGATGGGCCTTGACATGAACGAGCTTCCAAACGTGCAAGAGGTGATCATAAAGACTGACAAAAAGGAGATCATTGTGACAAAGCCGTCAGTGACGGAGATGAAGGCAAAGGACAGCTCGATATTCACAGTTACTGCCGACAGCTATGAGGAGAGGGAGCTGGAGGTTCCAATATTTTCAGACGAGGACGTGCAGCTGGTTGCACAGCAGGCCGGAGTTGATGCGGAAAAGGCCAGGGGGGCGCTCGGGGAGGCAAAGGGCGATCTGGCAAGGGCGATACTTCTGCTTACCACCAAATAATGAATGGTTTAATTATTGGCAGGCGGGATCTGATGGCATGAGCGTGGCAGAATCCAAGGTGACCGGCATAGTCAGGTCGCTGGGAGTACTCGAAGACGACATGGACTCCCTTGACGCAAAGACTGCAGACATGAAAAGGCAGCTTGTTGCACAGACCCAGGCAGAGGCAAGCTCATTACTTGCACAGACCCGGGA
>RHFB01000084.1 GCA_003724285.1 Nitrosopumilus sp. H13 | reverse complement strand
GGCCTGCCCCTCGTGCCCATGCCGCCTGCCAGGATTACTGCCTTCAAGTCTAACGGTATGATTTCTGCTTGCGTCTCCGGGCCCCCGGGCCGCCGAACTTTTTGGGCTCTTTTCTCCTTGCATCGCCGCTTATCAGATACTTGTCAAGGTCAGTCAGCCTCCTTCTCAGGTCGTCCCTTGTGGACTTTGGAAACGGATGATCCTTTGGCTCCTTTTTGGACTTTGTCCAGCCCGTCAGCGCGCGCGAGATGCCAGTAGCAGTAGCGCCTGCCTGTCCCATAAAGCCGCCGCCCCTGACCCTGACTGAGATGTCTATCTTTTCGCGCAGGGCGCCTGCTACCTCGAGCGGCGCCAAAATGGCCTCGCGCGCAGTCTCGTGCGGAATCATCTCCACTGGGACGTTGTTCACCCTTATCTTGCCGCGCCCCTTTGTGATGTAGACGTGCGCGCTGGCAGTCTTTCTTGTTGCAAAGTATATCTCTGTCTTTGGAACCGTCATCGCGTCCACCCGATCACAGAGCCGAGCTCGCCCATCGTCGTATATTCAGAGGCCGACCTGGCTATCTTTGCCTTTTCAAACTGGATCTTTTCAAGGGGCTTTAGCTCCCGGGGCGAGCCGATGTACGCCCTGAGCCTCTTGTGCGCCGCCACGCCGGACGGCTTTTTGCCGTACGGCAGCATGCCGCGTATCATCTTTGTAATCATGGTGTCGGGCCTGCGGTAGTGCACGGGCCCGTGCTTGGGATGTATGATGCTGTTTATCTTTAGAAAATCACGGTACTCTTTGATGATGTTGGATCTGGTGCCGCTGAGCATTATCTTTTCACAGTTGATTATCGAGACCCTGTTGCCCTGCAGCAGCAGCTTTGCGACGTGCGATGAGAGCCTGCCGGCTATGTGGCCTGTCGCATCAACCACTATGGGCCTGTCAGTCCTGACCTCCTGGCTAGCCAAGCAGCACGACCCCCTTGCCCGTGGGATTCTCCTCTATCAGGCTGGAATAGCTGATCAGGCTCCCGCCTGCGTCCGTGATCTTTGATGCGGCGGATCTTGATATTGAAAACGAGAACAGCGTTATCTTGTGGGGTACGGTGCCTGTCCCGAGCACCTTGCCGGGAAAGACCACCGTGTCATTATCCTTTGTAAGCTGGCCTATGCGGTTGAGGTTGATGTCCCTCCTTGCAACAGACGGCTTTAGGGCGTACTCTGCGAGTCTTGCCCAGATGGGGGCGTCGTTTTTGAGCGAGGCCTTTTTGAGATCGCGCGCCATGCGTACCGTAACCTGACTGGTCATGCAGACTGCGGCTTGAACCTCAAATATAATGTATATGCCTATATCTGGTCTATCATGTCCCGGAACTCGCCGAGCCTGCCGCCTACCTCGTCGACTCCGGCAAGCACCACCTGCTCTGGAGTGAGGGCGCCTGTGGACTCTACTGTGAGTATGCGCTCGTCTTTTTTGTCCGTCTCTGTAAGCATTGCAACGTTTGAAGAGTTCCACTTTGCGTGGGTCGTCCCGCGCCCGAGCTTTGCATAGCACTCTACCTTTACCCTCTGTCCCGGGGCAAGCTCTACCAGGGCTATCTTTGCAGACGTCGGCTTTACCGTGTCGTCTTCTGATGAGATCTCCTCTGAGAACACGGTCCTGGTCACGTCAGACTCGCCAGAGTCAAGTACCAGCATGACCCTGCAGTTTGAGCAGCCCGACTCGCTCTGGCAGTCGCACTTTGAGGGCTCGTTGAACCTTGAGAGGTCAGTCCTCAGCGGGATGAGTCCGAGCCTGTGTGCAAGGCCCTCGTCTGGAAGCACGGACGTGTTCTCTATCACGTCTACAGTGTCTACTGCAAAGACTGGCACCCCGTTGAGGCATATGCGCCTGAGCGCGTTTGCGTACTGGAGCGGCACGCCCTTTAGCCTTACTGACATTTTCTGGCTGTCTTTGCTGATTACTTCAAGTGATGACAATTAAAAAAAATCCCAAAAATCCACATAAAAATCTAGCTGGTTCTGGCCCTGAAACAAGGACGAATACGGGGCAGGCGTTTTCCCCCAGGGTGTGTCTGCGGTTCTGGCAAGACTGCGCAGTCCGTCTGCGGGGCGCGCCAGACGGCGGATCTCATACCGTATAAATACCGAGCCGTCATATCCCCAGCTGATGGCAGACACGACCGTGGTGCGGTACTCTTTTGAGGGGGAAAAATTCGAGCTCTTGGTAAAGCCGGATCCCGCGCTCGACTACAAGCTAGGAAGAAAAAAAGAGCTCTCTGCAGTGCTGGTATCTGACGAGGTGTACTCTGACTCTAACAAGGGCACAAAGCCGCCCACTGAAAAGCTGCTAAAGGCGTTTAAGACAGACGACCAGGCAGAGATTGCAAAGATAATAATGGAAAAGGGCGATCTGAACCTCACCACGGATCAGAGGCGCAAGATGATCGACGACAAGAAAAAGAGGATCGTCGAGTTTATCGCAAAGACGTACGTGGATCCAAAGACGCACCTGCCCCACCCGCCGCTGCGCATAGAGCAGGCCATGAAGGACGCCAGGGTCTCAGTCGAGCCGCAAAAGAGCGCAGAAGAGCAGGCAGGAGACATTGTAGACAAGCTCCGCTCCATCATAGCCCTAAAGTCAGAAAACCTGCAGCTGGAGATAGTGGTGCCGGCACAGTTTGCATCCCAGTCGTACTCTGTTCTAAAGTCCGCCGGCTCGCTCAAAAAAGAAGAGTGGCAAAACAACGGCTCCCTAAAAGCAATACTTGAAATACCTGCTGCCGCAAGGCCAAACGTGATAGACCGGCTGGGCTCGATAACAAAGGGATCCGCTACCGTAGAGGTGGTTTCCTGATGGACCAGAGAAAGAACGTAATTCCCGGCGATGTGATAACTGCCGGCCCGTTCCGGCCAGAGCAAAACGTAATGCTGGACGGCAAGAACATAATATCCACTGCAGTCGGAATATCCGAGGTTTACGACGACACCGTGCGGGTGATCCCGTTTGCAGGCAAGTACACTCCAAAGATAGACGACCTGGTGGTAGGCAAGGTGCTCTCCCACTCGTCGCTCTCGTGGGAGCTTGACATCAACTCCTGCTATGTGGGGTTTCTGCCGGCGCAAGACGTCTTTGGGCGCGACTTTTCAGCACATGCCGACGAGCTTACATCAAAGCTAAAGCAGGGGGATCTGGTGGCAGTCCGCATCGCCAACTTTGACCGGACCCGGGATCCGCTAGTCACAGTAGGGGACAGGGATCTCGGCAAGATAGACTCTGGGGTGCTAGTCAAGATATCCCCGGGCACGATTCCACGCCTGATAGGCAAAAAGGGCAGCATGATCCAGATGATAGAGAATGCCACAGATGCGGCAGTCACCATAGGCCAGAACGGATGGGTGGTCGTATCGTGCGAATCTCCCGAGGGATTATTAAAGGCCAAAAAGGCGGTCATAATGGTTGATCAAAAGGCACACGTTGCAAGTTTGACTGAACAGGTAAAAAAAATGTTAGAATCAAGGAGTGAATCGTAATGGGCGGAAGAGACGCGACAATGGTCCTGCTAGATGAGAACGGGATCCGCTGCGACGGCAGAAAGATAGACGAGCCAAGAAAGATAATGATCAAGGCAGGCGGCCTCAAGAACGCCGACGGCTCTGCATACATTGAGTTTGGCGACAACAAGATACTAGTCGGCGTGTTCGGCCCGAGGGACGTGCACCCAAAGCACATGTCAGACACGGACACGGGAATACTGCGCGTCAGGTACCACATGGTTCCATTCTCAGTAGGCGAGAGAAAAAGGCCGGCGCCATCTAGGAGGGAGATCGAGATATCAAAGGTGATCAAAGAGGCGCTAGAGCCGGCAGTGCTGCTAAAAAAGTTTCCAAGGACCGCAGTGGACGTGTTCATCGAGGTACTCCAGGCAGACGGCGGCACAAGGTGCGCCGCCCTTGCAGCTGCGTCAGTGGCGCTCGCAGATGCTGGAATCCCGATGAGGGACATGGTGGCAGCATGCGCCGCAGGCAAGGTGGCAGACACCATAATACTGGACGTAAACAACGAGGAGGACCAGGCAGGCCAGGCT
The DNA here is from genome assembly GCA_003724285.1 of Nitrosopumilus sp. H13. Lineage (GTDB taxonomy): Archaea > Thermoproteota > Nitrososphaeria > Nitrososphaerales > Nitrosopumilaceae > Nitrosopumilus. Next base: position 4,913 of record RHFB01000084.1, on the reverse strand, counting down.
GACATGCCGATAGGGTACATGCCGGGGCTAGAAAAGATCACGCTGCTCCAGCTAGACGGGGTCCTGACACCAGAAGAGTACAAAAAATGCGTCAGGGTGGGAATAGACGGATGCAAGATAGTCTACGAGCTGCAGAAAAAGGCCCTTGCAGAAAAGTACTTTGGAGGCGGCTCTTGACTGTACGCTCGGTAATTGACGATCTAAAGAGGACGCAGATAGTAGAGCTGCTAGGACAAAACAAGCGCGCAGACGGGCGCGCGCTAGACGAGGCGCGCGACGTAAAGATAGAGGTAAACGCGATACCAAAGGCAGAAGGCTCTGCACGGGTGCAGCTGGGCGACACGGTGACAGTCTGCGGCGTCAAGATCCAGCCTGACAGGCCGTTTCCGGACATGGGAGACAAGGGCATGTTCATGTGCACGGCAGAACTGCTGCCGCTCTCGCATCCTACAGTGGAGACGGGCCCCCCGGGACCTCCGGTAATCGAGCTTGCAAGGGTCGTGGACCGCGGAATCCGGGAGAGCCACATGCTGGATCTCTCGCAGATGGTGATCGAAAAGAACAAGTCGGTAGTGGGTGTATTTGCAGACAACGTGGTGGTAGACAACGACGGAAACCTCTTTGATGCGTGCTCGTATGCGGCTACTGCGGCGCTACTAACTGCAAAGGCGCCAAAGTGGAACTGGGTAGACGAGGCACCTGTCCTGACAGAAGACGCGCCGGTACCGATATCGATACTGACCATACCGGTCTCCGTCACGATGGGAAAGATCGACGGCCACATAATCGTGGATCCGGACGGCGATGAATGGGCCGTACTTGACGCAAGGATTACAATTACCACGGATTCTGATGGAAACATCTGCGCCCTGCAAAAGGGGGGCTCTGACGGGTTTACACTCGAAGAGATTGACCGGTGCGGCGAGCTCTCAGTAAAGGTGGGCGCTGTGGTGCGTGAAAAGCTAAAGGCAGTCCAGGCGGGCCAGTAGGATGGCAAAGGCAAAAAAGTCGCTAAAGGGTCTCGGGGCGCGCTATGGAATAAAGATAAGAAAACAGTACACAAAGATACATCTGCAGCTAAAAGAAAAGAGGACGTGCCCCGAGTGCGGCTCAAAGACCTTTGGCCGCGATGCAGTCGGCATATGGTCTTGCAAAAAGTGCAGCTACAAGGTGGCCGGAACGGCATATGACGTCAAGGTTTAGAGCCACGGTCACAGTCTCTGCAGGAGACAGGACTAGGGCGGTGTTTGACTCGCTTGATGCAGACAACAAGTTCTATCCAGAAAACCCGGTAAAGACGAGCATGAGGCTGGGAGACGAGATTATCATCTGCTCCGAGTCAGACAATCTTGCGCATCTGCGAGCCAACCTCAACTCGACGCTGAGACTGGTTCATGCCGGGTACGGCTCGATAGAATCTGCAAGGTAGATGCTACTGTGTTTGTGTTATACAATAATTAGTGCAGGTTAACAAAAGGCAGTCAAAACTAACATTTTGACGCCCCAAATGATCAGGAATATTACTAGTCAGGCGACTTGACAAGAACACTCCAATACATCGTGAATCAGAGTGAGAAGAAGAGCGTCATTACCGTGATCTTTTATAATAAAGGCGTAAATAACAGACGTTATTATGACAGATATGGTCATAGTAGCAATGCCAAGACAATACACGGAGGAGAACATAAGAAATGAGCCTAATGCTCCAGGACTCTATGAGCTTCTCGACGAATCTGAGGATACAATATACATTGGAGCAGGAACCATGCGAGATGAGCTGCTTGAGCGCCTGCCCTCAAAATCTGACCACATCATGGGAGCCTCGTATTATCGGATTGAGACAGCCAACACGGTGGAACAAGCCGTGTGGCGTCAGCGCGAGGAGCTAAACATGTACATGGAGATGTATGGCAGATTGCCTGCATTCAACCAAAAGATCTCCGCATGAGACGACGCGTGTTTTCGTCTATAATCCTCTCTCAGGCAACATCATGCCACCTCTAAGACGGATACGACAGAATCAAAATAATTAAATCTCCCCATTATGCTTGAAACCGTGAAATGATACGAAGAATGTCGGCCCCGCAGCAGATAACATGGTTTCTAGACTTAGATACCACTGGAAACCTGAACTTGGATCCGCCGTACCAGAGAAGGAGTGCATGGACGCACGAGATAAGGCAATATTTTCTTGACACCATATTCAGGAACTATCCGTGCCCGGCTGTATTCATCCACAACGAGACTGATGACAACGGAAAGACGGTATACAACGTAGTAGACGGCAAGCAGAGGCTCCAGACTATTCTGGATTTTGCACACGACAAAATTCCACTCGGGAACAACTTTTTTGATGTCGACTTGGCGGGGAAAAAATTCAGCGAGATCTCGGTGGATCAGAAAAAAACATTCTGGGACTATGCCATAGTGGTAGATACGGTGCATCTTACCGATATTAACATCATCAGCGACATATTTGACAGGCTCAATAGGAACACCAAAAAGCTGAACGAGCAGGAACTTAGGCATGCAAAATACAACGGATGGTTCATATCCGAGGCCGAAAACGAGGCACAGGATCCGTTCTGGAAACACATAAAGATCGGCACCATTGCAAAGTCTAGAAGGATGCATGATGTTCAGATCATATCGGAACTGATGATGATAACACTGGAAAAAAAGATAGTGGGATTCAATCATAACCACATAACCGAGACATATGCAAAATACAATAGCATATCCGAGCTGGAGACAGAATTCATGCTAGACACATATCAGGAAGAAAAGGAGAGGATAAAGAGGTCTATAATCGAGATGATCAACTTGAGGAAAGAGATTTCTCGATGGATTGGAGTTACCGCCAACCTCTACGTCCTGTGGGCTGCAATCGCTTTGGAGAAGTTGCCCCCATTCGAGCAGTTCACAAAAAAATATGTTGATCTGATGCAAAAGGTATATGATATTGCCGGTGATGCGATCGAAGACAAGATGGTCGCCAAGCAGAATCCGGATGCATATGCTTACTATGACAGTCTGAGAGGGGTCAACACCGATTCCAAACACAGGAAGCAGAGGCTAGATGCACTGATGAGATACGTGGCATCTTGAAGATAATCAATTCCATACTTACGCATTATGAAGAACAAATCGTTCGCGCAAAGATATTGCAAAAAAGAGTAAACAATATTATGCAAAGTAGGAATAACACATGGCATTATGTGTCCCGGATCAAATCCAAAGACAGCTTTGCCTTGAAGCTGGAGGGTGGGAGGTTTGAGCCCAAGAACCTTGAGGATCTCTTTGCATGCTCCATAATCGTGGAGAACAGCAAGCACATAGAAGATGCCGTAAAGTTTGTAGAGGAGCGCTTTGTCATAGTCGAAAAAAGACCTGAAAACAGCAGCTTTACATCAAAGCAGTCAAACTCGTTCCAGTTTGACGATCTGAGGCTGTATGCCACGCTCAGACCGGTAGAATTCATGCCCTCAGAACACGTGGCATCCGCTCTTTCTGACATAATATTTGAAATCCAGATCAAGACATTTCTGCAGCATGCATGGGATGTTGCAATACACAATCGCACATACAAGGGTAGCGAGATCAGCTGGACCATGGAGCGCGTGGCATACCAGATCAAGGCAATGCTAGAGCATGCCGAGATGTCAATACATGACATTGACACTATCAAGGAAACCCATGCCATTCCAAGAAGGAACCGCGAGACTGTCATACTAAAGGATATAGAAGAATTTCTACATGACAACTGGGAGAAAGCCTATCTGACTGACGACATGATCACGATCTCAAAGAATATCAAGAACCTGCTTGAGGCGCTAGACATAAGCGTGAATGACATGAAAGGATACGTAGGTAAGGAGACCAACGCAATGAGGGGAACCCACACAAAGAATCTGTCGCCATTTTTCATAATACTTCAATCCATAATAAACCGGGAGCCGGAGAAGATCAGGGTGTTTCTGTCAAAGAGTGACACATGGTATAGAATCCCCGTCCCACCGGAGATCGACCCCGGTGATCTTGATATGAGCGGCAATCGAACAGTCTACCTGTGATATTTTAGGCTTGTTAGTGCGAGAGTTGCCTTTGATCCAAGTCATTTCTACTAGGATTGCGTAATCCTGCAGTTCCAAATGCATGAATTTTTATACTGGCTCTGTACAATACCGGATGTCAGGCAACTTATCCTCTAGGTTAGCTGCTCGCAGATGGCACTAGGGGCCAATGTACCTGACTTGATTTTTACCAAACAGATTAAAGGGGATCTCTCAGCCCCAAGACAAAATGGTTACAAAAAATATCCTCATCGTATTCATACTTCCGGCGGTGGCATCTCTTGCATTTGGAGGCGCAGTCATGTATGGCCTTGCATACGAGCAGGACGGCGCCGCAATCCGGCCTGCCTCAAAGCCTGCAGGTGCAAGTCCGGCAGAATCTCAGATCGGGATAGACGGCCTGTCAAGTGAGTATTCTGTGTCTGACCGTGTAGATGTCCAGGTACAAGTTGATAATCCCGGGTTTGAGTGCGGCGACCTCTACATTACCATATACAAGCCAGACAGGACCCCCGTAATGCAAAAACCGTTCCTCAAGGCATGTCTGGAAGATGACGGCCTGATCCCGGCAAAATTCAAGTTATCCAAGCTGGTGTCTGCTGGCACCTATGTGCTAGAGGCGAACATAATAGTCGACGGCGTTTCGACCCTTACTACCAGTGAGACATTTACTGTTAAATAGGCATGGCTGATTCAAAAGCTGGTCGCAAACGGGGTGAAAGGATGGCAAAAAAAGATTCTCTAGAAGAAAAGACGGCAAAGATGGCAAAGATAAAGGAGGAGCTTGAAAAGCTAAAGCGGCAAAAGAAGATTCTAGACTCCAAGGACAAAAAGAAGACA
>RHFB01000015.1 GCA_003724285.1 Nitrosopumilus sp. H13 | reverse complement strand
ACTCGCTGTCAGTCAGGGCCGCAAACGCGATCAGCATGCTAGATGACGTGACGCAGGATCCCAACATGCCCTCGTATGTGAGGACGCAGCTGTGGCAGGCCGTCTCAAAGCTTGAGAGTATAAGGGAATAAATTCCCTCATGCCGGACTGGTGCCGTTGAAGATAGAAGAATATCTGGGGACGCTTCCAAGCAACCTGTTAAGCGGGGAGGATGCAGAGCTTCCGCAGGGCGCGCTAGAGGACATATTCAGATTTGCAGGCATCGGCAGTGGCGACGTGTTTTACCATCTAGGATGCGGCAGCGGGAGGGGCGTCATGACTGCTATGCGGCTCGGGGCCGCAAAGGCGGTAGGTGTGGATAACAACCCAGAAAAGATCCGCCTTGCGCAAGAAAAGCTCGGGGAGAGCGGCGCGCAGATGGTGTGCGCAGACGTGCGCGATGCGGACATTTCAGATGCCACGATCATACTTTACTGGTTTGCAGACGAGGAGATAACAGATAGGATGCTTGGGAGGTTCAAAACGCTGCCCCCGGGCGTCAGAATACTCACCATATGGGGGCCGCTGCCTGACTGCATCCCAGAAAAGGTGAGGTTTCCGTACATCATAAACAAGACGCCGCTGCAAGAGGCGCGCAACATGCAAGAGCAGCTTACAGCCGTCTTTGGGGTCGACTGCGTGGACTTTGTGACCGCGTGGGAGTTTGCAGAAAGATACACAAAGGCAGTGGGATCCCCGGGTGCTGGCAATGACAGGTTTCTCACCATAATACAGACGCTGATCATCTGGATAAACGCAAGGAACCTCGGGATGGCGTGCGGCGAGGAGATCCCGGATCCGATCAGGGCATATATGAGTATAATGAGGGAGACTTTTGGAATCGACTTTGGGCACCTGCTAGAGCAGACATAATCATTTTTATTTTACGCATGAATACCACACACATGGAAGGTAAGATAAACATCAACGTGTCTGCCGTCGATTACGACAAGACAAGCAGCGCCCTGACCCGCCAGCTTGCCCACCTAGAGGAGATGGTCCACGGCGAGGACGAGTTTGCCATGACCGACTCGGAGTTTGCCTTTGGCTGGCACTTTTTCGTGCTGAGTGTGAACCGGTCCATGGTTGAAAAGCTTGCAGAGATGATGGGCGATGACTTTGAGAGGATAGCAGGCAAGGGAATGGAGAAAAAGTTTCTTGCATGGATTGCAAGAAACCTAGAAGGCAAGACCCCCCGGTTCAAGCTGGCAATCAAAGAAGAGATGGAGTCCAGCAAGTTTGGGGTGTTTTAGCCGCAAAACTGTGATATGAGGGGCCCTCGAGGAGAATCGAACCCCTGTCCGGGGATCCACAATCCCCTATACTAACCACTGTACTACGAGGGCCGCAAAAATGCAGAGTCGGCAGTCCTGTAATAATCTTTGATTTTGGAGACTCTTTAGATTTATTATTGAGCACCTCTGATTCCCTCGTATGCGGTTGTGGTGGATTGGAATGGCCATTGCCATAGGACTTACCTGGGTAGGCATGAACTATCTGCTGCCGTTCAAGTAGGTTGCAAGCGATCGCTTTAAATTTGCTAGATCAGGGTGTTTTTCGGCATGAAAAAGGGATTCATCTCCAAGAGGCTGCGCTCGGGCAGAAAGTCCGCAGAGAACCCAGTCGAGAGCATTACAGAGACCATACAGGGGAAAAAGTTTGCGTGGACAAACCTGCAAAACCCGGACAGGGCCGATGTCGAAGCGCTCGCAGAAAAGCTCCACTTTAACGCGCTCAACGTGGAGGACTGCATGACAAAGTTCGAGCTTCCCAAGCTTGACAGCTATGACGACCACTTTTTCGTAATTTTGCACTTTCCGCCCCTGGCTCAAAAGTCAGGCATATCAAAAAACAGCCAGCTCTCCGTGTTCCTTGGCAGGGATTTTTTGGTGACCGTGCACCATGGGGATCTCATGCCGCTTGTAGAGCTTGCAAACATATGCAGGACCGGCTCTGACCAGCAGAGAAGGGACAGGCTGCTTGGAGGCTCTGCGGGGCTGCTGCTCCACGAGATAATAGACGTGCTAGTAGACGACATGCTGCACACGTCAAGGAAGATAATTGCAAACCTAGACGAGATGGAGGAGCTAGTCTTTGACGAGGCAAGGCCGGTTGCAAGAAGCATCGCCCTGCTGAGAAGGGAGATCAACCGCCTGGGACGCATAGCCAGCCCGCTAAAGCGGTTCGTAAACGAGATAGCATCAAACGTCAAAAAGTTCACAGAGGCAGAAGACGAGCTCGGGCTGTACTATGACGACGTGATAGACCACATAGACAAGGTAATAGAGACGCTAGATGAGTCCAGGGAGACCATGGAGATCTACAAGGATACGGACTTTGTGCTCAGCACCGAAAAGACAAACAAGGTGCTAGGGATGCTCACCATCATATTCACGCTGGCAATACCTGCCACCGTGATAGGCACGTTTTACGGGATGAACGTAAACCTGCCAGTCGCAGACGATTCCGGGTTCCTCGGGCCGTTTACCACGTTTGCAATAATCATACTTGCGTCTGCCGTGCCTGCGGCGATCATGTTTGCGTATTTTAAAAAGCTCGGCTGGATAAGCAGGTGAGACTAGGACTCGTGCAGGCTGACTGCCACCCGGGTCAGCGACGAGTCCAGGCCGTCAGGTATCAGAATCAGCAGGCCCGAGCCTGCAGTTATATTCTTGCATGTGGAGCCAAAGCTCTGGCGCCCCTGCGCGTGGCACCCGTCATAGTGCGTCACGTCCCCCGAGTCAAGGTATTCCCCAAGCCTCTCCTGCGAGTCCACAAAGTAGACGTCAAACTGCGAGTCCCCGCTTATTGATATAGAGTACGCGTATGTGGTGGAATCCCGAGATGTGCATGCAGGTATGAACTGCGCATACGACCTTGCCGCCCCGATTCCGCTGCCTGCAACGTCTGGCAGTACTGCCACATACGGGTCGTCATTGAGTCGCTCCCCGCGCGCCTGCTCTATCTTGCTGCGAACCGAGTCCACTGCAAGCCGGTACAGCATCGGCTGCCAGCTTGACTTGCAGTCGCTAAACTCGTGCCAAAGCTCCACATACGGCAGGCCGCGCTGGTACTGGAGCCGGTTTGGGTTGTATGTGGCAATCTCAGAGACGTCGGAGGGATCCGCCTGATATCTGTCCTTTGCGGGATCGGGGTTTGACCAGACATTGGTCACATCAAAGAGGATGTTCCCCGGATAGCTGTCCCACTCGTCTCCCAGATGCACATACACGGAATACTTGTTGATGTCTTGCCCGTACGGCGAGCCAAACAGCAGATGTCCAAAAAAGGCGTTGAGCACAACCAGCCCCAGGGCGGCTACAGGGAGCAGGTACAAGAGCCTCATCCGGCCAGGATTCGCCACATCTGCCAGAATCCGGCCCCGATATTTGATTCCAGAGGCGGGATCGGGCCTGATTTTTGCAGATCTGCACAAATTCACGCCATTTCCCCCAAAGAGATCTAGATAAATACAAGACATGTTTTACCTAGGGCATGGTCAAGATAAAGATACGAACCGGACGAGGCACGGGAACCATCGAGGTAGACAGCGACGCATCAAAGTGGACTGGAAGCGAGTTCAAAAAGATCCAGGAAGCAAGGAAAAAGGCCGCCGCTAACAGAATGGTCTCATCTGGAAGGGGAACCGGAAGACGCAAGCTTGGCGACACGCCAGAACCAAAGACAAAGCCCACCACAAAGGGCATGACTAGGACCACTGGCAGAGGCACAGGTTCAAGAAAGAGCAGCGACTAGCAAGATCCCGATTTTTCATTTTTCAGACACGAATCAGCACATGCTAAGAGCCAGACTTTTTCTTCCAGTCTGCAAGAAAGTTTGCAAGCCCGATGTCTGTAAGCGGGTGGTGCAGCATCTTTTCTAGCACGGCAGGCGGAAGCGTCACGACGTCTGCGCCTATCTTTGCCGCCTCGACTACGTGCATCGGATGGCGCACGCTTGCCACGAGTATCTCCGTCTCAAAGTCATAGTTTGAAAATATCTCGTCAATCTCCTGTATGAGCTGCATCCCGTCCTGCCCAATGTCATCAAGCCTCCCGATGAACGGGCTGACATACCTGGCCCCGGCCTTTGCCGCAAGCAGCGCCTGGTTTGCGGAAAAGACAAGCGTCACGTTTACCGGTATGTCCTCTGACGTGAGGGCCTTGCATGCGCGCAGGCCGTCTGCAGTCATTGGAACCTTTACCACCACGTTCTCGCCGTACTTGCTCAGGACGCGCCCCTCCTCCATCATGCCAGAGTACTCTGTACTTACTACTTCGAGGCTCACATCGCCGTCAATTATGCTTGTGATCTCCCTCATCGCCTCTGCAGGATCCCCCTGCTCCTTTGAGAGGAGCGTCGGGTTTGTGGTGATGCCGTCTAGCAGTCCCATGTCGTTGAATTTTTTGATGGACTCGAGGTTTGCCGTGTCAAGAAATATCTTCATCGCTTTTCTAGCTCCCTTGCCTGCCTTGCCATATTAACTGATGTGATTCCGTGCTTTTTGAGCAGCTCTGGGATCTCGGCATCGCGCGCCGACTCGCCAAACGCGTCTTGCGCCCCTATGCGCCTGACGGGCACGGGGTACGACTCTGATACTGACTCTGCCACCGCCGAGCCCATGCCGCCAAATATGTTATGCTCTTCTGCAGTAAGTATGCGCCCAGTCTCCCTTGCGGCCTTTTCAAGCAGGTCCGAATCTATCGGCTTTATCGAGAACATGTCAAGGACCCGGCACGACACCCCCTCGCGCTGCAGCATCTCTGCAGCTTTCAGGGCCATACTGACTGTAATCCCGCACGATACGATGGTACAGTCAGAGCCGTCCCGGAGCGTGATGCCCCTGCCTGTCTCGAACTTTTGCGACTCTGCATGAATCAGCGGCGTCTTTGATCTTGCCATCCTCATGTAAAACGGGCCGTACTCTGATGCCATGAGGCGGGTCAGTCCCGCCACTGCTGCCGTGTCTGCAGGAATAAGGACGCGAAAATTCGGAATGGCCCTCATTATTGCAATGTCTTCAAGCTGCTGGTGAGATCCCCCGTCGGGCCCCACCGAGAGGCCCCCGTGCGAGACGACCAGCTTTACATCAAGGCCCTTTTTGTCCTGCGGCGACGGGTATGCCACGTTGTTGCGTATCTGATCCACCGCCCGTCCCGGAAGAAATATCGCATAGGTGCTTGCAAACGCAACCTTGCCAGACGCGGCAAGTCCTGCAGAGACGGTCACAAGGTTCGCCTCTGCGATTCCCACGTTAAAGAACCTGTCTGGAAACTCCCTTCCAAAGCCGGAAGTCTTGAGCGAGTCAGTCGTGTCTGCCCCGAGCACCACCACTCTGGGGTCCTTCCGTCCCACCTCGATCAGTGATCTTGCGTACTCTGTGCGCATGTCAGTCATTACCGGCTCGTTCAAAGTCCCGCCTCTTGCGCTATTCTTTTTATCTGCTCTTGCTTTTTTCCCACCACGTGCAGCCCTATCCACTTTTGCACCAGATCCTCGCCGCCCTGCCTGCCTGCCTCTTCAAGCAGCAGGCGCCTCCGCGCCCTCAGCACCTCGTCGCGAAACCCGCGTATTGCAGCCCGGACATCTGACTGGCCTGCTATTGCCCCGCCTCCCACAAAGACGCGCGCCCCGTCGGCAAACACAGAGCCGATGTTTTCCAGATTAATTCCCCCGTCTGCCTCTACATACCCGGAGAATCCGCATTCCTTGAGGACAGACCCGAGCTTTGCCATCTTTTCATGCGTCTCTGCGATGTATTTTTGCCCGGACCTGCCTGGCACCACCGACATTACTATTATCTGGTCAAGTGAGGGCAGGAACTTGTGCGACCATTCCGGCAGGTCGGTTCCGGGATTTATCGCAAGTCCCGCCCCGACTCCGCCGCCTTTGAGCCTGTCGCAGATCTCGCCAAAGCCCGACTCGTCTGTGGCCTCTGCATGGACAGTAATGATGTCGCTTCCCGCGTCGATATAGTCAGATATGTGCCTTGCCGGCTCGCTTATCATCAGGTGCGTGTCAAACGGAATGGCAGTCAGCGGCCTGAGCTCCTTGATCTTTGCATGATCAAACGTCTTCTCCGGTACAAACCGGCCGTCCATCACGTCAAGATGGATATAGTCGGCCCTGCCGTCTGCGCATTTTTTTACCTCGCCTGCCAGGTCTGCCATGTCTCCCGCTATGATGGATGGCGCAATCATGAACTGCGAGTCAAGCTCCAGGTTTATCACCGGCACCATTGCAGGATCCGGGGCCTTGCCGTGCCACTGCGGGTTGTCCTCCATGTGCTCCACTGACTTGCCCTTTATGGTGCGCGATATTATCATGGTGGGAACCCCCTTTGTCTCCCCGGCCCTCCTGATTGCCGCATCAATCTGCTCGATGCGGTGGCCGTCTATCTCGATTACGTTCCATCCAAACGCCCTCCACTTGTCCCCTATCTTCCAGCGCGACGCATCCTTCCACATCTCGGAGGGATCATCGCCATCGAGTACCTCGTCAAGCGGCATGATTTTTTCCGTGTAAGAGTCCTGCTGGATAAAGTTCCTGTCAAGAAACGCAGTCAGGTTGTCCACCTTGTACTTTGCAGCAGTCATTGCCGCCTCCCATACCTGTCCCTCGTCGGACTCGCCGTCACCTAGCACCACGTACACTCGCGAGTCCCTCGAGTCCATCCTTGCGGCAAGCGCAACGCCGACAGAGTAGGACAGCCCCGTGCCAAGCGAGCCGCCGCAGAACTCGACTCCGGGACACTTTAGATCCGGGTGCCCCTGCAGGCGGCTGCCGAACTTTCTGAGCGTGTCAATTTCAGACTCGTCAAAGTAGCCTGCAACTGCCATGTTCGAGTACAGTCCCGGGGCGGCGTGCCCCTTTGAGAGCACGAGCCTGTCCCTGTCCTCCCACAGCGGGTTTTTGGGGTCAAAGCGCAGGTGGTTCCCAAACAGGCAGCCGAGAATCTCCGCCATGGAAAACGAGCCCCCCGGGTGCCCGGAGCCTGCCGCGCTGGTGCCACGGATCACCAGCTTGCGTGCCCTGAGTATGTTTTTTTTGATCTTGTAATAGTCCAGCCCCATCTAGATCGTGATCTTGGCAGATTGAATAAAAATCTACGCAGCAGTCAGGAACCACTACGTGCCGCTTGGAAAAATTTTAATCCCCTTGCTTGCATGATATATCATGGAGATACGGGAGATGGCCCCGGTAATGGTGTTTGATGACAGGTGCTACCTGTGTACAAAGTTTGCCGGATTCATCAACCTTGCAGCCAGGGGAAGAATAACGATGGTCGGCCACTATACGAATACTGGCGAGAAGATAAGGGACGAGATCCTCGACGAATCGGCCCTAGAGATGTTCTGGCTCATAGACAAAAAATGCGCGTACGGGGGCAGGGCGGCCCTGTATCCGCTTGCAAAGGCCGTCCTTGGCAGGGGCCAGAAAAGGCGGCCTAATACTGACAGCAGCTGTGGACAGGGCTGCAAGACCGCAGGCGCCGTCTTTGCAAGATCTGCAAGCCTGCTTACAAACAGCAAAAGGATTGATCTCTGCTAAATCTAAATAGGACTCGGATCAGAGCCCATTGATGAAGATAAGGACAGCTGTTGCGGCAAAAAATACGCAGCTCTTGTGCGTGTTTATACAGGAAAAGGCCGAAAAGATTTCAGGACTGGGCAGGCTTGATGCAAGGACCCTTGCCGCAGTGAGGCAGGCCCGTGATGACATGGGAGGCAGGCTCGGAGCAGTCGGGATTGTCCACGCATGCGGGAGGCCTGCCAGGAGAATCCTGCTTGCAGGACTGGGGAAAAAGTCAGAGCTGACTGGCGACACGGTCAGGTTTGTGTCCGGGATTGTCGCACAAAGGGCAGCAGAGCTGGAGACAAAAGAGTTTACGGTGGCAGTCCCTCCAGGCAGCGTGCAGGATCCAGCCGCGTCTGCATCGCAGATAATCGAGGGCGCAAAGATGTCGCTTTACAGGTTTGACAGGTTCAAGGCCGAAAAAAAAGGCGCTCCAGACGTGATGACCCTGGTAATAGGCAGATCAAAAAAGGCGCTCTCGGCAGTCAGAGCTGCTGAGATTGTATCAGACGGCGTGATATTTGCAAAGAGCGTTGCAAACATGCCTCCAAACGAGTGCACGCCTGCCAGGCTTGCAGACATTGCAAGAAAGATCAAGAGTCCAAAGCTGAGGTGCCGCGTGATTGCCAGAGACGAGCTCAAAAGGCGCGGCTTTGGGGGAATTACCGCGGTGGGCGGAGGGAGCAGGAACGAGCCCAGGCTCATAATACTAGAGTATTCCGGGGGAGTCAAAAGCCAGAGGCCGACGGTGCTTGTGGGCAAGGCAGTCACATTTGACACCGGCGGGATCTCGATAAAGCCGCGGGAGAGGATGGAGGAGATGAAGTTTGACAAGTGTGGCGGATGCACGGTGCTTGGGATAATCAAGGCGGCCTCTGAGATGAGACTGCAGGCAAACATCGTAGGCATCATACCTGCAGTGGAGAACATGCCCGGAGGCGGGGCGTACAGGCCGGGGGACATTATAAAGCTGTACAACGGCAAGACTGCAGAGATACTAAATACCGATGCAGAAGGCAGGCTGATTCTTGCCGACGCTCTCGCATACGGAGAGGAGCGTTATTCGCCTAGGGCCATGATCGACTTTGCAACGCTGACTGGCGCGTGCATCGTTGCGCTCGGGACAAACGTGGCCGGGATGGTATCAAATAACGACAGGCTTGCGGCAAGGGTGTCTGAGTCGTCTGCAAGGACCACAGAGGAGGTGTGGCGCCTGCCTCTGAACCCCGACTATATGGCCATGATAAAGTCAGACGTCGCAGACATGAAGAACATGGGAATCGGCACCGCGGCAGGCACCATATCTGCCGCCGCGTTCTTGAGAAACGCCGTGGCAGATACGCCGTGGGTGCACATCGACATTGCAGGAGTCGCGTGGACGCAGGCATCCACAAAGAAAAAGCCGTACAATCCAAACGGGGCCACGGGCTTTGGTGTAAGGCTCATTCTTGACTATCTGCAGTCCTAGTAGCCCCTGCTGTTTCTGTCAGGTGTTTTGGACTGCGGGTTTCTCCATCCGTGCTTTTCCATCATGTGGTTTAGCAGACGTATGTCGTTGTCGCATTTTTCCCCGCACACGGAACAGTCAGGCATCATGTGCGCGCACCGGCTGACGGGTATTAAATGTAAATGCCAGCACTGTTGCTTCCCAAGGGCTCTCGCATCTTAGTAGCACAACAGCGACATCAGGTTTGACTTCCAAGTTCGGAATGGGATTGGGTCGCACCCTGACGCTATGGCCGGCTTGACGTATAGCGACGCCCTCTTATCTATTAACGTAGCGGCAGCGGGACGGCGTTACAGGGAAAGTGGGCCCAAGGGGGCTCGATCTCTCCAAGGGATGAAGCCGTGACTTTCACGAGTATTATGAACCAGATTGAGCATTTAACAGTTTCTAGGGAACAGGGCTCGATCTCTGGGAGAAGCGGGCCCTGAAAAAAGTCACAGGCTTCGATCTCTCTAGGGAATGAAGCCCTTGAATTTGGCATGGCGCGCAGTAAAAAAAAAACTGCGGGGGACATGTTAATTAACGCGCAGATACCAAGACTATGTCGTTGGAAGACAAAGAGCCGCAAGCCAAGAGATACCGGAACGTGGAGGACCTGCCCGCATCCGTAGTAAGGCAGGCAAGGGTCGGCCACAACACAGAGCAGGCAATACGAGACATGATAGGCGCCCCGTGCAGGATAATAGAGTCATGTATGGATCTGGAGCATAACGAGTCCACCTTTGAGATTGACATAGTGGAAGACGACCAGTACCTGGACTCTGTGGATCTGTCAGTGTATGGGAATAATGCAGAGATGACTGCCACTAGGGCGTTTTCTGTAGGGTGCGCGTACAATGTGGACCATGCCATACGGCGGGGGTCAGAGATGCCGCTTGGAGAGCTTGACGGATACGAGCCAAAACTAGAGATAAGCGTGTGTGAGGACGCGCTGATAATCACGCTGAGCGTGGCAGGCAAGGCATCTGACATGCCAAAAATCCACAGGCTGGTAGGAGTCATGCGGGCAGCAGAGTTTGCAATGCTAAAGTCCTAGTGCTCTGAGATAGCCAGGCAGATACGCGCGCAGATGGGTGATTTTTTATTCCAACTCGCATGCACAAACATCTACAAGACTGGTAGAAACGACACAGCCGTTCTCATCTCGCAAACAGTCACGCTAGTACGCGACCCTCTTGCCTGCCAGCTCTTGGCTCTCCCGCAACAGCCTCTTGGAGATGCCCAGGCGCGGGTTCATCCTCACCTGCTTGGTGCAGCAGTTGCAGTACCATC
>RHFB01000051.1 GCA_003724285.1 Nitrosopumilus sp. H13 | reverse complement strand
ATGCTGTGCAACGAGTCCGCTGGGATTTGGAATTCATGCTTAATGTGGATTACGATTGCGGGCGGGCAAACACGTACGGGGTGTCTTGCGGCTCGCCAAGAGTCCATGCAGTAGGCAGGGCAATGGTACGCGCGTGCTCTAGGCCGTTTTCCTTCATTATTGTACCCCACCCGGCGCACCCCTGGGAATCCTGGGCGTACTTGGGTCCCACAGTCCCGGGATCTGGCGCACTTGCCTCATGACTCCCGATGCAAGCGCGTCCCCGCCCATCTGCGCCAGCCCGCCGATGAAAAATACCGGATTACCGAGGTTCAAAATGGAATAGTCAAATGTAATGGCATCAGAGCAGTGGGATTTGATAGTCATGCCGATGGAGTTTGGGAGCATGGCCAGCGCGGGATCAATCTCTATTGCATGCGATTCCATGCCGGCAATTCCAGAGCAAAGCGCAATCCTGCCGTCGCCAGAGCCAATGTCCACTGCCTCTGCATATCCGAGATCCCTGGCAATCATTCCGAGCACGTATGCAGACATGATCCAGGTGGGCGAGAACGGCGCGCGGCTAGAGTCATGATTAATGCTGCCCAGCCAGTACCTGTCCGTATCACCCTTGTACACGGCACAGCGCACAGTGCCGAGCATCCTCTCGTACGGGGCGGCATACATTGGATTGGAGACGGCAAACTCGTGTAACAGTTTCAGATCAGACTCGTCAATGGGCAGGCCAGAGCCCAGTACCGGGATTGGCTCTGCAGTCCTGATCCCGGGATCACTCTTTACGAGTTCCTTTTTGAGCTCGCAGAAAACATTTGACAGGTCACGCCAGTCCCGTTTCATACTGTCCTACAAACTCCCTCGTACTCATCATCTTGCGCAACTCGTCGTACGAGTCCGACTCTCCGGACTCTAGCCCCGCCTTTATGTCAGATATAGAATCGTCAAGCCGCCTTGATATCATCGGATGAACCTCTGCGTTAAATCTGGATATGGACTCGTCTGCCGCCTTGATCTTTTCAGATAGATCCGCCGCACCGGGCCTCTGCCCCAGCATGGCAATGATGGAGGTGACGTTCATTATCTGATAGTATGTCTCTATTATCTCGCGTATGGCGATCCCGGGATGCACGGCATCAATCAATTTGGCAAGCTTTGCAGATTCAGAGTCAAGCATGGCAGAGATCTCGTCGCTCATACCCACAATACGCCTTGGAATTTTTAACTATTCCTCTTTTTCTGCATTTGCGACAAAGACATAGTTCATTATCAGCCCAGCTATTATACCTCCAAGTATGGGGGCAGCCCAGTACAGCCAGTGGAACTCCCAGAACCCGGATATCAGTGCAGGACCAAACGTCCTTGCCGGGTTTACAGATGCCCCGGTCAGGGGGACTGCAATCAGGTGTATGAGAAACACCATTCCGCCGATTGTAAACCCGTGCCATCCAGGCGATGCCTTTTTGTGGACTGCGCTCATAAATATCACGGTCACCAGAAAGAACGTCAGTATCGCCTCTACTGCAAATCCCGAACCAATGCTGTTTCCTATCAGCTCGCTCGGGCCGCCCTGGGTTCCAAAGTTGACCTTTGCCCCGAGTTCCGGGAGTATTGCCTTTAGCGTGGCGGCTGCCGCCACCGCGCCTACTAGCTGCGATGCGATATATCCTACCCCGTCGGTAATGCCTATCTTTTTTGTGATCATCATCGGGATTGTGACTGCCGGGTTTATGTGGGCGCCAGACACGTGGCCAAAGGCGTAGATCATGAGCGCTATTGCACCCCCGTGTCCGAGGGATATGAAAAGCACCGACTGCGTGGTCAGCTCTTCTCCAAATGACGCGATTGCAAGTATTACAGACAGCGGGCCAAAGAACACCAAACCGTAAGTGGAGATCGCCTCTGCAAGGTATGCGCGTGGATTGACCATCAAGCACAAGCCTAGACGGTTTCCATATAAAGATTTAGGGGCAGATGGCGCAGTCCGGGATCTGCATCTGGCAGATCCCGGGATCGTCGTACCGGCATACCCGCAATCATTAGAGTAATTAACGGCCCGGGGCATGATCCTAGTATGATCTCCAAAGGCGACAGGGTTCCAAAGTTTGAGGCAGAATCTGCAGACGGCTCTACTGTGAGATCGACGGATTTTGCGGGCAAAAGGCACGCCATCTACTTTTACCCAAAGGACTTTACCCCCGGATGCACCACAGAGGCAGACGAGTTCTCGCGCGACTATACAAAGTTCAAAAAGGCGGGAATCGAGATCATAGGGGTCAGCCCCGACGACGTAGCATCCCACAAGAAATTCTGCGAAAAGATGGACATACCGTACCCGCTCCTTGCAGACACGGACAAAAAGATCTCCAGGGCATTTGGCGTGTGGGGCAAGAAAAAGTTCATGGGCAGGGAATACATGGGCGTGATGCGCACCACGTTTCTAGTCGATGAAAAGGGCGTGATATTCAATGTGTATCCAAAGGTAAAGCCTGCCGGCCACGCAAAGCAGGTGCTAGAGGACTTTAAAAAATAACTTGGGCTAGAAGCCTTTTGGCAGCGTGCCCTTTGATGCCTTTGGTTTTTCAGGCTCTGGCGCAGCCGAGCTGAATCCCTTTGGAAGCGAGCCGTGTGTAGTAGAGGCCCTGTGCTTTGTCTCTTCCTCTACTGCCTCTTGGTACGCCTTTTCGTCTGCAATCTTTGCATCCTCGAGCCTCTTTAGATAGTCTGCCTCGTACTCTTCGAGAGATTCCTGCTTTGACTTTGAGCTAGAGCTTGGCTGCGTTTCCTTTGGAAGCGCCGCATCAGGCTTTGAAGCCGGCGGTGGAGGTGCCTGTGTCTGCGGCTTTAGCTCTACGCCCTGCACGTTCATTGTAGAGCTGCTAAAGCTTCCAAACGTCTTGTCAGGCGGATGGTATGCAAGCCTTGCCCTGGTTGCAAAGTACTGGTTTGAAGGTTGAGTATAGCCTGTTACATGGACCTTTTGATCGTTCCAGTTTGATGTCG
>RHFB01000049.1 GCA_003724285.1 Nitrosopumilus sp. H13 | reverse complement strand
GCCGACTCGAACCTCGGCATGAAGGTGCCCGTGCGCATATACGCCGACGAGCCGCTGCTCCAAAAGATGCTTACAGACCGCACCATAATGCAGGCGCGCAACGTCGCATCGATACCGGGGACAGTAGGGTACAGCGTGGTGCTCCCGGACGGACACGAGGGGTACGGCTTTCCGGTGGGCGGAGTAGCTGCAATGGATGCAAAGGAGGGCATGATAAGCCCCGGCGGCGTGGGCTATGACATTAACTGCGGGGTACGGCTTGTTCGCTCAAATCTCAAGAGCGGCGACGTCCGGCCCGTGATAAAGAACCTGGTAAACGACCTGTTTGGCGCAATCCCTTCCGGCGTGGGATCAAAGGGGGCCGTGCGGCTGGGAAACGCGGACCTTGACGAGGTGCTTGTAAACGGCGTGGAGTGGGCAATTAACAACGGGTACGGCCTTGCCGCTGACTCGGACGTGTGCGAGGAGAACGGCCGCATTGCGGGCGCGGATCCAAACAAGATATCTGACAAGGCGCGCAGGCGCGGGGCGCCGCAGCTTGGAAGCCTGGGCTCTGGCAACCACTTTCTAGAGGTGCAAAGGGTGGCAGAGATCCACGACGAGGAGGCGGCAGAGAGGATGGGCCTTGAACTGGACACCGTAACTGTGCTTATCCACTGCGGCTCGCGCGGATTCGGCCACCAGGTGTGCAGCGACTATCTGCGCGTAGCAGAGCAGTCCATGTCAAAGTACGGCATTGACCTGCCTGACCGCGAGCTTGCATGCGTTCCAAACACGTCAGAAGAAGGCGAGTCGTACAGAAAGGCCATGTTTTCCGCACTCAACTTTGCATGGAGCAACCGCCAGATGATAACCCACTGGACGCGCAAGTCCTTTGAGCGCGTATTTTCACAGACAGAGTCAGACCTGCAGATGGACCTGGTGTATGACGTGGCCCACAACATTGCAAAGGTCGAAAAGCACACAGTCGACGGAAAAAAGCGCGATCTGGTGGTGCACAGAAAGGGGGCCACGCGGGCCTTTCCGGCAGAGCGCGACGAGGTGCCTGCAAGGTACAGGGATCTGGGACAGCCGGTACTGGTACCCGGCTCCATGGGCACGGCAAGCTGGATACTGCTTGGCCAGCCCGGCTCTATGGACTTGAGCTTTGGCTCTACTGCGCACGGGGCGGGCCGCATGATGTCGCGCTCAAAGGCGCGGCGCAGCCATACTGAAGACGGCGTCAAAAAGTCACTGGAGGAGAAGGGAATCCACGTAAAGGCGCTCACGCGCGACGGGGTAGTAGAGGAGGCCCCAGAGGCATACAAGGATGTTGATGCCGTAGTCAACGTGTCTCATGATCTGGGCATCGCTACAAAGGTGGCAAAGCTCGTGCCTGTGGGCGTGATAAAGGGTTGAGCGACGACGAGCTGGAGCGGCTAAAGGCCAAGAGGCTTGCAGAGATGCAGAAAAACCTCTCGCAAAAGGAAGAGCCGGAGAGGACAGACCCTAGGGATGCGCTCCTCTCAAGGCTGGGCTTTAGGGGTGAGGAGGTGCTGCGCAACGCAGAGGCACAGTTCCCGGATCAGACCCGCATGATAGTCTCAAAGCTTGCCGAGCTGATTGCATCTGGCGAGCTGCCAGACGTGATAGACGGGGGCAAGCTGCTTGCCCTGTTCAGGACTGTGGGCCTGAATGTGCGCATGGACACAAAGATAAACGTCGAGCAGGACGGCAAGCTTGTATCCCTCGGGGAAAAGCTAAAGTCCGGTGAGAAAAAGTGATCACGCTTGAGATCAGCTCGAAAAACTATGCGGACTCGCTCCTGTGCATAAAGACGTCGCTTTCGCACATGGAGAGCCTGCTTGGGTGCTACAACGGGTACGCGCTCGGCGAGCCGTCCTCGAGGTTCGGCTGGACGTTTTTCACCCTTGCGTTCAAGTCCGACCTGGAAGACGCCATGTCCTCAAAGTTCTCTGGCATGATGGAGAAATACGGGCGGGCAGGCAAGGAGGAAAAGTTTGCAATGTTCGTCTCTGACTATTTCAGCTCTAGGGGATGCGACGCAAGGATAAAGGCAGTCTAGACCCTTCTGCCCCTCTTGCCGCCCTTTTTCCTGGTGGTGTCGTGCGGTATGGGCGTGACATCGTCAATCCTTCCGATCGTAAACCCGCCCCTTGCAAGCGCCCTGATTGCCGCCTGCGCGCCAGGTCCGGGAACCCTCGAGCCGACTCCCCCGACTGCGCGGACCCTGATGTGGAACTTTACAAACCCCTTTGATCTTGCGGACTCTACCACCGCGTTTGCCGCCTTCATTGCAGCAAACGGCGACGACTCGTACCTGTCCGCGTTTACGTGTATTCCGCCGGAGCTTATCGCCACGGTCTCGCCTCCGGTAAGGTCAGTCATGTGTATTATGGTGTTGTTGTAGCTGCTGTAAATGTGCACAATGCCCACCTTTTCATTCTCTTTTTTCACCTCGTCTTCTAGTATGGGCTCTGCCACAGATTCGGCGCTTGCCTCTGCAGCTTGGGCGTCTGCAGGCGTCTCTGTGGTCTCTTTTGCAGCATCCTTGGTCTCTTCAGCACTCTCTGTGACTGTCTCTTCGGTACTCTCTTTTACCTCGGTCTCTACTGCCTCTTGCTCTGACAACGATTACGTACGCCCGCAGGGGTTTAAAAAACCATTATCCCAGGTGCCGCCACCCGCCGTCTGCCAGGGCCCCAAGCTTCCCGTCCCTCTCAAGATACACGCCCCTCCCC
The DNA here is from genome assembly GCA_003724285.1 of Nitrosopumilus sp. H13. Classification (GTDB taxonomy): domain Archaea; phylum Thermoproteota; class Nitrososphaeria; order Nitrososphaerales; family Nitrosopumilaceae; genus Nitrosopumilus. Next base: position 6,417 of record RHFB01000049.1, on the reverse strand, counting down.
GTGGCAACAGTCCCTATCTCGATTACCGGAACCCCGAGCCTTCCGGCCCCTGACATGATGGCGCGCCTGTGCCTAGGAGGGGCGGCAAACACTATCTCGTACTCTTCTCCGCCGTAAAACACGAGCCTGTCAGGGTTGATGCGCCGCGACTCTGCATACCTTACCAGGTCGCCTTTGACTGGAATCTTGCTGACGTTGATCCTCTTTTTTGACTGCCTTGCAATCTCGTGCAGCGTGGCGGCAAGCCCGTCGCTGGAATCCATCGATGCGCTGGCGTATCTGCTGCATTTGACTCCGAACTCGAGCCTTGCCTCCGGTGATACCACATACCTTGCAAATTTCTTGCCGCCCCGCATCAGCGCGTCTAGCCCCGCTGCGGCATATCCAAACGGCCCGGTCACAAACACCGCATCCCCGCTATTCGCGCCGCTCCTTGGAACTATCCTGTCTGCCCTTCCAAACAGGCACACGGTAATTGATGATTCCCCCTCGTTGGTATCGCCCCCGAGCATCCTAATGCCGTATTTTGAGCACGCCTGCCCCACCCCTGATGCCATCTGCCCTATGCGGCGCGACGTGGTGCCGCCAGGCAAGCTCACAGACATGATGCCGTACTTTGGCCTTACTCCCTTTGCCGCAAAGTCGCTCACGCACGCGGTGACTCCCTTTGCGGCGGCGTCTCTGGCGCTCATTCCGGGCGGCACGTCCGTCTCAAAGACAAGCGTGTCAGTACTTGCGGCCATTTTGATGCCGCCAAGCTCAAACGTCTCCACGTCCTCGCGCGGCCCCGTGCGCAGTTTTTTTTGGAACATGCTGATAATATCTGACTCGTCAGGCGCACGCATTGCCTGCAACCTCTTGCGCGCGCCGCAGCATGCCTGCGCATCTCTCCTCGTTGTCTGCCTCTGCCGATATCCTTATCACATCCTCCGTGTTTGATCTTCTTGCAAGTATCCAGCCGTTCTCGTCTATCCCCTTTACGCCGTCTATCATAATTGTCTCAGAGTACTCTGACTCAAAGGCCGACTCGAGCTTGCGCATTATCTCCTCATGCCTGCCCGGGTCTGCCGCAATCTTTGTCCTCTTTTGGACGTACCTTTCCATGCATTGCACCATGTGATCAAACTCTTCCGTGCCGTCAATCGATGCAATCATGCCGCCTGCAAGCATCCCGTCCCGGCAACAGTTGAACTCTGGCATGATGAACCCGCCGCTGCTCCCCTCGCCTCCGGCATGCGCGCCAAGCTCGGCCATCATGCCTGCCACGTTTGCCTCGCCCACCTTTGATCTCCACACCCTGCCGCCGTTCTCCAGCACGTATTTTTCTGCGGCAATGCTCGTATCAATGCTGAATACGAACTTTTTGCATCCTGCGCGCATGGCGCCGGCCACGCCCAGCCCGAGCGTCATGTCAGGCGGCTGCCTCTTGCCGTCAATTACTAGCACCAGGCGGTCCCCGTCAAGGTCAAAGGCAAGCCCGATGCGGCACCCTGCCTGCTCTAGCTCTGCCAGGCTTCCCTGCGTGGGATCCGGCCCCCTGTCCGAGCTCACCATTCTTACTGTGCACCCTATTTTTTTCAGCATTTGCGGCGCAAACCCCGCTGCGGCCCCGCCGCCGGCATCCACTGCTATGCGCGGGGCGCCATCAACTGCACCTATCACCCCTGCGGCATCATCCACATACGTAGTCTCTATCTGCCTCTGCCTTCCGGCCCCGCCGTACCTCGGGCTCGTGTCCAGTATCTTTTGCAGCTCTGACTCGTTTATCCCCCTGCCGCCAATTACAAACTTTAGCCCGTTCCAGTCGACCGGGTTGTGCGATGACGTCACCACAATGCCGGCGCCATACTTTCTTGCCTCCCGGAACACCGCCGGAGTCGGCGCTACTCCAAGATCAAGCACGTCCACCCCGCCTGCCATGAGCGCAGATGCCGCCGCATCCTTTAGCGCGGGGCCGCTTGGCCTTGTGTCCATCGCCATGACGCACCCTTCTCCTGCAATGTGCGCAAAGCTGCCGCAGAACTCCATGACGCTGCCGGCATCAAGATCTGCGCCTGCCACGCCCCTTATCCCGGATATTGTCTTTTTCAACAATCCAACTCGGAAAGGCTTTTTATTAACTCTGATGGACAGGTCAGTCGTGCCTTGGTAGCTCAGCCTGGTAGAGCGAACGCCTCGTAAGCGTTAGGTCGCGGGTTCAGATCCCGTCCGAGGCTCTCTTGATTACAAGGTATGATGACTACACAATACAGAAAAATTCGCTAATCAAGGGACTCGATGTCCGTCTCTAGCTCTTCTCCGAGCCCGACCCACCACTTGATCTGTTCTGTCATCTTTGAGACCTGTCTGAAATTCTCCTTTATAGATCTGTCGGTTTATCCAGAGCTGACCGGCGGTCTGCGTTTTTTCCGGAATATGATTATCCCGAGTGTCCCGGCGGCGCATCCCCAAAAGACCGGCGAGAGCCCGGGCCCCACTGCAGGCTGGAGCAGGCCGGTAAACGCGGCAGTCATCACGCCGATGAGCCCGAGTCCTGCTATATCTAGAGCCTTTGACATGCCCACCATGCAATATCAAAAAGATATATGGTTTTGTACCGTGCATACCTCGTGGACAAATACCTTGCCGTAATGCTGGCATTCATGGTGGTGGGGATGCCCATCGCGTTCATATCCCCAGATGACGGCCAGCTCAGAAAGCCGCCCCTGTACACGCTGTTTTACGCCTCGATTGCGGGATTCATCGTAATAGTACTGTATAGCTCTTACAAGGGAAGGCAGGAGCGCCGCAAGGCAAACGCCAAGAGAAAGAGGCCTAAAAAGTGACTACATGTCTAGTCCGAACGACTCTGCAATGCCGGCGAACTTTGCGTATGATTCAAGGTACTGCTTGCCCTTTGTGGTGATTACAAACGTGTTCTTGCCGTCAAACTCAATCCGGTTTATCAGGCCGGCGCCGCTGAGGTTTTCAATGAACTTTGCAAGCCTCGTATGGGACAGGTTTGCCTTTGTCAAGAGCGAGGTGGTCTTGATTCCGTCTACTCCTGACTCTTGCGTGGCAGTCAGGACGTCTGCTACTATCTGCATGCTGGTTCTATATCCCATGTGTATGATGGGCATGGTGCTCGGTTATAAGCCTATTACGCGCTGATCGGAGACCTGCGATCCGGCCGGGATTCTGCTTTTATATGCCGTCTGACGGTATCTGGCCGCGCGCGGCATGCCATGTGTGGGGATACAAATAACTGCGGGCTCTGCCGCGCCGTCTTTATGCCTGACACGCCGGGGGCGCAAAAGTCGTCCATACCGTGGTTTGATGACTTTGAGGGCGTGGCGTACCGCTATTACGACCTGAGGATGAACATCATACCGCTGATCTCAGACATCAAAGAGTCCTCGCGCATCTGGTATGACACGATACACTGGTGGGCAGACCCGTACATAAGGGTCAGGTTTGTAGAGGAGGGGGACAGATACTGGTTTGTAATGGGCGCCGACTCGAAAAAGCCGGAAAAGAACATGTCCTTTTTCAAGCTGCTGCAAAAGTCAGAAAACTATGAGCGGTTCAAAAAGGGGCACGGCGGCGAGGCGTACCTCCGGCTCGGGGTGTACGTCAAAAAGCCGCTTGGCGAATCAAAAAAGAGCGCGGCCTGCAACTGCGGGCATCCGGCAGAGGATCACGACGAGGGGGACGGGGATGCGTGCCTGTACTACGAGTGCGACTGCAAAGAGTTCTCTAGCTTTCAGGTGAATCTCTTCAAGCGCAAAAAGACGATAACTGACATTGCGTTCCTTGATGAAAGCGACGTAAAGGGGGATCCGCTTGCGTGGAACTGCCTGTATACGAACAAGTACTCGAAGGACTAGTCGGAATCCCTGTTGACCCGGACGTGCCCGCCCGGATAGTGCTCGCCGATCCTTTTGGAATAGCAGCTGCCGCAGAGGGCGCCATCAACGCCCCATTCCTCCATGGGGCTGTAGCGGAGCTTCATCTCCTGGCCGCACAGGGAGCATTTTTCCTTCAAGGTGTGCTGTGTTCCCGCCAGTCGCTATAAAAAACATGCTGCCTGCGACAGGCCGAAAAAACATGTTAAATATTACCTGTTTGCAGGTACAACTAGGTAGGTCCGGCCAGTGTAAATCTCCTGCAAGTTTTTTACACGGTTGGGCCTACTAGATCAGGTTATTTGCAAGCCTCTTGAGGGCCTGGATCTCATCTTCTTCCTGCATGACCTTTTTGTCCACCACCCGGAGCATGGCGCCGTTCCATACGTGCTGGGAGAAAAAGTTGTGCTTTGTGTTTGCAATCTCTATCTCGTCGTCTACCACCGTGTCCTCTAGGAACTTTGTCACTATCACGTCGGCCAGCTTTAGGATGCGGGAGTTTAGCTTAAAGCTGCGAAATATCGGCTCTAGCTTTCTGACGTCCCCCTTGAAGTCGCCCCTTGTGCAGAGTATGTTCTTGTGCAGCACCCTAAAGTATACTGCCACAAAAAAGAGCGTGGCATACCTCTTTGTCTTGTGGCCCCCGTGCTTGCCGTACTTTAGCGACTTTTTTGCAAACTCTTTTACCAGATACGGGTACAGCAGCAGGCGGTAGTCGTCGCGCAAGTTGTCGTTGAATACGTCGTCGTACTTGCGGCCCCTTGGGAGGAACTGGGCAGGCGAGCTGTACGACTCTGTGGGCCTCTGCTCGATTCCGGCGACTAGCGCCTGTATTGCGTCCTTTGCCACTATCACCTTGCTGTGGGAGTCCGGCAGGTAGCAGTTGTACGCGGCATCGCCCTCGTACTGGCACTGCTTTGACTTTGTCTTTGTGTCAAAGGAGCCTGCCTGTATCTCGTAGAAATACCCGCTGTTTCTCAGCTGGGACTGTATGGACTTGTGAAAGTCCATCAGGGAGACGAGATCCTTGCCGCGGACGGAGTTTTGCGAGTTTCTGTACTTTGTAATGTTGTTTTGCTCCTGCTCGTCGTCTGCCCTTATGATGGTGATGGTCATGGCCCCGTCGAGGTTCTTCGTCCTCTTTGCCTGGTCTAGTATCGAGTTTGACGTCTGGGCGCCGTTGACTATCTGCGGCGCGCACAGCTCTATGAGGTTCTCCCCGAGCTCTGCAAAGTCGCTTACCACTATGGTAATGCCGTTGTTATAGTAAAAGAACTTGCCCGGGTTGCCCTGCAGCGTGTCGCGCAGCCCCTTGTTTACAGTAGTCTTGAACTGCATCCACTGCCTGATGTTTGACTCGAACACATAGTCGCGGTTCTTGCTTACAAACTCTGTCAGCTCGCGGAGCCTTATTATCCCGAGTATTGTGTTGCCGTACGTCAGCATTCTCTCGAGCTTTATGGGGGACTTTTTGCCCTCTGCGGGCTTTTTGATGCGGTCCCAGAGCATCTGGATTGTCTTGTCACTGTCTATTACCTCTACCATCTCGTCGTAATAGTCCACCTTTTGATCCGTGACATAGCAGCACTTTATCCGGAGGTTCTTCTCGCGTATGGTAGTTATCAGCTGCGCAAGCTCTGGCCTAAGCCTTGCGACGTCCCTTGCAAGCAGCCGCTTTGCGTCCTCTTTGAACTTTGCAATGGCATCAGTCGAGTGGGACGTGCCGTACTTTGACTGGAACAATCTAATCGTGTTGTCTGAAAAGTCGACTGGCAGGTATGCGTCGATTCCAAGGTCGTTTGCCCCGTCAATTATGGCGTCTGCGGCGTCGTCTTCTGTTGCCTCAAAGACCCGGGTCAGCATCCAGTGCAAAAACTTGCTGCCCTTTTCTACCTCGCTGCCAGAGTCCTCGGCATACTCCCTTATGCTGCTCCGGATGTTCTCTGCAAAGCCCTCAAGCGGAGGGGAGCTCTTTTGCACCATGAGCGTGTGGGATCCTGGTATGTATCCGAGTAGTCCGTCCCCGTTTTGCTCCATTATTCGTGATGAAACCCCGTATGTTTAGAAATGGTGGTTATTATACAATAACCTACTTGGACGTGGCAGGGATGTACCTGTGGATTGTGGTTGTGGCAGTGGCTGTAGCGGCGGTTGCCGGAATTGGCGCGTATCTGTATGTGCCGACTGACAACACGATCCCGGATGGAGACGTGGTGGTGCCAGTCAAGGCGTCGCGCCCCGGATGCGAGGAGGCAGACAGGTGCTATGTGCCATACAGCATTGCAGTGTCTCGTGGAGGGCAGGTCACGTGGGTGAACGGGGACTCGGCGTTTCACAGCGTCACGTCCGGGACGTACGGGAATCAGACTGACATGTTTGATAGCGGATACATGGATCCGTACGAGTCGTACATGGTATCATTTGATGACGCCGGCACGTTTGAGTATTTTTGCACCCTGCATCCGTGGATGGCAGGGCAGGTGGTGGTGGAGTGATCCCGGAATCATGCTTTGCAAGGTTATAGTGTAATTAC
>RHFB01000006.1 GCA_003724285.1 Nitrosopumilus sp. H13 | reverse complement strand
CTGCTGCAACACAAAGGTGAGGATGAACCCGCGCCTGAACATCTCCAAGAGGCTGTTGCGGGAGAGCCAGGAGCTGGCAGGCAAGAGGGTCGCGTACTAGAGAATCCCGGATCTAAAAGTCTGGCAGAAGATCAAGCTCCCCGTCGACCAAAAAAGTTTCGCGCTTACAATATGGCGTCAGAGCTAAACATGGGCGAAGGAAACTTTGTCTTTTCGCCTGGTTTTGTACATGTTTTATAGTATTCTTTAGAGTATTCTAGCACCATCTTTTTGCCCTCCTCTGGAAGCTTTTCAAACGGGAACCCGTACTTGCATAGTGAAAACAGAGTGGCCGGGACAAAGTACTCGTTGTTGCAGTCCGGGGCAAACGTGTTCTTAATCCGTTTGGATGTGGTCGTAGGTGCCGTCTGGCCGGATTTTGAGGATGAATTCTTGTCCATGTTTTTTTCCTTCCCTTATTGCGCCTTCCTCGTTTATAAACTGAGCAACGACGACAGCATCCAGATAGGACCTACCGTCGGGATCCTTCCAGTAGCCGATCAGGGGCTGGTTTGAGAACTTGGTAATCGCCTCATATCCGTCTCTCAGGGTGTCGTCTATCTCAATGCCGGTATGGTGCGTGACAGCCACCAAGTATATCGGCCTATCTGCCCGGAAATGCCTGCCGCCCCTAACAAGTTCCCGGAACAGGGCCAGAGCCTCGTGCAAATATTCCACGTCAAACACCGTATCGGACTTTGGGCTGTACGTGAACCCCTTGAGATGACTCCACAACTCCATGGCCGCGCGAATCTTGTCCTGTATGACTATGAAGGCAAGAGCCATAATGTAATCACTTCCGGGAATGACTGTCTCGCCTGGATCCGGTTTTTGAGGCCTTGACATCAAAGAGCTCCTGTTATGTCCGGGTCATGTACACGAGGCCTATACTCTGACAATACAGCGGTCTTGACTGCCAATCCCTAAAGCCTTTGTGATCATAATTTTTGACTGACATGTAAGATCATTCGGCGATCAAAAAGCCATGTCTGACAGTACAAAGAGCCACCAAGCCAGAGCCGACAGGAATCCACCAGAAATCAAAACCCGTTTTGTCGAAAGAAAGTGGGGGGCCATAGGCGGGCCGACAGGGCCCGCCAAAGATGTGGGGATTGGGGCTCCCCTGTGGGAGCCCCTTTGTTTTTTTGTAAAAAAGGTTCGTCGTTTGGTTGGTTGTAGAGTAACTGCGAACCAGGTATCACGAATCCTAGGCATGGGAAAATCACACAACTACTCTAGTACGGTCAAAACAACTGCGTTGGCTAGTCATATTCCCCGGGGAATAGTCAAGGCAGTTGCAATGACTGCCTGGAATAGTCAAAATAACTGCCTTAAATGCATCCCGTATTTTGTGTATAATGGAAGAAAAGAGACAGTACGTCAGGGTGCTCCAGTGGCGCAAGCCGTCATACATCCTGACCATACCGCCCGCCTTGGTCCTCCGGCTTGGAATAAAGCTCGGCCAGGGGGTGGCGCTCGACGAGCACAACGGCATGCTGATCGGCATCCCGGCAAGGGCGTCAATTGCCAGAAAGGACACCAGGGCGGCAGACAGGTTCGCCAAATCCCTGTCTGCAGGCGACCCCGCAGAGCCAGAATCCACAGCAGAGGACGGATATGTCAACCCGCTTGACAAGCTCCGCCTCTGATTTTTTTGATACTAGAATCAAAAACCGGGCCGCCATGGCGGCCCGCCAAAATAAAAAAAAAGAGGCCCTAACCGGCCAGTTTGTACAGTCCCACGGCATTGCTCATCACGGGATCAGGGGGTACGGAGATGTGCAGCCCCTCAAGGGACGCCTCCAGGGCCTCGCGAACCCCCGGTATGAGCAGCCCTCCGCCTGATAGAGCCAGGGAATACGAGTCACCGTGCCTTGCAGACATGTCGCGTATCTCGCGGGAGAGGTTCTCTGCTAGCACCTTTGCGTATTTTTTGCACATTGCGGCGCGTTTGTTGAGCAGCCCTACATCCAGATGCGCATACCTGCCTATCTTGCGGGTTATGAACTCGGAGGACCATCTCGAGCTCTCCCCGTCAATCACCTGGTTGTTGTCTATGGCCACTATCTCGGTGGTTCCCTGCCCTATGGATACGACGATGCCGTCCTTGCGGTTCATCCCGATCAGGGTTCCTGCGGCCTGCGGTACCACGTCGCATTTTTTGGTCTTTGCAGAGCGGCGCACCTGCCTCAGTATCGCATCGCGGCAGTCGATTCCCTCGTACGGCAGTCCCGCCACTATGCGGGTCTCAGAATCTGCCTGTCTGCCTGCTGCCGTGCGCACCATGGATATGGCCTCTGATATGAGGAGGTCTACCTGCCTTGCATACCTGGTATCTGGCCTGCCCCGAGTTATCGGGGTGCACGCAGAGGCGCCCGATGAATACAGGAATGCCAGGGCGCGATTACCGACTGACTCTGTGGGCTTTGTGGCCCACTCGCCGTGAAACCGCCTCACATAGAGGGACGGGAACCTGAACCTGCCGTGATCAGAGACGCACTTTACAAAGCCCGTCCCGATGTCTAGTCCTATCTTCAGCATACCTCCAAAATATGGGATGTATTTAAGGCCCATTTTTAGGCCGGAATCTGCCATTCGAAACCGTTATAGAATGTACCGTATAATACCGTAATACTCGCATGGCCAAGATCGCATACTGTTCAAAGTCCCTCCACAAGGCAAGTCGGGATCTGCTGGATCAGATGATCGGGATAGCAGAGGATTACGACGAAAAGGGGTACCGCCTCACGGTAAGGCAGCTCTACTACCAGCTGGTGTCGCGCAACATCATACCAAACAACCTGTCCTCGTACCAGCGCGCAAGCAAGATTCTCCTTGCAGGCAGGATGATGGGCGAGGTGGACTGGGACGTGATAATGGACAGGGCAAGGACGCCCATAATGCCCGGCGAGTTCCGGTCAATGTCAAACTTTGTAAAGGCCGCCCTGAACTCGTACCGCAAGTACAGGTGGGAAGGCCAGGACCACTATGTCGAGGTGATGGTCGAAAAGGAGGCCCTGGCAGGCATACTGGAGAGGGTGACCCGCGAGTACCATGTATTGTTACTTGCCAACAAGGGATACTCGTCTGCGAGCGCCATTCACGACGTGGCAGGGCGCATGGAGTACGAGGAGGAAAACGGCAAGACGTGCCACGTCATATATCTAGGAGATCACGATCCCAGCGGCATGGACATGGTCCGCGATATTGATTCTAGACTCAATACGTTTGGATGCAGCCCCAGCGTGGAGAGGCTGGCCCTGACCATGGATCAGATAGAGCAGTATAATCCTCCCCCCAACCCCGCAAAGTCGACTGACCCCAGATCCCGCAAGTATTCTGAAGAGTTCGGGGGGCAGTCATGGGAGCTTGACGCCCTGAACCCCGAAATTCTATCAGACCTGCTCGAATCCAGGATACAAGAGTATCTGGACGTGGGCATGTACAATGACGTGATAGAGCAAGAGGATGCAGAAAAGGGCAGGCTCGAAAAGGTGGCAGGGCGAATCTGAATTGCCGGGATTCTGGCCGGCTGGGCTGGTTCCTGGCCGTATGGCCCCGATTCTGATACAAGAATCAAAAAACAGGTCGTGGCTGGCAGGCAGTCAGACGCCTAGATCAGGCCGCGCGACTGGATGGTGCCGATTTTGATACAAGAATCAAAAAGGCCAAAACCAATCGGCGGCCAGAAAAAGGGATCCAAGCCGGCTGCACGGGCAGGATTCTCAAAGGCAGATGAAAAATTCCTGCTGGGCAGTCAGCGGCAACTGATCAGAGTCTTTAGACAAGTTGCCATGGGCAGGACGGCCCGCGTGTTAGATGATGCATTTGAGGACTTTGACCTGCCCCGGATAGCCAAGAGGCGCAGGCAGTCCTCGTCTCCCTCCGGGGTGGTTCTGGCCTCAGATACTGCAGTAATCAAGCACTCCGAGCTGGACAGATACGAGGCAGTTCTGGCTGTGGCAAAGAAGCGCAGTCAGGCACTACGAGATCTGGACGCGCTTATGAAGCGGTGCAATGAAAGGATACGCCGGATTTTGAAACGGAGCGGAATCATCTACAGGGGCATGGCAATAGCAGAGCTTGAGATCATAGCAAAACATGGCGGGATCTTTGGATTTCATCCTAGAATAATGTATGCGGCAAAGAATAATTTTGTGTCATTTTCAATCGATCCCAGCGCTTCCATGCCATATGCTACAGGTAAGCGCACCCGAGGCCTACTAGTGGATGTAGACGTTTCTGGAATAAAAAAGTCAAAATACATGGCAGTCCCCTATGAGGCAAGAAACGGTATCAAGGTTACAGATAGAGGCATGCGTGTGTATGATCCCTATGAGATGTTTGGGGGCGGCCAATCAGGTATGGCCTTGCGTGAATTTGAAGTGCATCTGCAGGTGGGTTCAAGGCCGATTATAAGGACCGTGACCGTCATAGGGGGCAGATCGGCTTATTTCAGGAGAAGACTGACCAAGGCAGTAGCCTGTTTAGAGCGAGCCCAGAAACAGAGGATAACAATTAAGTATCTGCATGACCAATCATGACCATGGCACAATTGACCAAATCTGATGAAAGGACTGTCAAGATCCTTATGGAAAAATACGGATATTCCAGACAGTTTGCCATAGACCAAGTACACCGGCATGCCTAGGCCTGCCGGCAGCATTTTTCAGATCAAAAAATAATCGGTTAGGCGCAGTCGTCACCGACCAGCTTTTTAGCGCAGGCGATGATTCTAGAGTTTGTGTGCCCTGATGCCTGTTCGCCACACATGGGGCATATTCCGCGTTTTGTCATGCAATACAAGACAGGACGTGATAAAAGGGCTATTTTTTCATATGTGTGGCCATCTGCCTTACCATCTCTTCCAGGTCGGATATTCGAGTATCCTTTTCGTCCTCGAGTTTTCGTATGCGCTCGTCCTTGCGGCGGTTTGACTCGCGCAGCCTGACGGCGTCATCGATGGTCAGGTTGGGGACTGCATTAAGGTACTCTTCGGCAAGCTCCACAATGTTGGACTTGAAATAGTTCCTGTCCAGCTTTACCAGCCCGACATGCCCCATCATGAACTCTTTTTTGATGAGTGATGAGAGCGGCGAGTCCCGGGATAGTGACTCTTTGCATGCCTTGTTCCAAAACCTCCTGAATCCGTTCATCATGGGGACGTCATATCTGCGGCTGATCTTTGATCCCGGGACCCTCAGCCTCGCCCTGGCTATCACCGTACTGACGTGCTTTCTCACAGTGGCAATCGTGGCTCTGCGCTGAAGGTCCCCGGACTTTATGAATATGGGCTCGTCTTGTCTGGGCTCTCTTCCAATCTGCGCCATCCACTCCTCCCTGTAGTCCTGTATGGAATGGTACGCCTCTGGCGTTACAAATGCCGGATAGCTCTCGCTTGTGCCGCGGTATATCTTGAGAGTGGCGCAGACGATCTCCGCGCCGTCTTGGGACTCTGTCCTCTCCATCTGGAGCGCGCCGTCTGCGGTCCTGTATATGGGGACTAGATCCTGCCATTCAAGGCCGGTAAAGCCCCCTATCCTGATGCCAGAGCTTGCAGATACCAGTATCATGGCCCTGTCCATGGGGCGGGAGAACCTGAGCATCCTCTGTATCTCCTGTCTGGTCCAGCCCCTCGTATCATGCACGTTGTCAAGCTCTGGGTATGTGGCGTATATCCTCTTCCAGGATATTACAATGTCGTTCATGTCGAGCAGTTTTTTGATCGGCTTGAAATACATCCCGATTGACGCCGGGTTGAGATACTCTGGGTGCTCCCTTGGCAGCCCCGTCCTGTCGCGCAGCTTGCGCGACAGGATCAACAGCAAGTCGCGCGTCCAGTCGGGGTTCTCCCTGCCGTGCTTGACAAACTGCACTGCGCGCTGCTCTAGGTCTCCATCTAGTATCTCCTCAAACATGTTGCACAGTACCAGTTTCAACATCCTGGAATACCTCTGCCTTGTGGCATCGGCCTTTATCCCCTGGTAGAACAGCACAAGGGGCGACTCTGTCACCGTCCTCTGAATCTCCTCTTTTGTCACTTTCATGGCCACCATCTTTTAATAGTGGATCCCATAAAAGGGCCTATATTGTCAAGCTTCGAGCGGGATCCGGACCCGCGACCTTTACCTTACCAAGGTAACGCTCTACCAGGCTGAGCTATCGAAGCACAACCCATCCCCCCTCGAAATCCTTATAATTCATTCTTTCAAAAACCGTTAAATCTTGCGCATTATCCTGTAATACTGGAGGAGTAATCAAGCCCGGCCAAAGCGGGCACACGGTGCCCTTGGAAATGCAGGACTTAAGATCATACATGGGTGATCCTGTCTCTTAGGAGTTCGTGGGTTCAAATCCCACCTCCTCCACTATCTTGGATTTTTAATGCCGCGCGCGTCGAGTATCTCGTACACGTCTGGCAGGGAGAAGACAAAGCCGATGTGAATACAGTCCTTTTTCTCGCACAGCTGGCAGAACAGCTCGCCGCGCTGGACGGTGACTTCTGCAATCCTCTTTTTGTTGTTGTCCTTTAGTACCACGCGGTCCTCATCCACCGAGACCCTCTCGATCATGGGGGCGTACATTGCAAAGGTCCTGTCCTCTACCATCTTTTCCTCTAACATGTATGTAATGTATCCGGCAAAGCTGTTGACCCCCTTTAGCGCAAGGCTGTCCTTGCTCTTGTCATACACCTCGTAAAACCTGTCATAGACGTTCTCAGAAACGGTGATGGACTTGAATCCGGCTTTTGGCAATTTACTTTTCCTTACGGTACTTTGTGGTACAACTATTTAATACTTGCCTTTGCCCGATGCCGCGCGCAGGTGAGCTAAAAACCAACTTTATACCATACCTGTGTGATGGTATGGTCATGGGCAGGGGCTATTCCACAGAGGAAATAAGGCAAAAGCTGATCACATCGCTCCGGGACTCGGATACCGGCATGTCAGGAGTGGAGATATCAGGGCGCGTCGGCATCAGCCGCCTCACCATGACAAAGTACCTCAAGGTGTTTGCAGCAGAGGGGCTGCTGCGTCAAAAAAACATCGGCAATGTGACCCTGTGGTTTTTAGAGCCGGGCCAAGAGTCCTTTTCGTTCCCGGATGACTATTTCAAGGTGGCAGAGCTGTATCTTGGGCACCTGACAAAGTGCGCAAAGGACTCTGCGTACTCTGTTATACGCAACTGTATTCACTCGGGCGCGTCGGCATCCCGGCTGGTACTAGAGGTGGTGGTGCCCGCCTCTGCGGCAGTCCAGGAGATGTATGACGCAGGCAAGATAGGGTCCGCCGAGCAGGGCCTGATGGGCGTGATTCTCTCCGAATCGCTCCAGATACTTGTACAGCTCCCGGTAGTGTCAGATGCTGAGAAAAACGTCATCGTGCTGGCAGCCGACTCGCAGAGCGTGATTCTCTCAGAGGCCGCCTCTGCGGCATACCATGGCGAGGGGTGGCGCGTCTGGCACCTCGGGGACATGTCGCATGCAGTAGACGTATTATTTGACATTGACTTTCAAAAGCTTGTCGGGCGAGTCTGGAGGCAAAAGCCCGGGCTGCTTGCAGTGGTGGTGTTTTCTGGCACGTACGAGGGGCTGAACTTTTTTGCAGACGCCGTGAATCCGGCCAGGAAAAAGTCCGGCCGGATAAAGCTCATTTTGTGCGGCAAGATGCCAAAGAACGCGGGTATCGAGTGCGACATGGCCTCAGGCAGGCTTGAGGAGGTCCTGCAGTGGTCAAAGACGGTGTCAGAGTCACAGGACTGAGTCCCGGGAGGCGTGCCGGCAAAAGATCCCGGATCCGCAAGTATGACATGGCTTTGATGTGCCAAACTTTGACTAGAACCATGGGACAGTATGGACAGACCGCCGGCAGCAGACAAGGCTTCAGAGTCGCGTCATGGCAGCGTTATCTCGATTGCAAGACTCTCTCCTCCCCACTGGGTATCAATTACAACGACATCTATGATGATGTCCAGTCCGGGATATGTCTGGCGGAGCTTTTCTTTTATCACGTCGGCCAGATCTGCATGATCCACATTTACTGGCACGAACAATTCAACCCCTCTCTTAGAAACCATGCCTAGGATGGGAATGTCCTTTAGCGGCAGTGATTTTTCACCGTCCAACCAATTATTTAACTCATCAGTTGCCTGGGTGTGTTCGTCGACAAAGTCAGACTCGATGGGGGTGTTCTCATTTTGCATAGATGTGACCCCCGGATCTGCCAACATGCTTGTAGCTACGGCCGCCACGGTCACTGCTATGGACATCATTATTGCCAGCCGTTCTGCCATGTAACCTACGTTCTCTATGCGTATTTGAATATTTGGTTCTGTGAAGTTATGGTTGTATAGGTATGTCTGCCCACCGTCAAGTTTACACTGACCTGTAATTATGCTATATATGTATGTCATTCCAAATATTTGGAATGAAAAAAAATATAAATAATACTTTACACTATTATAATACATGAATTGCCCCAAAGGACGGCAATCTGGTGCAAACTGCCATGATCACCAAGCTGTACGGTCTGCCAGTCATATTGATATCGGATCAGTCATGGTGCTATCTGCACTAGCAAGCAGTCCTTTGATTTATACCCGATTACATGCTTGCAAAATCAAAGCCCGCGTTCAAGCCAAGGATGCCTGTGTGACATGAAATCCATAAACAAACTGCTTGCAATTCTGACCGGTCTGGCGGCAGGATCCGGGATTATCCTGTATCCTGCGCTGACTTGGCTGTCCCGGATGAGGCCATGAGTCCATGTCTGAAAACGGAGCGTATGCCTGAATGCGCACACTGACTGTCTCGCTGTTTGTACGAGTCACGGGCATTTTACTACTATTGGGATTCATTCACCTGGTTGCAGCCATGGGCACGCTAATGTTTTACGGCATTCTTTCCCCGGATAATGAATATGACAATTACACGACCAATTACTATCTAACTCGGATTGCGCTGGTGATACTGGCGGGCGCGGTGGTGGCATTTGCAATCCGGGCGGTATTTTTTCTTGGAGACGATTCGTATTTCTGACACTTGACTGCAATGCCGGAAATGCAGGCAGGAAAGCATGGTGGGCCCGATGAGATTCGAACTCATGACCTTTCGATTATCAGTCGAACGCTCCAGCCAAGCTGAGCTACGAGCCCACGGCGTGTCTGCAGCGTTTG
>RHFB01000089.1 GCA_003724285.1 Nitrosopumilus sp. H13 | reverse complement strand
TATGTTATCGGGATCGCCTTTCCATGGCTGACTTTATAGGGCAATTACACTTCAAACACAAATACTTCTATCATTTAAGGATTGGGTAGATGGCTGAGACGAACAGGATGGACATAGCATCACTGCACCTCAGGGTGCTAAGGGAGACAGAAAGCGACGCCCTCTCGGATCTCGAGCCGTCCTTTTACCGGGATCTCTCAGAGTTTGTCGGGGGACTCAAAAAGCAAGAGTACGACGGCGTGGAAAACAAGATCAAAGACGCCCTCATAGACATGGCAGAACAGCTGACATCGCTGCTGCTGAGCACAAGGCTTGAAAAGATCTCAAAGTCGCCGGATGCATCAGCAGGGCGCCTGCTTGACGAGGAAAAATTCATCCTCGACTCGCAGGAGGAGCAGCGGGAGAGAACGGAGATGATCATCTCTGCGACAGTAAACGGCAAGTCAAAGTTCCTCGAGTCGCTGGCATACGGGCACAAGACAAAGAGGGTCACGGTCAGGATTCTCAAGGACGCAGACGAGCTCACGGGAGTGGACATGCAGAGGTATGGCCCGTTCAAGGCAGAAGACATAGCCACCATTCCATACGACAACGCCCAGGCCCTGATTACCAAGGGCGCGGCGACAAGGGTGCGTCTGGAAGATTAGATAGAAATTATCCCCGCCACGCACCTACCATATGTCGCACACAGGGGTGGACGTGATAGACTTTCTGTTTTACACGATATACCCGGTAATAGGGATCTTTGCAGTGGAGCTGGCAAGCAGGCTGATCAGGGCCCCGAAATGGACAAAGCTCTGGACGCAGGCGGCAGTCTCGTTTGGATTCGGCATCTATTACTGGTTTATCCTGCCGGCGCCGCAGAACTTTCCGCTTACTGCGCTGGTGATGTTTGCGCTCGGAGTCGCGCTGGTATACCAAGGCAGGCGCGCAAAAATCTCGCCGGACAAGAGCCCCTACTAGGATCTCCCGAACATTCTCTTAAAGATGCCCGACTTGTTCGGCCCGCCGTCCCGGACGACCTTTTTCTGGCCGAACCGGCTTGCCCTGATCTGGCTGAGCTTTACGCACCTGTGCTCCTCGGGCAGCCTGTGGTCTGGACAGAACTGGTCCTTGCAATAGTTGCACTGAAAGGGCATGTCTGTCAGGTCTCCGCAATAGGCACACGTCTCATGCTTCACAACCTTGCTATGCGCCATTCTTTTAATAAAGCTGCCAGTATGGCGGTGCCCGGCCGTGCCCCGGATTCACGCCTGTGGCTGGGTTCCCCCGGCATGAAACGGCCGTTCCGCCTTGCGTTCCGCTTTGGAGTTTCAAGACATCCCTCTTAAGCTACACAGTTGTATACTAGTACGTGTCAAAACAACAGTACCGCTCCGAAATGGGCATAATGGGCGACATTCTAGACGTGACTGCAGACGGCGGCCGCGAGGGCATCATCATATCAGCCATATCCCGCAAGGCCAACCTGTCACACTATGCCGTAATAGACAAATGCAGCAAGCTCATAGATGCCGGTCTGGTAACGACAACCCAGACAAGCCGGAACAAGGTATACCAAATAACCGAAAAGGGACTTGAATTCTTCCAAGAGTTCAAGAGGTTCCAGGGCCTGGTTGACAGCATGAATCTGAGGTATTGAGGAATGAATGCACAGATCATGCCGGCTCAGGCGGAATCACCCCCCGATGGAATGCTTTTTGTAAGGACTGATAGTATCACCCAAACGATGGTCAAGGCCCCCCTTGTGATTACCGGCCTGATTGTAGTGGCGCTTGCGGTCCCCATGCAGTCCTCGCTGGGCTCCACCCGGGCGCTCGATCTCATCTTGTATTCGGACGGCTCTGCACATGTCACCAACCAGCTCGGCGTGGATCCACTCGAGCCGGATCTCCGGGTGGATCTGTTTGGCTCCTCCGTAGACAACCTCATCGCGCTCGGCGAGAACGACTTTTTGCTTTCAAGCGAGCTGGATGGCAGAGAGGCGGCAGTCTCCACATTTGGCTCCTCTATCGTAACAATCGAGTATGACATCCATGATCTTGTCTCAAAAGAGGGGCGCATCTGGACGTTTGCATTAGATTCGCACAGCCCGTATTCGCTGCTGATGCCGCCAAACTCGATCATAGTGGGCATGTCTGCGACCCCCTCGAACATGGATCTCCGTGACGATCAGATAATGCTGCAGCTGGGCGCGGGAATTTCTGAGATCAACTATATCTTTGGCACTGCTGCTCCTGCAGTCGAGCCTGCTCCTGACGACAACTATCTAATCGCGCTCGGAGCGGCGCTTGCCGCTGCTACGGCCGCCGGGATCGTGGTGCTGGTAAAAAGGAGGCCGCCGCGAGCGGTCCAGCCGGCAGAGCCGGAGACTTCCATGTCTGCCGATACTGCCATCGAGCAGGCGCCAGAGATGCGCGAGGATGACAAAAAGATAGTCAGGTTCATCTCTGAGAACGGCGGACAGGCGCTAGAGAGCGAGCTGAGAAAGAGATTTTTGCTTCCCAGAACCACGATGTGGCGCGCAGTAAGGCGGCTGGAAAGGCAGGGGGTAATAGAGATATCCAAAAAAGACCAGCAGAACCTGATAAGGCTCAGGGAGGACTCGGCATGAACGCGCCTGTCATGGCCTGCCTGCTGGTGCTTGCCGGAGTCGTGATCGGTGATGCGTATGCAGAGCCTGATCCGCAGGTCTTTTTAGACATGGCAGAGCGCCTGCAGGAGAAGATCCGCCCCCAGATAGCCGGATCCTCAGACGAGACAAAAAATCTCTTTGAGGAGGGGACCAAAAAGGTGGCCGCCCTAG